>JAEUSV010000073.1 GCA_016788485.1 Flavobacteriales bacterium
CTTCGGGCTGTGGCACGACGGGCAGCTCGTCACCTTCGCCAAGGCTTACAGCGGCCTCACGGATGCCGAAATGCTGGAAGTGGACGCCTTCGTGAAGCAGAACACGTTGGAGCGCTTCGGTCCCGTGCGGCAGGTGAAGGCGGAGCTCGTTTTCGAGATCGCCTTCGAGGGCATCAGTGCGAGCTCCCGCCACAAGAGCGGTGTGGCCGTGCGCTTCCCGCGCATCGCGCGTTGGCGAAAGGACAAGCGGCCGCAGGACGCGAACACGCTGGATGACCTGAAACGCATGGCCGGGGCCAACCTTTCCAGCACGACCGAACCCTGAACCGCACCGATCGTTCCCTTCCCATGACCCCACGCGTCCTCCTCCCCGCCCTGGCCCTGCTGGCCACGACCGCCACCGCCCAGGTGAACGGCACCATCTGGCATGAAGGCCTCACCCGTGACCATATCACCGATGTGCCATCGGGCTATGACCCGGGCACCCCGGTACCGCTGGTGTTCGTGATGCACGGCTTCACCCAGAGCGCCTCGGCCATCATGAACGCCACCGGCTTCAATGACCTGGCCGAGCAGGATGGCTTCATCGTGGCCTATCCCAATGGCGTGAACAACGGCTGGAACACCAACTCCCCCTTTCCCGGCGGCAGCACGGCCGATGACGTGGGCTACATCGGGGCCCTGCGGGACACGCTGATCACCCAGTACAGCATCGACACCACGCGCATCTACGCCTGCGGATTCTCGGCGGGCGGCTACATGAGCCACAAGCTGGGCTGCGAGAGCCCCAAGTGCTTCGCCGCCATCGCCTCGGTCTCCGGCACCATCAACACCGGGGCCGTTGGAGCCTGCGCGCCGCAGCACACCCCGGGCGTGCTACAGATCCACGGCACCTCCGACTTCATTGTGAGCTACAACGGCAGCATCTTCAGCGGACTGGGCGTGCAGGATGTGCTCGACCTGTGGACCGCGGACCTGGCCTGCGCCACGCCGCCCACCATCACCCCGTTCAACGCCACGGTGGAACAGCAGGTGTTCACGCCCTGTGCCGGCAACGCCAGCGTGGTCCACTACAAGATCGCCGGCGGCGGTCACACCTGGCCCACCGGTGCCTCGTTCAGCGCCACGAACGTGGTCTGGGACTTCTTCCAGGGCTTCACCTGCGGCGGGATCACCACGGCGATGATGGAGCAGCCGACGAAGCAGCTCATGGCATGGCCCAATCCGGCCACCGATGCGATCCTGCTGGAGGGGATCACCGGCCCATCAATGTACATGCTCCTGGATGGCATGGGACGTACGGTGCGCTCCGGTCGCCTCAATGGCGAACGCGGGCTGCTCCCCCTTGATGGGCTCGCTCCAGGCACCTACGTGGTGCTCCTGCTGGATGGCAGCGGGCGAAATGCGTACTTGGTGAAGCAGTGAACGAAGGATGCCTTCATCGCCGTCGCTTGCTCAGTGCTGATCGATGAAGTCGTTGAAGGCCTGTGCTGCCACCGGGCTGCTGAAGAGCGACTGGTGCCCTAGGCCTGGCAGCTCCAGGAAGGTGCGGTCCTGGCAATCGGTGCAATCCTCCATCTGCTGGCGGAAGGTGGGCCAGGAGTACATCTGGATCGGTGAGTCATCTAGCCCCTGCACGAAGAGGATATCGGAGAGGTGTCCGCTGGTGAAGCTGAGCAGGGAGCGCTGCATGTAGGCCTCTGGTGCATCCTGCGTGGATCCGTAGGTCTGGTAGAGCAAGGTGCATACCGCGCCGGGCGCCAGCTGTCCATCCTCCTCCAGCCCGCAACGGAACACGAGGTTCAGCGGCCCGGGCGCATTGGCGATCACGCCGTTGGTCGGGTGCATGGTGTTGAGGCGCGTTACGATGTACCCGCCCTGCGAGTGGCCGGCAAGAAAGATCTTGTTCACGGTGATGTCCAGCTCCTGCGCCGCATGGTCGCGCACCCACAGCAGGGCCGCCTCGGCTTGTCGGACGTTGTCGCCGAAGAGCAGCCCCTCCTCCGGATAGGCCACGCTCACCAGCAGCATGTCCTCGCGGTCCAGGATGGCATCGAAGGCTCCCAGGGTGTTCTGCGCCGCCTCCAGGATCAGGCTGTCGTAGCCCACCGTGCCGTGGAACAGCATCAGCACGTCCAGCGTATCCTCGGCAGGCTTGTCCAGGATGGCCTCCACGCTCAGGCTGTCCGTGCCGATGGTCCGGGTGATGGTGTAGGCGCTGTCGCTCATATTGACGCCACCGCCTGCGATGATGTCGGGCGCTGCCGGTTCTGCCTCCTTCCGGCAGGCGGCGAACAACAGCACCAATGCTACCGCGAACAGGGCAAAGCGGATGATGCGGTCGTGGAGATGCATGCGGGTAATGTTCTGTCGAGATCGGTGCTCCCTCGTCTTTGACGCACGCAACGTAACAAAGTTCAAAGGTGCCGGCATGGAATGACCCCGATGCACGTTCCAGTTGTTGCTCCACCGGCCGCACCTTCGTGGTGCCCCAGGATATGAACCCCGTGAGTCTCCACGCCCCCCACTCCACCCTCGCATCGTGGTTCAGCGCCCAAGGCTGGACCGCGCAGCCTTTCCAGCGCGAGGTGTGGGCGCACATGGCCGAGGGCCGCAGCGGCCTGCTGAACGCGCCCACCGGCACGGGCAAGACCTACGCGGTCTGGGGGGGCGTGGTCAACCACGCACTTCACGCGACTCCGGCTCAAGGCCGGAGTGACAACCGAGGATTGAGGGCCATCTGGATCACGCCCCTGCGCGCCCTGGCCGGTGAGATCGCGGAGAGCGCCCAGCGCATGTGCGACGGCGTGGGGCTGGATTGGAAGGTAGGTGCCCGTACCGGCGATACCTCCACCAAGGAACGCGCGGCACAGAAAAAGGCCCTGCCCCAGCTGCTCGTCACCACTCCGGAGAGCCTGCATGTGCTGCTGGCCACCAAGGGATACGCCGACCTGTTCAAGCACCTGGACTGGTTCATCGCCGACGAGTGGCATGAGCTGCTGGGAAGCAAGCGCGGTGTACAGGTGGAACTGGCCCTGAGCCGGCTGAAGGCCCTGCGCCCGGGGCTGGGCATCTGGGGCATCAGCGCCACCATCGGCAACCTCGATGAGGCCATGGATGTGCTGATGGGCAGGCAAGTGACAAGTCACAAGGGTCAAGTGTCAAGTCACAAGGTTCACGGCAGCGGTGCTGTGCTCGTGCGTTCCACCATCAAAAAGCCCATCGAGGTCCGCAGCATCATCCCCGAGGAGGTGGAGCGCTATCCGTGGGCGGGTCACCTGGGGCTGAAGCTGGCGAACCGGCTGCTGCCCATCATCGACCAGAGCACCAGCACACTGATCTTCACCAACACCCGTGCGCAGAGCGAGATCTGGTACCACCACCTGCTGGACCTCGCGCCGGAGTTGGCGGGCACCATCGCGCTGCACCACGGAAGCCTCGACCGCGAGGTGCGCGAATGGGTCGAGAAGGCGCTGGACGAAGGCCGGCTCAAAGCCGTGGTGTGCACCAGCAGCCTCGACCTGGGCGTGGACTTCCGTCCGGTGGAGACCGTGGTGCAGGTGGGCGGGCCGAAGGGTGTGGCGCGCTTCGTGCAGCGCGCCGGCCGCAGCGGCCACCGCCCCGATGCCGTGAGCCGCATCTGGTTCCTCCCCACC
>JAEUSV010000080.1 GCA_016788485.1 Flavobacteriales bacterium
CTACCAGGTGGTGGTGGACCGCAGCAAGGGCTGCCACCTGTGGGACCTGGACGGCAACGCGTACGTGGACATCCTCAGCGGGTTCGGCAGCTCGATGTTCGGCTACATGCCCGACTTCGTGAAGGACGCCTGCCACAAGCAACTGGAGCAGGGCATCGAGATCGGGCCCATGCACCCGCTGGCCGCGGAGGTCTCCCACCTGCTCTGCGAATTGACGGGCGGCGAGCGCGCCGCGGTGTGCAACACCGGCAGCGAGGCCGTGCTCGGCGCCATGCGCATGGCCCGCACAGTGACGGGGCGCAGCCTCATCATCGCGTTCAGCGGCAGCTATCACGGCATCAACGACGAGGTGATCATCCGCGGCAGCAAGAGCCGCAAGAGCTATCCGGGCGCGCCCGGGATCATGCCCGAGGCCGTGCAGAACATGCTCATCCTCGACTACGGCACCCCCGAGAGCCTGGAGATCATCAAGCAGCGCTGCCACGAGGCCGCGGCGGTGCTTGTTGAACCGGTGCAGAGCCGCCGCATGGAGTTCCGTCCGGTGGACTTCCTCCGCGAAGTGCGGCGCATCACCAAGGACCACGGCACCGCCCTCATCTTCGACGAGGTGATCACCGGATTCCGCATGCACCCCAACGGGGCCCAGGGGCTGTTCGGCATCGAGGCCGACATCGGCACCTACGGCAAGGTGATCGGCGGCGGCATGCCCATCGGCGCCATGATCGGCAAACGCGAGTGGATGGACGCCCTGGACGGGGGCCATTGGGAGTTCGGCGACGACAGCGTCCCGCCTGCGGGCGTGACCTACTTCGCCGGCACCTTCGTACGCCACCCGCTCACACTGGCCGCCATGAAGGCCGTGCTGCTGCAAATGAAGAACGCCGGTCCCGCGCTGCAGGAACGCCTCAACGACATGACCGGCAGCATGGTGACGCGCGCCAACGAGCTTTTCGACAAGCACCGCCTGCCGTTCCGCTGGGTCACCTTCGGCAGCGCGTTCAAGACCAAGTACGACGAGAGCGTCAACTACACCGAGCTCTTCTTCATGCTGATGCGCTACCACGGGGTGCACGTGCTCGACTTCCCGCACTTCCTCACCACGGCGCATACGGAGGACGATGTCGAGCACATCCTGGAAGCGGTGGAGAGGACGTGCATCGATCTGCGCGCGAGCGGCTTCATGCCGGAGCGCACCTACCCCATCGAGACCGTGAACCGCTCGCTGGGCGGACATGCACGCACGCTGAAAGAGCGCGTGATCAAGGCCAGCGAGCCGCCCATGCCCGGAGCACGGCTCGGTCGAACGACCAAGGGTGAGCCCGCGTGGTTCGTACCGGACCCGCATCGCACCGGCAAGTACCTGATGGTGGTCACCGACGAGGAGCAATGACCGCCTTACCTTACTTCATCATGAGCTCTCCCCTCATCGCAGAACCGATCCCCTCGTAGCATGGAACGCTTCATCTCCGAAACGCGTCTGCTGCCCGTGGAGCACGATCCGTTCGCCGGTCCGGCGATCGAGCTGGCCATTCCCACGACCGAGGCCCAGCGCGAGGTGTTCGTGGCGGCGGAAATGGGGCGCGACGCTTCGTGCGCCTACAACGAGAGCGTCACCCTTGAGCTCACCGGCACCCTCGACCAGGGTGCCTTGGAGCAGGCGGTCAACGACCTGGTGCAACGCCACGAGGCCCTCCGATCGACCATCAGCCTCAACGGCACGCGCATGCTGGTCAGCGGGTCTCCCTCGCTGACCTTCCAACGCATCGACCTCGCCGGGCTGCCCCCCGCCGAACGGGAGAAGGGGCTCCATGCCCTGGCCGAGGAGGACATGACCACCGCGTTCGACCTGGTGAGGGGCCCGCTCTTCCGGCTGCGTTCGATCACCATCGATGCCAACACCACCCTGGTCCGGATCACCGGCCACCACGTGGTTTGCGACGGCTGGAGCCTCGGCATCCTGATGGCGGAGCTCAGCGCGCTTTACACCGCTCGCGTGACCGGTGAGCCTGACGGCCTTCCCGAGGCCGTGCCCTTCGGCGCATATGCCGAGGCCACGTTCGACCTGGCCAAAGGCGAGGAACACACCCGGGTGGAGCGCTTCTGGCTGGACCAGTTCAAGGGTGCGCTCCCTCACGTGGACCTGCCCACGGACCGTCCCCGGGGCCGGCAGCGCAGCTATCGTGGCGACCGCATCGACCTCGCCATGCCGCCGGCGCTCGTACAGCAGCTCCGGGCCACCGCCACGCGCCACGGCGCGAGCTTCGTCACCACCCTGCTCACCACCTTCGAGCTGCTCCTCTACAAGCTCACGGGCGACAGCGACCTGGTGGTCGGCCTTCCGGCGGCAGGCCAGAGCGACCTGGGCATGAAGCACCTGGTGGGCCACTGCGTGAACCTGCTCGCGCTGCGCAGCCGGATCGATGAGGAGCGCACGTTCGCCGAGCACCTCACCAAGCGGCGCGGAGCGGTGCTCGATGCCTTCGATCACCAGAAGTACACCTTCGGCACGCTGCTGCGCAAGTTGAACGTACCGCGTGAACCGGGCCGCATCCCGCTCGTGCCCGTCGTGTTCAACATCGACATGAACATGGACGACGGTGTGGCCTTCAAGGGGCTGCATCATCGTTTCATCAGCAACCCCCGCCGCTTCGAGATCTTCGAGCTCTTCCTGAACGCGACGGGCCATGATGATTCATTGATCCTGGAGTGGAGCTACAACACCGACCTGTTCGACAAGGCCACGGTGAACGGCTGGATGGCCGAGCTCCTCCGGATCATGGAGCGGCTGGTGAGCGCGCCCGACGCCTCGTTGGCGACGATACTCAGTGATGGCCCCATCGATCTGGCGCAGCACATGCCGCCCGCTGGGTGGAGCGGAACATCGCCTGATTACCCGCGCGACCGCACCATCGGCGACCTGTTCGATGGGATCGCCCGGAAGCATGCCGAGCGGACCGCCCTGTCGCTGGGCGAAGAACACCTGACCTACCGCGAGCTGCAGCAGCGCGTGCATGCGCTGGCCGACCTGCTCCAGCGGGAAGGCGTGCGAGAGGGCGACCCGGTCGGGCTGTGCGCCGACCGTGGCTTCGGAATGATCACCGCGATGCTCGCGGTGCTCCGATGCGGAGCCTGCTTCGTGCCCTTCGACCCGGCCTATCCGCGTGAACGGCTCGAGCTGATGTTCGCGGACACCCGGGTGAAGGTGATGCTGACACAGCGGCACCTGGCAGGACTGCTGCCCGCGCACGAGGCCCGCACCGTGCTCCTTGAGGATGCCCCCACGCTCACCAGCACGCCCGGCGCCCCGATCGGAAGCCCCGGGTCCGCCGCGTACATCATGTACACGTCGGGCTCCACCGGAAAGCCCAAGGGCGTGGTGGTGCCGCAACGCGCCATTGTACGCCTGGTGCACGCGCAGAACTTCCTTCCCTTCGGTCCCGACCTCGTGTTCCTGCAGCTTTCGAACATCTCGTTCGACGCGAGCACGCTCGAGATCTGGGGCGCGCTCCTCAACGGTGCACGCCTCGTGCTGCAACCGCAGCAGAAGCCCACGCTCGTGGAGATCACCGACACCATCCGGGAGCAGGGCGTCACCACCGTGTGGTTCACGGCCGGCCTCTTCAACCTCCTCGTGGACGAGCACCTCGACCGCCTGCGCGGCCTGCGCCACATCCTCACCGGCGGCGACGTGCTCAGCGTGCCCCACGTGAAGAAGGCGTTCAAGGCGCTCGGTCCGGGCGTGCTGATCAACGGCTACGGCCCCACGGAGAACACCACCTTCACCTGCTGCCATGTGATCAACGACATCGACGCGATCAAGGGCAGTGTGCCGATCGGGAAGCCCCTGCACCACACCACCGTGCACGTGCTTGACGAGCAGCTGCGCCCGGTCCCCGTGGGTCGCAAGGGCGAACTGTACACCGGCGGCGATGGCCTGGCCATCGGGTATTGGGAACGACCCGAGCTCACTGCGGAACGCTTCATCCCCGACCCCTTCAACCCCGGCGGGCAACTGTACCGTACGGGCGACCTGGTGCGCTGGCTCTCCGACGGCACCATCGAGTTCATCGGGCGAACGGACGACCAGGTGAAGGTGCGCGGGTTCCGTGTGGAGATCGGCGAGATCGAGAGCGCCATCGAGGGCATCGAAGGCATCAAGGACCGTGTGGTGATGGCAAGGGCGGACGGCCCGGGCGAGAAGCAGCTCGTGTGCTACCTGCTGCCCACAACGTCGCAGGTGGCCCAAGACCCCTTGCTGGAGGAGGAGCTGATCGGCCGCACACGTGAGCACCTGCGCGCACGGCTCCCCGAGCACATGGTGCCCACCGCCTACATGGTGCTGCCCGTGTTCCCCCTGAACCCGAACGGCAAGGTGGACAAGCGCGCGCTGCCCATCCCCTCGTTCAGGGCGCGCACCCTGCGCGTGGACCATGTGGCGCCGCGCGACGCCGTGGAGCGCAAGCTCGCGGTGATCTGGGGGGAACTGCTCGGGGTGGAGCGCATCGGCATCCAGGACAACTTCTTCGAACTCGGCGGCCACTCGCTCATCGGCATCCAGATGCTCGCCCGCGTGGAGGAGGAGTTCCAGCGACAGCTGTCGTTGAAGGACCTCTTCCAGGCACCGAACATCGGCGAGCTCGCCGACCTGCTGCGCGAAGGCGCGCACATCGTGAAGTGGCGGAACCTGACGCCCGTGCAGCCGGAGGGCGACCGCATCCCCTTCTTCTGCGTGCATGGCGATGAGGCGAACTACTTCCTGCCCAAGTACCTGGGCAACGAACAGCCCTTCTATGCCTTCGTGCACCAGGGCGAGGACGGCCGCCGGATCGAGCACACCACGGTGCAGGACATCGCCGCGCACTTCATCTCCGAGATGCGCAGTGTGCGTCCGCACGGGCCCTACCTGCTCGGCGGTTACTCGTTCGGCGGCATCGTGGCCTACGAGATGGCCAGGCAGCTCCAGGCCGCCGGCGAGGACATCCCGCTGCTCGCGCTGTTCGACACCTATGCGCCCACCGAGTTCAAGAAGGTGATGAAGGAGGAGGAACGCTTCTACTTCCCGATCAAGAACGCGCTGCTGCGTGCGGCCACCAACTGGTACCTGAAGCGCGACAAGCCGCTCCCGCCCAAGCTCCGCCACTTCTACATCATCGACGTGTACGACCAGGCCATTCGGACCTACGATGCCGGCACCTACCACGGGCCCATCACGGTGTTCAAGGCGGAAGGGTCCATCGGCGCGGATGACATGGGCTGGTCGCGGAAGGAGCCGAGCGCGATCGAGGTGCGCGTTGTGCCCGGCGACCACTACAACGTGGTGAAGGAGCCGCAGGTGAAGTCCCTCGCCGCCGAGCTCGGCAGCAGCATCGAACACGCGCTGCGCAAGCGCGCCGTGGAGGCGGTGTGATCCATGGGCGGCCAAGGACCACGTCCCCTGGTGGTGCTGTGCGAGACCGCAGCCCATGCGCCACCGAGCGATCCCGGACCGGGGATCACCGCACCGGAGCCCGGCACCGTGCACCTTTGGTACGCGCCGCTCGCGGACCTGCGCGACCGGATCGGACCCTACGAGGAACTGCTCGACCCCGTGGAGCTCGACCGCATGCGCCGGTTCCGCTTCGATGCCGACCGCGAGCGCTTCATCCTCGGCCATGGCCTGCTGCGCACGCTGCTCGGACGATACCTCGAGCGCGACCCCTCCCTGATCCGCATGGCGCGCGGCCCCTTCGGCAAGCCCTACCTCGAACGCAAGACCCTGCGCTTCAACCTCAGCGACACCAAGGACGCCGTGCTCATCGCCTTCGCCGACGGCATGGAGCTGGGCGCCGACATCGAGACCATGACGCGCGACGTGGACCACGTTGCCGTTAGCGAGCACTACTTCACCGCTCCCGAGATCCGGGCCATCGCGGCCGCGGAACATCCCAAGCGCCATTTCCTGGAGCTGTGGACGCGCAAGGAGGCCGTGCTGAAGGCCAGCGGCGTGGGCATCATGGACGACCTGCGCGTGCTTCGCGTGGACGCGCCCCGCAACAGCATGTTCATCGATCACGAGGCCTTCACGGCCATGGCCGCTCCGCAATACCACGTGCGCTCCTGGCACGTGGGACAAGACCACCTGGTGAGCCTGGCGGCGCCTGAAGCGCCCACGGCGGTCCACCTCTTCCGGGCCTGAGGCTCACTCCTCCCCCCAGAACCGCGGCACGAAGTTCAGCAGATAGAGCTTCTCGCTCGCGCGGGTGATCGCCGTGTACAACCAGCGCACGTACTCACGGTCCAGCATCTCCTCGGTGATGTAGCCCTGGTCGACGAAGACGGCCTGCCATTGGCCGCCCTGCGCCTTGTGCGCGGTGACGGCATAGGCGTACTTGATCTGCAGCGCGTTGAGCCAGGGGTCCTCCTTCAGCTTCGCGACCAGCTCTCCCTTGGTGCGCGCCACGATGCCCTCGCGCACCTGCTGCTGCAACAGGCGCATGCGCGGACCCGGCAACGATGGCGACTCCACCGCCAGCGTGTCCACCATCACCTTGCAGTCGAGCTCGCGGTATTCCTGCCCGTTCCACCACCCCGCGGTGATGTCGGCGAAACGGAGGCCGTAACGCTCCTCGAGGCCGTGCACGCGCTTCACCTCCATCACCTCACCGTTCGCGATGAGCTCGGGCCTTCCGTTGCGCCCGGCCCAGAAGTAGTTGTTGCGCACCACCATCAGGCGGTCGTTGGCGCAGAGCTCCTCCTCGAAGCCATGGATGCGCGCACGCACCTGCTGGCTGTACTGGTACGCACGCTTGTTGCTGCGCGTGATCAGGCACACCTCATCATCGCCGTAACGCCCGTAGGCGCTCTCCAGCGCGTCCTGCAGGTCGTAGCCATCGATGCGCTGCACGTCCGCGAAGCCCTGGATGAAGACGGGCTGCAGGCGCTGCTCCTCCTTGGGCGCCTCGGGGGGAACGCTTGCGAGCAGGTGGCGCAGGGAGGTGGCGTTCACGAGAATGCCTGAGCCTTCGGCCTGGCGCACCACATCGGTGAGCTCCACCACCCCGGCGTTCAGGCCCAGACCGCGCAGGTCCTTCACCTCGAGCGCCGGGCTGTGGTCGCTGCCCACCGGGGGCAGCTGGGCCGGGTCGCCGATGAGCAGCAGCTTGCATCCCGGGGTATTGAACACGTGCGCGAACAGGTCATGGAGCAGGTCGCGATCGCCGAAGGCCCCTTCACCCCCGCCCTGTCCGATCATGCTGGCCTCATCGACCACGAAGAGCGCCCCTTCGTCCTTGTGGCGCACCACCGACAGCCCCGCATAGCCCTCATCGCCGTCCATGCCCATGCGGTATATGCGGCGGTGGATGGTGCTGGCGGGCGCCTGGGCGTAGGCTGAGAGCACCTTGGCCGCCCTCCCCGTGGGGGCCAGCAGCACCACCGGCCGCCGCTCACGCGCCAGCACCTTCACCAGCGCGCCCACCAGGGTGGTCTTTCCCGTACCGGCGTAACCCTTGAGCACGAGCGTGGCGTGCTCCCGCTCGCTGTGCAGGAGCCTCTCCAGCGCGTGGATGGCGCGCTGCTGGCCAGGCGTGGGCTCGTGCCCCAGCGCGGCGAGCAACCGCGCCCCCAGGTCGGGCGGTCGGGTATGCATGGCGGGGTATCCGTCGATCGCGGGGCGCTCAAAGTACGCGACGCCGTGCGGGCCCGGCAGGGCGGGTTGTGCTTTCTTTGGGACCGCAATGCGCATCGCCGTCGCCTCCGACCACTACGACCCCGAGCGGGAACGGGCCTGGCACCTGAGCATCTGGTGCAGCGCCAGCGTAACGGGCTGGGCCGTGCACGCGCTGGACAGCGGCCGGTGCGTGGCCGTGCATGCGGCGCCAGGCGAGGACCTGCCCGACATGGACCGCCTGCCCCTTCGGCCCGCGCGCGCCACCTTCGTGGCCCTGCCCGAGATCAGCACCCTGGTGCCCGAGAGCGCGTTGACGCCCGGCACCGAGATGCAGCACCTTCGCCTGGTGCACGGCAGCCTGCCCACCGGCCTGCTGCGCGACGAGCCCGTGGAGGCTCTGGGCGCACGATGCATCTACCTGCACGACGAGGCCGCCGAGCACCGGCTCCTGAAACGGTTCCCCGCGGCGCGCCCCCTGTCGCTGCAAGGCCTCATGGTGCGCAACGTGATGCGGCACGCCGGCAACGGCCCCGTGCTGCTGCTCCATCGCACCGCCCAGCGCGTGGACCTGGCCGTGGCCCACGGCGGTCAGGTGGAGCTGAGCAACGCCTTCCACGCGGTGAACGGCGAGGACGCGCTCTACTACGCCCTCTTCGCGCTCGACCGCTGCGGGTTGAAGCCCGCCGACGCCACCGTGGTGATCGGAGGCACGCACCTGAACGACACGGAGGTGGCCTTGCTGAAGGACTACCTGCCCCAGGTGAAGGCCCTGCCCGCAGCGGGGAACGGCGTGGTCAACGGCCTGCCCATCGAACACCCGGAACGGCTCGCCGGACTGCTGGACCAGTGCGCATGCGCATCATAGGGGGCAAATACCGCGGCCGGCGGATCGATCCGCCCAAGGGCATCGAGGCGCGGCCCACCACGGACTACGCCAAGGAAGGCCTGTTCAACATCCTGCAGCACAGCGTGCCCCTGGAGGACATCCGCGTCCTCGACCTGTTCTCGGGCACCGGCAACATCGCGCTGGAGTTCCTATCGCGCGGTGCATCGAACGCGTTGAGCGTGGAGCAGGACCGCACGCTCTTCGCCTACCAGCAGGCCCTGGCCCGGAAGTTGGAGGAGACCAACTGGCAGATGGTGAAGTCCGACGTGTTCACCTTCCTCAACACCCACCGCGGCACCTACGACATCATCTTCGCCGACCCGCCCTTCCGCATGGAGGGCTTCGAGCGCATCCCTACCTTGGTGCGTGAAGGCGGGCTGCTGGCGGAGGACGGGCTGCTGATCGTGGAGCATCCGGGCGAGGTGGACCTGAGCGGCGACCCGTGGTTCTGGAAGCATCGCCCTTACGGCAACGTGCACTTCAGCTTCTTCCGCCACCCACCCACCCCCGACGCATGAGCAACCGCATCGCCGTGTTCCCCGGTTCGTTCGACCCCGTGACCGTGGGCCATGTGAACATCGTGGAGCGCGCCCTGCCCCTCTTCGACCAGGTGGTGATGGCCATCGGGGTGAACACCACCAAGAAGTACATGTTCCCCCTGGAACAGCGGCTGGCCTGGCTGAAGGAGACCTTCGCCCACGAGCCCAAGGTGGTGCCGATGGTCTTCGAGGGCCTCACCGCCGACCTGTGCAAGCGCCTGGGCGCCGGCTACATGATCCGCGGCCTGCGCAACAGCACCGATCACGGCAGCGAGCGCAGCATCGCGCTCATGAACATGGCCATCGGCGGGGTGGACACGCTCTTCCTGCCGAGCCGGTCGGAGCACGCCCACATCAGCAGCACGATCGTGCGCGAGCTCATCGCCAATAAGGCCGACGTTTCCGCGTTCGTGCCGAAGGCGGTCCGCATATCATGAGGCCCATCCTCCTTCTCGCCGGCGTGCTCCTCGCCTGCGCCACGCAGGCGCGCACCGTGCTGCGCTTGAGCGCACCGGAGTTCCGCGACCGGCCCGTGCTGGTGCAGCGCTACATGGACCTCTTCACCCTGCGTGCCGAACCGCTCGCCAGCGCACGCACCGATGCACAGGGCGCCGTGGTGATCGAGCTGGAGGTGAGCGAACGCACCCGGGCCCAGCTGCGCATCGGCGAGGGCCGTACGGACCTCTACCTCGAGCCTGGCGCCAGCTACGACATGGTCTTCCAGCGGCTGCCCGGCGCCGCACTTACCGTGGCCGGAAGGCCCAACGCCGAGCTGACCTTCAACGGGCTCGACCTGCTCGACATCAACGCGCTCACCAGCGACCTCAACGAACGCCTCGACGCCTTCATCGCCGAGGACCTCGCGACCGACCAGGCCCGTGGCATGCAGGCCGTGGAGATCATGCGCAAGGGCGGCACCCCTCCGCCCGACAGCAGCGCGCGCCCCGGCACCCTTTTCATCACCCCCAGCTGGAGCGAGGCACGCGTTGACACCTTCGAACGCAAGCTGATGCGCTTCTATGCCGAGGTGAACGATCCCTGGTTCAAGGGCTCGGTGGAATATGGTGTGGCCGGCCTCCGTTTCGGCCCGCGCACCAACGACAAGGAGCTGTGGGCGCGCTACCTCAAGGACCGGCCCGTGCGCTACGACGACCCCGAGTACGTCCGCTTCTTCCGCAGCTTCTTCGAGGACCACCTGATGCGCTTTCCCTTCCGCAGCGATGAGGCCGCCCTGCAGCGTGCCATCGCCACCGGCCGGCTGGACAGCGTGAAACAGGTGTTCGCCGCCCACGACTTCCTGCGCGAAGACGACCGCCTCTGCGAGCTGGTGGTGCTCACCGAGCTGTGGGCGCACCACGATGGCAAGGCGCTCGACCGCGCGGCCGTGCGCCGGGTGCTCACCGACGGCGCCACCGGCTCCCGCTACCCTGAACATCGCCGTATCGCCACGGACATGCTCTGGGACCTCACCGCCATGCGTCCCGGGGCCACGCTGCCCTCCCTCACGCTGCGCGACATGAACGGCGCCGACCTGCCGCTCGACAGCCTGCTCAAGGGCCCGGTGCTGCTGGCCTTCACCGCAGCGTGGTGCACCTATTGCGAGATGGAGATGGCCGCGCTGGAACAGCTGTACGCGGAGCACGGCGGGATGGTCACCTTCATCGGCATCGGCACCGATCCGGGCATGGAGGCCTTCCAGGCCTATTTGCGGCTGCATCCAAAGCGCGATTGGACATGGCTCTACGCCGGCGACGACCTGCGCACGATGGAAGCCCTGCGCATGCGCTCGCTCCCGCAGTTCCTCCTGCTGCAGGACCGCACGTTGGTGCACGCGCCCGCGCCGTTGCCCAGCGAAGGGTTGCCCGCCATCCTGCACCGGATGAAGGTGCAGGCCGAGGAGGAGAACAAGCTCAGGATCGGGGGTGGACAGCCGCCTCCCAAGCCTCCACGACGCTGAGCAGCGAAGGGTAGGTCTCCGCCTTGAGGATGCGCACACCCGCATCGTCGAGCCAGCGCACCTCACCGATGTCCTCCTCCGACTGCGGCACCAGCTTCTCCTTCGAGGAGGCGCGCATCAGGAACCAATCGGTGCGCTTCAAGTGCAGCTCGCCGTTCCGTTCGTAGGTGTGCCAAGTCTCGCACAAGGGCTTCTCCAGCTCCACACGCGCCAGGCCACACTCCTCCATCACCTCGCGCACGGCCGCCTCGGGGATGTCCTCGCCCTTGTCCACCTTGCCCTTCGGGAGGTCCCAGCGCCCGAGCCGGTGGATGGCCAGCAGCCGGCCGTGCTCGTCGGAGACCGCGCCACCGGCGGCCTGCACGAAGCGATAACGGCCCTTGAACTCCTTCCATACCGGCCCCACCTCATCGCTGTGCAGCAGCATGCCGGCCAGCTCGGTGCGCTGTTCGAACTGCTGCACCGCGGGGCGCACCTCGCGCAGGTCGTCGATGCGCAAGGCAAGCCAGTTGGGGGGGAGAGGGCCCGCCTCGGCGCTGGCCGCGATCATCAGCGGGCGCCCTTCGATGTGGATGGTATACTTTCGTCGCATGGATGCCCGCTTGGACCCGGCACTGCGTGTGGCTGAGTCATTGCTTCAGATCAAGGCCGTCAAATTAAGCCCCAACAAGCCCTTCACGTGGGCCTCGGGGTGGAAGTCGCCCATCTATTGCGACAACCGCAAGACCCTCTCCTTCCCAGCGGTGCGCACGTACATCCGGCAGCAGTTCGTGCACATCATCAACCACGAGTTCGGCCGGCCCGACATGATCGCGGGCGTGGCCACGGGCGGCATCGCCCACGGCGTGCTGGTGGCCCACGACATGGGCCTGCCCTTCATCTATGTGCGCAGCAGCGCCAAGGAGCACGGCATGAAGAACCAGGTGGAGGGCGACCTCACCGTGGGCCGCAGCGTGGTGGTGGTGGAGGACCTCGTGAGCACCGGCCAGAGCAGCCTGAACGCCGTGCAGGCCCTGCGCGACGCGGGCTGCGAGGTGAAGGGCATGGTGAGCATCTTCACCTACGGCTTCGATGAGGCGCGCAAGGCCTTCGAACAGGCCCGCGTGAAGCTCGTGAGCCTCACGGATTACCCCATCCTGCTCGACCAGGCGCTCCATTCCAACTACATCACCGAGAAGGACCTGCTCTCGCTCAACGAGTGGCGCAGGGACCCCGCCAACTGGAACCAGACCACGACCCCCGCATGACGCGCATCGAGAGCAAGCAGGTGGACATCGCGAAGCCTGCGGCGCAGGTGCATGCGTTCCTGCAGGACATGAACAACTTCCAGCAGCTGCTGCCGCAGGACCGCATCAGCGAATGGAAGAGCGACGGCGCTTCCTGCAGTTTCAAGGTGCAGAGCGCGGCCACCATCGGCCTGAAGCTGGCCGGCGGCGTGCCCGACAAGGAGGTGCGCATGGAGAGCAGCGAGCGTTCGCCCTTCAAGTTCACCCTCACCGTGCACCTGGAGGACAAGGGCGGCAGCACGCGCGCCTGGCAGGTGTTCGAGGCTGACCTCAACCCCTTCATCAAGATGATGGTGGAGAGCCCGCTGAAGCACCTCTTCGACCACATCGCCGACAAGATGGTGGCGCTGCACGGCGCGGCCTGAGCCGCAACCTGACGCTGCGGTGACCGCGGCGCGCCGATCTTTGCGCCATGGCCTCCCGACGCGGTCGTTCCCGCGCCTCCGACGATGATGGCGCCAAGCCGGCGAAGCTGGACAAGGCCACCCTGCGCAAGACCACGCGGCTGTTCCGCTACCTGGGGCCCTATGCCGGCACCTACGCGCTGGGCATGGTCTTCCTGCTCTTCACCAGCCTGCTCAGCCTCGCCTTCCCCCTGCTCCTCGGCAAGCTCGTGGATGCGCGTCCGCTCACGGGCTTCCTGGAGGCGCCGCTCACCGACCTCGGGAACATCGACTCCATCGCGAAGCTGCTGCTGCTCGTGTTCGGGGCCCAGGCCCTCTTCGGCTTCCTGCGCATTTACACCTTCGGCGTAGTGAGCGAGAAGGCCCTGGCCGACCTGCGCAACGACACCTACCGCCACCTGCTGAAGCTGCCCATGACCTTCTTCGCGCAGCGACGCGTGGGCGAGCTCAACAGCCGCATCAGCGCCGACGTGGCCCTGCTGCAGGAAGGCCTCACCACCGTGCTCGCCGAGTTCCTCCGCCAGTTCCTGGTGATCGGTATCGGCATCGTGCTGCTCACCCGGGTGAGCGGCGACCTCACGATCACCATGCTCCTCTCCATGCCCGTGGTGGCCCTGGTGGCCGTCTTTTTCGGGCGCTTCATCCAGCGGTTGAGCAAGGAGGTGCAGGACCGCATCGCCGACACCAACGTCATCGTCGACGAGACGCTGCAGGGCATCCAGAACGTGAAGGCCTTCGCCAACGAGGCGTACGAATCGGCCCGCTACGGAAGCGCTGTGCGCAAGGCCCGGGACCTGGCCATCACCAGCGCGCGCTGGCGCGGGGGCTTCGTCAGCTTCATCATCTTTTGCATGTTCGGCGTGGTGGTCTTCATCGTCTGGCGCGCCGTGCACTTGAAGGCCGAGGGGCGGCTCGCGCTCGGCGACATCATGTCGTTCATCGGCCTCAGCGTGATGATCGGCGCCAGCATCGGCAGCATCCCCGAGCTGATCACCACCCTGCTGAAGGCCGTGGGCGCCACCGAGCGCCTGCTCGACCTGCAGGAGGAACAGGCCGAGCCCCTGCGCATGGACGACGGGAAGGCCACGCCCATCCCGATCACCGGCGGCATCGCCTTTGAGCATGTGGCCTTTCACTACGCCACGCGTCCCGACCTGCCGGTGCTGCGCGACGTGAGCTTCGCGGTGCGCCCCGGCGAACGCGTCGCCCTCGTGGGCCCCAGCGGCGCGGGCAAGAGCACCATCGCGTCGCTCGTGCTGCGCTTCTACGACCCCGTGAACGGCCGCATCGCCATCGATGGGAAGGACGCGCGCGAGTTCGACCTCACCGCCCTCCGCGACCGCATGAGCATCGTGCCGCAGGAGGTGCTGCTCTTCGGCGGGAGCATCCGCGAGAACATCGCCTACGGCAAGCCCGGCGCCTCACAGGCAGAGGTGGAGGATGCAGCGCGCAAGGCCAACGCCCACGACTTCATCACCAGCTTCCCCGAGGGCTATGACACCGTGGTGGGCGAACGCGGCATCCAGCTCAGCGGTGGCCAGCGCCAGCGCATCGCCATCGCGCGCGCCGTGCTCAAGGACCCCGCCATCCTCATCCTCGACGAGGCCACCAGCGCGCTCGACACCGCCAGCGAACGCCTCGTGCAGGACGCGCTGGACAAGCTGATGCAGGGCCGCACCAGCCTGGTGATCGCGCACCGCCTGAGCACCGTGCGCAACGCCGACCGCATCCTGGTGCTCGACCACGGCACCGTGATCCAGAGCGGCACGCACGACGAACTGATCGCCGATGCGCAGGGGCTATACTTCAGCCTGAGCCGGACGCAGCTGGCGGAAGCCTAGTCGATCACAGCGCCACGTGCACCACCTTCTTGGTGGCGAAGAACTCCTCGCTGAAGTGCTCGGCCAGCTCGAACACGCGATAAGGCTGCTTCACGGGTAGCAGCTCATCGGCGAGGTCACCGCCCTTGAGGTATAAGATGCCGTTGGGCAGCGGGCTGGTATCGCCCTTCACCACCAGGTGGCGGGTGGCGCGGATGAACTCGGGCAATGCGGTGACCGCGCGGCTCACGATGAAGTCGTACTTCAGCTTGTGCGCCTCGCTGCGCACCTGCTCGGCCGTGCAGTTGGTGAGGCCCAGCCCTTCGATCACGCCCTGTACGGCCATGATCTTCTTGCCGATGCCGTCGATGCCGTGGAAGGTGCTCTGCGGGAAAAGCACGGCCAGCGGGACCAGGGGGAAGCCGCCGCCCGTGCCGACGTCCACCACGCGCGTACCCGGCCCGAAGGCCATCACCTTCGCGATGCCCAGGCTGTGCAGGATGTGGCGCTCGTAAAGGTGCTCGATGTCCTTGCGCGACACCAGGTTCACGCGCTCGTTCCATTCGGCGTAGAGGCGCCCCATGGCCGCGAAACGGTCCCGCTGCTCCGCGGACAGGTCCGGGAAGTACTTCAAGAGGAGGTCAATGCCGGCCATGCACGTTGGTGAGACAGGGTCCCTTGACAAGCTCAGGAGCCCTGGTGGACAACAGGATCAGATGTGGTCCTCCCGGCCCTCGAGCAGGTTCAGCAGGAACTCGCGCGCGCGGAAGAGCTGCGCCTTCACCGTGCCCAGGGGCAGATCGAGCTCCTCGGCGATCTCCTCGTAGCTGTACTCCTTGTAATAGCGAAGCTCGATGAGGGTGCGGTAACGCGGCTTCAGCTTGTCGACCACCTCGCGCATCACCGCGCTCTTCTGGTCCTTCATCACCACCTCCACCGGGTCGGGGCCGTGGCTCTTGAGCTCGATGTGCATCTCGTCCCCGTCCTCGGTGCCGATGGGGTTGTCGATGCTCAGCATCTTCTTCTTCTGCTTGCGGATCCAGTCGATGCAGTTGTTCGACGCGATCTTGAAGAGCCAGGTGCTGAAGGCGTAGTTCGGCGTGTACTGGTGCAGGCGGTGGAAGGCCTTGCCGAAGGCCTCGATGGTCAGGTCCTCCGCATCGTCCTTGTTGTTGATCATCTTCAACAACATGAAGTAGATGGAGTCGCGGTACCGGGACATCAGCTCGGCGTAGGCCTTCTGGTCCTTCTTGTCCACGGCGCGCCGCACGAGGTTGTAGTCGTACAGCGCTTTCTCGCTGAGGTTCTCGCTTACTTCCATCGGCGGGGCTTGATGATGAGCGTGCTGAGGTACAGCAGCGGTTCCAAAGCTAGGAACAGCCATTCAAGGGGCAGGGAGAGCCAGATGATGCCGCCGGCACCGAGGCGGCGCATGGCGAGCATGAAGATGGGCATGAAGACCAGGAGCTCCACGCCCAGGCCGATGGCGGCCTGCAGCGGGCGGCCCAGCGCCAGCAGGGCGATGACGGCGGCCCAGAGCAGGATGCGCGCCAGGGGGAGCAGGGTGAGCAGGAGCTGGTGGCCGAAGCGGTAGTAGCGCGCGGTGGTGTAGTGGCGGCGCTTGCGGCGGATCCAGGTGGTGAGGTCGGCGGTGGCGCGCGTGGTCATGTACGAGCGGCCATCGGCCACGGCGCCGGTGTTGCGGGCGCGCGCCACCTCGTTGATCAGCAGGTCGTCGTCGCCGCTCATGAGGTGGTGGTGGCGGCGCGGCCCCTTGGCGCTGAAGAACACATCGTGCGTGTAGCCCAGGTTGCGGCCCACGCCCATGTAGGGGAAGCCCGCCTTCGCGAAGCTGATGAACTGCACCGCCTTGCTGAGCCCGTCGTACCGCTCGAGCAGGTTGGTGAGGCCGCCCTGCTTCTCGTAGGGACTGTGGCCGATCACGATCTGCTTGCCCCCGCGGAAGCCGGCGGCCATGGTGCTGATCCAGTCGCGGCCGGTGGGCAGGCAGTCGGCATCGGTGAGCAGCACATGCGGGTGCTTGGCGCTGCGGATGCCCACCCCCAGGGCGATCTTCTTGCCATAGCTGAACTTCTCGTCGGCCTGGATGTTCACGGGCTTCAGCCGCGGCAGGTCGGGCTTCATCCATTGCAGCACCTCCCAGGTGTCGTCGTCGCTGCGGTCGTTCACCACCACCACCTCGAACTCGCGGTGGTCCTGATCCATGAGCAGGGGGATGAGCTGCTGAAGGGCGAAGCGCTCGTTGCGGGCGCAGATCACCACGCTCACGGGCAGGTCGCGGTCGGGCTCCACGCGCTGGTCGCGGAAGGCCAGCCGGCTGAAGATGACCAGGTGGAAGAAGGCGAGCACCACGAGGGCGCCGCAAAGCACGATGAACGCCAGCTGGTCGGGCGGAAGGGGCAGATGCACGGAAAAGGCCAAAAACAACGGGACGAAGCTACCCGGGGGGGCAGGGTCGGGTGTCCGGGGCGGGGGGCAGATATGAACAGGTGGGCTGTGGAAGGGCCGCGAGCCCGCGCCCACCGCTAACTTGTCGCATCCGCCGCCCACCCATGGACCCGCTCGCCTGGTTCGCCCACATGCTCAACACCTACCTGCAGCACAAGCGGGCCGATGCGCAGGACCGGCGGACCGACCTGGGGTTCAAGCAGCGCGCCCTTCACCACCGCGATATCCCGCCCACCCACGAGGTGGAACGGCTGATGGGTGCGCGCTTCGAGGAGCTCCTTGGCCTGTTCGTTCAGCATGACCCTTTGGTCCTGCACACCCGGCGGTCAAGAAGCGGGGCCGATCAGAAGCACGCCGAGCACGTGCGCCGCACCTACCGCTCCCTCACACGCACCTATGGCTTCCGGATCATGCGCATCACCGACCCGGACCAGCTTCGCGCAGCACTGCGGGTGGAGCTGTCGCTCTGGTTCGGGAGCGCGACCTACGGCTTTCTCAACGAGGACGACCCCGAGGCCCTGATGCCGGAGCTCATCCGTTGGAGAAGCCGTTGGGAATTCCGTTGAGCGGGCGCACCCCATCTTTGCCGCCGTGCGTTTCGAGCTCCACACCACCGACCCCGCCAGCAAGGCCCGCGCGGGCACCCTGCACACCGACCACGGCCCCATCCCCACCCCCGTCTTCATGCCGGTGGGCACCCTGGGCGCCACCAAGGCCGTGCACATCCGCGAGCTGCGCAATGATGTGGGCGCCCCCATCATGCTCAGCAACACCTACCACCTGTACCTGCGCCCCGGCACCGAGGTGCTCGAACATGCGGGCGGGCTGCACAAGTTCAACGGATGGGACCGCCCCATCCTCACCGACAGCGGCGGGTTCCAGGTGCACTCCCTCAGCGATATCCGCAAGATCACTGAGGAGGGGGTCAAGTTCCAGAGCCACATCGACGGCAGCCGCCACCTCTTCACGCCCGAAAGCGTGATGGACATCCAGCGCAGCATCGGCGCCGACATCTGCATGGCCTTCGACGAGTGCACGCCCTGGCCCTGCGACCTGAAGTACGCCACCGACAGCATGCACCGCACCCACCGCTGGCTCGACCGGTGCATCGAACGGTTCAACGCCACGGCACCGAAGTACGGGCATGAGCAGGCCCTCTTCCCCATCGTGCAGGGCAGCACCTTCCCCGAGCTGCGCAGGCAGAGCGCCGAATACGTGGCGAAGAAGGGCGCGTACGGCAACGCCATCGGCGGGCTCAGCGTGGGCGAGCCCGAGGAGGAGATGTACGCCATGGCCGAGCTGTGCTGCGACATCCTGCCCAAGGACCGGCCCCGGTACCTGATGGGCGTGGGCACCCCGTGGAACCTGCTCGAGAACATGGCCATCGGGGTGGACATGTTCGACTGCGTGATGCCCACGCGCAACGGCCGCAACGGCATGCTCTTCACCCGCCAGGGGGTGCTCAACATCAAGAACAAGCAGTGGGCCGACGACCATGGTCCGCTCGACCCCGACGGCGCATGCTGGGTGGACAGCTTCTACAGCAGGGCCTTCGTGCGCCACCTGTTCGTGACCAACGAGATGCTCGGCCAGCAGATCGCAAGCCTGCACAACCTGGGTTTCTACGTGGCCTTGATGCGCGAGGCCCGGGAACGGATCCTGGACGGCAGCTTCGCCGAATGGAAGGCACGCTTGTTGCCCGTGCTGAAGACCCGGATCACCGGCTGAACGACGCCCCGCACCGGCCATGCTCAAGATCCTCGACCGCTACATCATCAGACAGTTCCTGGGCACCTTCCTGCTCATCCTGGTGCTCATCATGGCCATCGCCGTGGTGTTCGATGTGAGCGAGAAGACCGAGGACTTCGCCAAGATGACCGCGGGCCTGCAGGAGATCGTGCTCGACTACTACGTCAACTTCGTGCTGTACTACAGCAACCTGTTCAGCGGGCTGCTCATCTTCATCGCGGTGCTGCTCTTCACCAGCCGGCTCGCGGGGCGTACGGAGGTGGTGGCGATGCTGAGCAGCGGCGTGAGCTACCCGCGCTTCGTGCGGCCCTACCTGATCGCCGCCACGGTGCTCACGGTGCTGGCCCTCTACATGAACCACCAGGTGCTGCCCCGGGCCAACCGCACCCGCCTCGCGTTCGAGAAGGCGCACATCTGGAGCACCTTCCGCATCGCGGACCACCACCTGCTGCGTGAGATCGCGCCCGGCACCATCGCCTACTTCGAATCGTACGATGCGCCCCTGCGAACGGGCTTCCGCTTCAGCCTCGAACGGTGGGAGGACGGAGCGCTCCGTTCCAAGCTCATCTGCGACCGGGCCGTGTACGACACCACCACGGGCCGCTGGCAGCTGTTCGATTGGCGTATCCGTGAGGTGGCCGACCCCATGGCGGCCCACCCCGTGGAACGCACGCGCCGCGGCCCGGTGATGGACACCCTGATCCCCTTCAAGCCATCGGACCTCGGCCAGCGCCTGGCCATCGCCGGCGCCATGACCGACCCCGAGCTCGACGACTTCATCGCCGCGGAACGTGCGCGCGGCAGCAGCACCGTGGCCCACTATGAGGTGGAACGGCACCAGCGCACCTCCTACCCCTTCGCCACCTATGTGTTCACCCTCATCGGTGTGGGCATCGCCAGCCGCAAGGTGCGCGGCGGAACGGGCGTTCACCTGGCCCTGGGCGTGGCGCTCGTGCTGCTGTACGTGTTCGCCATGAAGCTGGCCACGGTGGCGGCCACCAACACCAGCTTCAACCCACTGGTGGCCGTGTGGATCCCGAACACCATCTTCGGCGTGGTGGCCGCCTGGATCTACTGGAAGGCTCCGAAATAGGGGTCCTGGTCGCCTATTTTTTCCATCGGCATATACCGATGAACCAAATTCATCGTAATATTGCGATCTATAAGAACAGACCATGGGTGTCACCAAGACCGACCTCTTCACACCGCAACAGAACCAACTGGCCACCTGGGCCAAGGTCCTGGGCCATCCCGCGCGCGTAGCCATCCTCCAATACCTCCTGAAGCAGAACACGTGCGTGTGCGGCAGCCTGGTCGACGAGCTCGGCCTGGCCCAAGCGACCATCAGCCAGCACCTGCGCGAACTGAAGGATGCCGGCCTCATCAGCGGCACCGTGGAAGGTACCAGCGTATGCTACTGCATTGAACCGAAGGCCTGGAGCAAGGCACAGGCCGCCTTCAACATCCTGTTCACCGCCTACAAACCCATCGGCAGCTCCTGCTGCTGAAGCAACAGCACCGCCGGTAGAAGCCCGGCACCCCATCCCATGAACACCGCACAGGAGACCAAGGACATGGTCCGCGCCAAGTACGCGGAGATCGCCATGCAGGACAAGGAGACCAACGCGAGCAGCTGCTGCGGCGCAGGCGGCTGCAGCACCGAGGTGTACAACATCATGACCGATGATTACACCCAGGTGGTGGGCTACAACCCCGATGCCGACCTCGGCCTCGGCTGCGGGCTGCCCACGCAGTTCGCCGGGATCAAGAAGGGCGACACCGTGCTCGACCTGGGCAGCGGTGCCGGCAATGACTGCTTCGTGGCCCGGCATGAGACCGGCGAGGACGGACGCGTGATCGGTGTGGACTTCACCCCCGAGATGATCGCCAAGGCCCGGGCGAACGCACAGAAACTGGGCTACCAGAACGTGGAGTTCCGCCAGGGCGACATCGAGGCGCTGCCGCTCACGAGCAACATCGTGGACGTGGTGGTGAGCAACTGCGTGCTCAACCTCGTGCCCGACAAGCGCAAGGCACTCAGCGAAGTGATGCGGGTGCTGAAGCCGGGCGGACACTTCAGCATCAGCGATGTGGTGCTGCGCGGCGCGATCCCGGACACCCTGCGCACCAGCGCGGAGATGTACGCCGGCTGCGTGAGCGGCGCGCTCCAGGAGAACGAATACCTCGGCATCATCCACGACCTGGGCTTCGAACAGGTGAGCGTGCAGAAACGCAAACCGATCATCGTGCCCGACGACATCCTCGCCCGTCACCTGAGCGCGGAGGAGATCGCGGCCTACAAGGCCAGCGGCGTGGGCATCTTCAGCATCACGGTCGCGGCCACCAAGCCGGCAGCAGGGCCGGAGAAGGCTGAACTGAAGGCCGCCTGCTGCGGTCCGAACAGCAACTGCTGCTGAGGTCCCTCGCCATGCTCATCACCCTCATCCTCATCAAGGCCATCGGCCTGGCCACACCGCACTCCATGCAACGCCCCCTTCACCCCGACCTGCAGCGCTATGTGGACGAGCGCGTGCTGCCCGCCATGGCCGCGATCCCCACGGAGCGCAAAGAAAGCCTGGACCTCCTCGCCGCCTTCCTGAAGGAACGCAAGGCCGCCGGAGCCACCGCCGACCTCACCTTCATCTGCACCCACAACAGCCGGCGCAGCCACCTGAGCCAGCTGTGGGCCGCCACCGCAGCATGGCACTTCGCGCAGGACCACGTACGCACCTTCAGCGGGGGCACCGAGGCCACGGCCTTCAACCCGCGCGCCGTGGCTGCCGTGGAGCGCGCCGGCTTCCAGGTGGTGAGGAACGACGGGAAGAACCCCGTGTACGAAGTGTCCTTCTCACCCGACCGCATCGCCGAACGGTGCTGGAGCAAGAAGTACGATGATCCGGCGAACCCGCAAAAGGACTTCTGTGCGGTAATGACCTGCTCGGAGGCCGACAAGAACTGTCCGATCGTCCTCGGTGCACTTGACCGCATCAGCCTGCCCTACAACGACCCGAAGGAGGCCGACAACACCCCGGAGGAGGCCGCGCGCTACGACGAGCGCTGCCTGCAGATCGCCGCGGAGGAATGGCACGTGATGCAACGCGCGGCCATGCCATGAACAAGCGGCTTGCCTTCCTCGACCGTTACCTCACGCTCTGGATCTTCCTGGCCATGGCGCTGGGGGTGGCCATCGGGTCCATGCTGCCCGATGTGAGCGAGGCCATCGATTCGGCATCCAGTGGCACCACCAACATACCGCTCGCCATCGGCCTCATCCTGATGATGGTACCGCCGCTGGCGAAGGTGAACTACGCCAAGCTCACCACGGTGTTCAAGCATCCCCGCGTGCTGGGCATCGGGCTGTTCATGAGCTGGGTGGTGGGGCCCGCGTTGATGTTCCTCCTGGCATTGCTCTTCCTGCAGGGTAGTCCAGCCTATTTCAGCGGCCTGATGCTCATCGCGCTCGCCCCATGCATCGCCATGGTGCTCGTGTGGAACGACCTGGCGCAGGGGGACCGCGAGCTTGCCGCAGGCCTCGTCGCACTGAACAGCATCCTCCAGATCCTGTTCTACAGCAGCTATGCCTGGCTCTACGTCACCGTGCTACCCCCGCTCTTCGGCGTGGAAGGGTATGCGGTGAACGTGACCATCGGCGAGATCACGCGCACGGTGCTGATCTACCTCGGTATCCCCTTCGCCGCCGGGTTCGTGCTGCGCGCGGTGCTGGCCCGTGCCAAGGGTGAGGAATGGTACATGACGCGTTTCATCCCAGCCATCGCGCCCATCACCCTCGTGGCCCTGCTGTTCACCATCGTGGTGATGTTCAGCCTGAAGGGACGCATGCTCGTCGACATCCCCTTCGATGTGCTGCGCGTGGCCCTGCCGCTCACCCTCTTCTTCCTCCTGATGTTCCTGGGCACCTTCTTCCTGGTGAAGCGGATGGGCGGCACCTACCAGGAGACCACCACGCTGGCCTTCACTGCGGGCAGCAACAACTTCGAGCTCGGCATCGCGGTGGCCATCGCGGTCTTCGGCCTCAACAGCGGCCAGGCCTTCGCCGCCGTGGTGGGTCCCTTGATCGAGGTGCCCGTGCTCATCGCCCTCGTGAACTATGCGCTGAAGCGCATGGTCCATTTCCGTGGCCGATGAGCGGAAGCTGGGCACCCACCCTCGGCCTGCGCGCCAACTGGAGGCAGTTCACGCTGCTGGTGGTGCTGAACGCGTTCGTGGGCGGCATGGTGGGCATCGAGCGCACCGTGCTTCCGGTGCTGGCGGAGCTGGAGTTCGGCATCGCCTCGCACGCCGCCGCGCTCAGCTTCATCATGGCCTTCGGCGTGAGCAAGGCGCTGGCCAATTACTTCACCGGCAGGCTCGCCGCGCGCTACGGACGCAAGGCGCTGCTCGTTACCGGCTGGGTGCTGGCGCTGCCCGTTCCGTTCATGCTCATCCACGCCGATGCTTGGGCCTGGGTGGTGGCGGCCAACATCCTGCTGGGCATCCACCAGGGTTTCGCCTGGAGCAGCACGGTGGTGATGAAGATGGACCTCGTGGGCGAGAAGGACCGCGGCCTCGCCATGGGCCTCAACGAGTTCGCCGGCTACCTCGCCGTGGGTGGTATGGCCTTCCTTACCGGCTACCTCGCCGCGCACTACGGTCCACGCCCCGTGCCCTTCCAGGTGGGCATCGCGCTGTCGGTGATCGGTCTGTTGATGACGCTGCTGTGGGTGAAGGACACCTCGCACCACGTGACCGCCGAGGCCGCGAAGAGCGCGCTGCCGAAACTCAAGCGCGTGTTCGTGGAGACCAGTCTCACACACCGCACATTAGGCCCCGTAACACAGGCCGGATTGGTGAACAACCTGAACGATGGCATGCTGTGGGGCCTGCTGCCTGTGCTGCTGCTCAACGAAGGGCTCGGCCAGGAACGCATCGGCCTCATCGCCGCCGTGTATCCCGCCGTGTGGGGCCTCGGACAGCTCTTCACCGGCAAGCTCGCCGACATGGTCAACCGCCGCACGCTGCTCATCCTCGGCATGGTGCTGCAGGGCGTGGCCATCCTCGGGCTGCCCTTCGTGCATGCACAAGGCGCCTACATCGCCTTGAGCGCCGCGCTGGGTCTGGGCACCGCGCTGGTCTACCCCACCTTCCTCGCCGTGCTCGCCGCGCATACGCATCCGCAGCAGCGTAGCGAAGCCGTGGGCGTTTTCCGGCTATGGCGCGACCTGGGCTATGCCATCGGCGCACTGCTCACCGGCCTCATCGCCGACCGCTTCGGCATCACGGCCTCCATCCTGGCCATCGGGGGCGTTACCGTGCTCAGCGGCATTGTGGTGTGGCTGCGCATGCCCAGCGAACGGAAATGCCTGGAGCCCGCCGACCTGAAGCCCCTGCTGGGCCGGCCGAATGTCCGCGTGGTGGATGTGCGCAGCGCGGAGGAATACGCCAGCGGTCACCTGCCCGAAGCGATCAACATCCCCCTGACCGACCTGCTGGGACAAGCACGTAGCTGGTCACGGCGCGAGCGCATCATCACCGTGTGCGCCAAGGGCGGCGGCCGCAGTGCACAGGCCGCACAGGTGTTGCGCGATAGGGGCTTCGGGCGCACGTGGTGGTTGTGCGGGGGGACAGTGGGGTGGCGGTGAGCCCGCATGTCTGACCCTGCAAGGCCAGCACCGCGGTGAACACCCGCTGCATCGCATTGGCCCAAGGCCGTTCCCCTTCCTTCCTGCCGCCCAGGTGACGATCGTCACCGTCCAAGTATGTTAGTGTTCACTTACTTTGTTCCGTTCCAACAACGCACCCCATGAACGGACAACGCAACATCGCCATCGGCTTCCTCACCATGGGGGCCTTCATGCTCTACGGCTTCCTGCTCATCTACCTCCGCGACTTCGCACCCGACAAGCAGGCCTGGGTGGACAGCTACCGCGTGGGCAAGCACTTCGAGGCCCGGCTCGCGCACGTGCACGGCAACCTCTTCGCCTTCCTCCACGTGGTGATGGGCTACCTGCTGCTCCACTTCGGCGACCGCCTGCGCTGGTCCACCCTCACCTCCTGGCTCGGGCTCATCGGCCTGCTGATGCCCGCCGGCATCCTGGCCGAAGTGTACCTCGGGGCGCCCCCCGTGTTCGTCCTCATCGGCGCGCTGGCCATGACGGCCGCGGTCTTCCTGCTCGGCACCGCCTTCTTCAACCTCAAGCCTTCCCATGGACATTAAGCCCCGCCAACTGGAGATCATCGAGGCCGCCGGACAACTGGTGACGGAGGCTGGCTTCGCGGCCCTCACCACCAAGCGCCT
>JAEUSV010000069.1 GCA_016788485.1 Flavobacteriales bacterium
CGCGATGAGGAGCGCAAGAAGGTGGAGCTGTGGGCCGAGGCCACCGACCGCCTGGTGAGCGGCGACCTGGGCGACCTGAGCTTCTACCTGCGCGTGATCCAGGACAACACCACCATCCCCGTGGTGATCACCGACGAGGGCGGGCGCATCGGCCAGACGCGCAACCTCGACAGCGCCCTGATGGCCGACACCGCCGCCATGCTGCGCGAGGTGCAGGCCATGGACAGCCTGCACGCCCCCATCACCATCACCGTGTTCGGCACGCAGAAGCAGTACCTGCACTACAAGGACAGCAAGGTGGTGACCGACCTGCAGCAGGTCATGGACGGCATCATCCGCAGCTTCATCAGCGAAACGGTGATGAACGCCGCCAGCGTGCCGGTGATCTACACCGACAGCAGCCGCACCCATGCACTGGCGGCCAGCAACATCGAGCCCGAGGTGCTCAACGACCCTGCGCGGCTGAAGCAGCGCATCGCGGAGATGGCGCTGAACAACCCGCCCATCGCTGTGAACCTCGCCGGCCGCGGCAGCAACTGGATCCTCTACGAGGAGAGCCGCGTGATCACGCAGCTGCGCTACTTCCCTTACGTGCAGCTCGTCATCATCGGCCTCTTCCTGCTGGTGAGCTACGCGCTCTTCAGCGTGTTCCGCAACGCCGAGCAGAACCAGGTATGGGTGGGCATGGCGAAGGAGACCGCGCACCAGCTGGGCACGCCGCTGAGCTCGCTCATGGGCTGGATGGAGGTGCTCAAGGGCCGCAACCTGGACCCCACCGCGCTCAACGAGATGCGCAAGGACGTGGACCGGCTGGAGGTGATCACCGAGCGTTTCAGCAAGATCGGCGCGGCACCGGAGCTCACCCCCGAGAAGCTCTACCACACCCTGCGCGCCACCGTGCTCTACCTGCGTCCGCGCCTGCCCGCCCGCGCCCACATCGAGGTGCTCGCGCCCGAGGACCCCGAACGCCTGGTGCCGCTGAACCGCCCGCTCTTCAGCTGGGTGATCGAGAACCTGGTGCGCAACGCCATCGATGCGATGGAGGGCCAGGGCAGCGTCACCATCGAGATCATCCCCGAGGGACCCGAGGTGCACGTGGACATCACCGACACCGGCAAAGGCATACCGCCGTCGCAGTTCCGCACCGTGTTCCGCCCCGGCTTCACCACCAAGAAGCGCGGCTGGGGCCTCGGCCTCTCGCTCAGCAAGCGCATCATCGAGCAATACCACGGCGGGGACATCTTCGTGAAGCGCAGCACCCCGGGGAAAGGGACGACGTTCCGGATCACGCTCAATGCGTGAAACCAGGGGCAGGCGCTGCGCCACCCCCATGTCATGCTGAGCGCAGGCCTCCGAAGCGAAGCATCTCTTTCAAGGCGGCATTCCAAGCGCAGCTTCCTTTCGGCGTTGGCGGATCCTTCGCGCCGCTCAGGATGACAGTACGGTAAAGCTGCGCGCCTCATACCGTCAACCTGATCGGAGATCGCTCTAGCTTCAACCCCGAGCACAAGATGGCGGGCATCTATCTGCATATCCCCTTCTGCAAGAAGGCCTGCACCTATTGTGACTTCCACTTCAGCACCTCGCTGCGGACGAAGCCCGAGGTGCTCGCGGCCATGCATACCGAGCTGGAGCAGCGCGCGGCCGAGCTGAGCGGCGCACACGTGGACACGATCTACTTCGGCGGCGGAACGCCCAGCCAGCTGACGGATGCGGAGCTGAAGGCCTTGCTGGACCAGGCGCACCGGCTCTTCGCTGTAACGCCCGATGCGGAGGTCACGCTCGAGGTGAACCCCGATGACGTGAGCGCGGAGCGACTGAAAGGCTGGAAGGCCATCGGCATCACGCGCCTGAGCATCGGCGTGCAGAGCTTCCGCGAGGAGCGGCTGCGCTTCATGGGCCGCGCGCACGATGCGCGGCAGAGCCGCGAGAGCCTCCGCCTGATCGCCGCCGCGGGCTTCGCCTCGTGGACCATGGACCTGATCTACGGCCTTCCCGGCATGACCATGGCCGAATGGGACGAGCAGCTCACCACCGCGCTCGGATTCGGACCGCCGCACATCAGCGCCTACTGCCTCACCGTGGAGGACCGCACCGCGCTGGACCACCAGGTGCGGAAAGGCCTTGTGTCCATGCCCGGCGATGCGGACCAGGCCGCGCAGTTCGACCGCCTCATCGACCGGCTGGAGGCCGCGGGGTATGCGCAGTACGAGATCAGCAACTTCGCCCGGTCCGGCCACCACAGCCGCCACAACAGCAGCTACTGGGACGGCGTGCCCTACCTCGGCATCGGGCCCAGCGCACACTCCTTCGACGGCACGCGGCGGCGCTGGAACGTGGCGCACAACATCCGCTATGCGCACGGCGTGGCGCGCGGCGAGCGCTACTGGGAGGAGGAGACGCTCACGCCCGCGCAGCGCGTGAACGAGGCCCTGCTCACCGGCCTGCGCACCACCGCCGGCGTGGACCTTGCCCGCCTGCCTTTGGACCTCGAAAAGTCCGCTTCATCGGTCATTGAGCGCTACCGGTCACAGGGTCTGTTGGACCTGCGCGGCGCGCGGTTAGTTTTGACAAGAGCGGGCCGGGCCTTCGCCGACCGCATCGCTTCGGACCTCTTCCTCACCGAATGATCGCGGAGATCAACCACCACGGCCAGCAGTTCCGCGTGGACCTGTCCAAGCCCATCGACCTGTCGGTGCCGCTGGCCCCCGGCGAAGGGCATGTGCGGGCCTGGTACGTGGGTCCGGTGGAGATGGAGCCCGTGCGCAACGGTGACACTGTTTACGCGATCAAGGCGGGCGCCCCGGTGAACTTCCGCAACGTGCACTTCAACCCGCACGGCCACGGCACGCACACCGAGAGCGTGGGCCACATCACGCCCAACGTGGAGCCCGTGGGCGACCTGCTGAAGCGCTACTTCTTCACCGCGCAGCTCATCAGCGTGCGGCCCGAGGAGCGCCGCGCTCCCGATGGCAAGGTGGACACCGTGATCACGCTGGAGCAGTTGCGCAACGCCATCGACGAGAAGCCGCCCGAGGCCGTGGTGCTGCGCACGCTACCCAACAGCACCGACAAGGCCTCGCGCAACTGGAGCGGCGCCAACGCCACCTACCTGCAGAGCACCGCCGCCGCCTGGCTGCGCAGCATCGGCGTGCGCCACCTGCTGCTCGACCTGCCCAGCGTGGACCGCGAGGAGGACGGTGGCGTGCTGGCCGCGCACCACGCCTTCTGGGACTTCCCCAACACCATCGACCTCACGCGCACCATCACCGAGATGATCGTGGTGCCCGATGCCGCGCGCGACGGCCGCTACCTGCTGGAGCTGCAGCTGCCGCACTTCATCAACGATGCGGCGCCGAGCAGGCCGGTGCTCTACGCGATGTTGTGATGGACCTCGACCGCTTCCGCCAGCACTGCCTTGCCAAGCCCGGCGTCACCGAGGAAACGCCTTTCGGTCCGGACGTGCTGGTGTTCAAGGTCGGTCCGTCTTCGCGCAAGCCTTCGGACGGACAAGCCAAGCTGTTCGCCTTGGCGCCGCTCGACCTCTTCGAGAGCGTGAACCTGAAGTGCGATCCCGAACGTGCGGTGGAGCTGCGCGCCGAGCATCCAGGCATCACGCCGGGCTACCACATGAACAAGGTGCACTGGAACACCGTGGCCTGCGACGGCTCCGTGCCCGACCGCCTGATCCTGGAGCTGGTGGACCACAGCTACGACCTGGTGCGCGCCTCGCTGCCGAAGAAGGTGCGGGAGGGACTGGAGAAGCCGTAGGCCGCAGAGACGCTGAGGCGCAGCGAAGGGCCTCCAGCCCAGCAAGGACCTCCACACCCCAGGTATTCCCTTTGCCCTCGTTGCGTCCTTGCGGTAAGCCGTCGCTCGCTGGTCATTCCCTCCGCGCCCCTGCGGTTACCTTTGCCCCGCCTCATCCCCCATGAACGCCCGTCGCCTCGGCCGCATCCTGCTCGGCTACTTCTTCCGCGGCCTGCTGCTGGTGGTGCCCGTCGCCATCCTGGTGTACGTGCTCTACAACTCGCTCACCTACCTCGACGGCCTCATCCCCATCGAGATCCCCGGCCTGGGGCTCCTGACCTTGATCGTGGGCCTCACCGTGTTCGGCTGGCTGGGAAGCACCTTTCTCTACCAGCCCATCGCCGAATTCGGCGAGGAGGTCCTCAAGCGCATCCCCTTCCTGAAGACCATCTATGATGCGCTGAAGGACCTGATGGAGGCGCTGGTGGGCAGCAAGCGCAAGTTCGACAAGCCCGTGCTGGTGCGCATGATCCCCGGCTCCAACGTGGAGAAGCTCGGCTTCATCACGGCCAACGACCTCAGCCACCTGGGCGTGGCCGCGGGCAAGGTGGCCGTGTACCTGCCCCACAGCTTCGCCTGGAGCGGCAACCTCTACATCGTGCCCGCCGAGAACGTGACCCCCCTCGATGCCAAGGCCGCCGATGTGATGAAGTTCATCGTGAGCGGTGGCGTGGCCGACCTCGAGGAGTGACCGGAACGGCTCCGGCACGTCCATTGCTTACGGACCGCCACCATGAAACAGCTGCTCACCCTCTTCCTCCTCGGCCTCACCCTGCACACCGCGGCGCAGACCGAGGTCACCTTCAGCAGCCGCAAGTTCAGCACGGGCCTGCAGCCCACCTTCACCGCGCGCTTCACGGGTGCCGAGCGCGCCGAGGTGGAGGCCTGGTTCAAGCGCTCCCTCAAGGACATCAGCGCCGATGTGCGCGACAAGAAGGAGGTGCTCGCCATCGGCGCGCGCATCCCGGCCGCCACGGGCGACACGCTCTCCATCCTGCTCGCGGTGGATCAGCGCAGCAAGAACGATGATGTCGTGGCCCACCTCGCCTTCCGCATCGCGGGCGACTTCGTGAACAGCGACAGCGAGCAGCGGAGGATCGACGGCTGCAAGGCCTTCGTGTACGACCAGGCCGTGGCGTACAAGCGGAAAGTGGCCAGTGAACGGCTCGAGGAGGCTGAACGCGACCTGCGTGGGGCCCAGGGCAAGCTGGAGGAGATGCAGCGCGACCAGAAGCGCTATGAGCTCGGCATCGAGAAGAACAACGAACGCAGCGCCGACGCCGCGAAGGACAAGGAGAAGGCCGTGGAGGACCTGAAGCTCGCCGATGTGCGGGTGAAGGAGATGGAGGGCGCTTCGGCCAGCAACCCCACCGAGGAGCAGATCAAGGCCCTCAACAGCGCCCTCAAGGAGCAGAAGAAACTGCAGGAGCGCATCACCAAGCTCGATACCGACGGTGTGGATGCACGCCTGAAGGTGAGCGACCTGCAGAAGCAGCTCGCCGACAACGCCAAGGCCCAGGAGTCGCAACGCCAGGCCGTGGCCGCCCAGGAGCAGGTGGTGGAAGAGCGCCGCAAGGCGCTGGCGGAGATCAAGTAGCTCAGGGGCAGGCGCAGCTGGCAGGGATCTCCGCGGACTTCGCGGAGCCAAATTGACACTTGCCCCTTGTTACTTGACACTTGTCACTTGTGACAGGTGACCCGCCCCGCAGCTACCTTGCCGGCATGCTCCACAGCCGCCGCAACGCGCTCCTGCTGCTGCACGGCATCGTCCTCATCTGGGGCTTCACCGGCATCCTGGGCAAGCTGATCCAGCAGGAGGCGCTGCAGCTGGTGTACACCCGCACGGCCATCGCGCTGGTGGGCCTGGTGGCCGGTGCGCTGTGGATGCGCCGGAGCCTCGCGCCCAACGGCGACCTCAAGGTGCACCTGCTCACCGGCCTCATCATCCTCGCCCACTGGATCACCTTCTACGGCGCGATCAAGATGAGTACCGCCAGCATCGCCGCGGCCTGCCTCAGCACCAGCACCGTGTTCACCGCGCTCATGGAACCCTTCTGGTTCAAGCGGCGCATCCGCGCGTACGAGGTGGTGCTGGGCCTGGTCGTGGTGGGCGCCCTGCTGCTGATCTTCGGGCTGGAGGTGAAGCACCGCTGGGGCATCGCCGTGGCCACGCTCAGCGCCCTGCTCAGCGCCTGGTTCAACGTGATCAACGGGGTGCTCGTGAAACGCGACGACGCGCTGCGCATCGGCTTCTATGAACTGCTCGGAGCCTTGGTGGCGCTCGGCATCTACCTCTTCGCCCTCGGGGAGCTTCCACCACCGCTCTGGGCCATGCCCACCAGCGACATCGTGTACCAGCTGCTGCTGGGCCTGGTGTGCACCAGCTTCGCCTTCGTGGCCGGCATCGCCGTGATGCGACAGCTGAGCCCCTTCACCGTGATGCTCACCGTGAACCTCGAGCCGGTGTACACGATTCTGGTGGCCCTGCTCATCTGGGGCGCGGAGGAGAAGCTCACCGTCGGCTCCTACCTCGGCATCGCGCTCATCCTGGGCTGCCTCTTTCTCAACGGCTGGCTGCAGCGCGGCAAGCGCACCGACGAGGTCACCGAACCGGATCCGCTGGCGCAGGTTTGAGCGGGAGTGGCGAGGGAAGCGACCAACGGCCTTCACCCGCCACTCGTTACTCGCCACTCCTCCCGTTGACCCCACCTAGTTCGACCTTCTCATCCCCCTCCTTCCAGTCGACGTAGCTCAGGAAGAACTGGAACATCTCGTCGGTGGTGCGCATGAAGTGGCTGTCGGTGCCGGTGATGGCGCGCGGCGGCTTGTAGGGTTGGTCCGGGTTGTTCGCGGTGTTGTCGAAGGTGCCGTACACGTGCACCACGGTGCCCTTCGGCAGCGGCAGCAGCTTGCGGAAGGTGTAGGCGTACTGCCAGCGGAAGTTCCACTGGTTGATGCGCACCAACGGGATCGTGTCGCCCGCGGGCACCACGGCGTAGGCGAGGAACGACCTGCCGAGCAGGTGCATGTGCGGGTTCACCGTGAGCACGCTGATGGCTCTGGGCAGGGTGTACTGCGTGCGGAAGGTGCGCACCTCGCCGGGCTCCAGGTGCAGCGGCGGATCCACGGGGGAAAGGCCGTTGGTGCCGAGCTGCAGTTCCTGCAACGGTCGCTCCGGCGGGCGCTCCGCGAACCACACCGCGAAGTGCGAGCGGTCCACGGTGTCGCGCGGGTACGGCCCGTAATGCAGCGTGTTCATGAGGAAGGCGCCCTTGCGCTTGAAGTAGTAGCCGCCCAGTCCCTCCGGGTAGGCCGTCACCTCCATGCCGGGCAGGTAGTTCACCGCGCTGGGCACCAGGGCCGGGTAGCTGCCATCATCGTTCGCCAGCTGCAGTGCGCTGAACGCCGCCACGCCCTGTGTGCGCTCGGCATCGATGTACTGCGCCCCGGCATGCACATCGCGCCTCGCGCCATCGGCATAGGCCACGAAGGCCCCGTTCATGTGGTGCACGGTGCGGCGATTGCCCGGCACGAAGGCGATGGCCCGCACGAAGGTGTCGCGCGGCAGCTCGTACGGGGCCTTCGCGATGATGAAGTGGTCGCGGTTGTCGCCGGGCTGGTGAAAGGTGTCAGGCAGCCACACCTGCAGGTCGGGCTCGCCAAGCCCCGCATACGCCGGCGGCACAGGCGGCGCGGGAAGGGCGGCGGTATCGCCCGGCAGCAAGCCCTGGTCCACCCACTTCGCCAGCAGCGCGATCTGCCGGGCATCCAGGCGCCGCTCGCCCAGGTAGCGCGCATAGGTGGTGTCGGCCGGCCAGGGTGGCATGTACCCGCGGCGCGTCACATCGCGCACCATGCGACTGCGCTTCGCCACATCGGTGTACGTGATCAACGCGAACGGGCCGGCGTGGCCCGGTCGGTGGCAGGGCATGCAGTTGGCCCACACGAGCGGTGCGATGTGCTCCGCGAAGGTCACCGTGTCGGGCAGCGTGAAGGACGGCGCGTCGCTTTCCGCTGTGGGCGGGGTGCAGGCGACGAAGGCGAGCGCCACCACCGCAGTGAACGACACGCGACCAGACCACCCCTTGCGCATGGCGGCGAAGATACCCGGCCGCGCTCCCCATCTTTACGGCATGAAACGCTGGGTCGGTCTGCTGTTGCTGCTGGGCGTGGCCCTGCTGGTCTTCTTCCTCACGCGCGAGGCATACCGCCCCGACCCGCCCACCGAGCAGGTGGAGAGCACCGTGCTGCTCGAACGCATCCGGCCGGTGATGAAGCTGGTGACCGTGGAGGGCGACCTCAGCGAAGTGTTCACCTACCAGGACAACAGCGCGGCCTGGTTCGATTGGACCAAGGACCTCGGCTGGAACCGGAAACAGGCCATCCTGCTCGTGAAGGCCCGCGCCTCGGTGGGCTACGACCTCGAAGGCCTCGGCCTGGAGTTCGACGACGCCACACGCACCGTGCGCTTCAAGGGCATGGGCGAGCCCAAGCTGCTCAGCCTCGAGCACGACGTGAAGTACTTCAACCTGGAGGAAGGCGCCTTCGCCGACTTCAGCGCGGCCGACCACACGAAAATGAACGCCATGGCCAAGGAGCGCATCCAGCGGAAGGTGGAGCAGAGCGACCTGTTCAAGGAGGCCGCCAAGCAGAAGGACGGGTTCCTGGTGGTGCTGAAGGCCGTGGTGGAGAACGCCGGATGGACCTTCGTGGAAGGGGATGGAGCGCAACCAGTTCGTAAGTGACAAGTCACAAGTGTCAAGTGACAAGGGTTCAAACCCCATCGTCCTTGTTGCTTGACACTTGCTACTTGTTACTTGACACTTGAACATTCCGCCTCTCGCGGCGTTCCTACCTTCGTTCGGCCGTAGACCATGAGCACCGCGACCGCCTCCAGCAGCCTGTACTGCCCCTCCCTCACCCGCTACGAACGCTGGCGCACGCGCGCCGTGCGCATCGGCGACATCGGCATCGGCGGGGACAACCCGATCCGGGTGCAGAGCATGACCACCACGGACACGATGGACACGGCAGGCACCGTGGCCCAGAGCATCCGCATGATCGAGGCGGGTTGCGAGCTCGTGCGCATCACCGCCCCCTCGAAGAAGGAGGCCGAGAACCTCGCCGAGATCAAGAAGCAGCTGCGCGCCGCCGGCTTCAGCACCCCGCTGGTGGCCGACATCCACTTCACCCCGAACGCCGCCGAGATCGCCGCCCGCATCGTGGAAAAGGTGCGCGTGAACCCCGGCAACTACGCCGACAAGAAGCGGTTCGACGTGCGCGAGTACACCGATGCCGAGTACCAGGAGGAGCTCGACCGGATCCGCGAGCGCTTCACCCCGCTGGTGCGCATCTGCAAGGAGCACGGC
>JAEUSV010000152.1 GCA_016788485.1 Flavobacteriales bacterium
GCTCGGCACGGGCCATCTCCAGCATCTCCGGGTCCTTCTCGGTGCGCAGCATGGCCTCGGCCCCGGACAGGTCGTCGTGCAGCTTACGGAAGCGGAAGAAGGCCTGCTCGATGGCCTCCAGGTCGCGATAGGTGCGGTTGAACTCCACGAAGCGCTTCTGGTCCGCGATCACACTGGGGTCGGCGAGCTGCTTGCCGATCTCGGTGCGGCGGTCGTGCAGGGCGGAGAGCTTGGAGAGGAGGTCGGACATGATGGATGAGCCGCAGAGGCGCTGGGGCGCAGAGCGCGTCGGTCAGATGTACGAGAAGACCCCGTGCGGGCCGGTAAGCACCACTTCCTTGGTGGGCGCGGCCTCCACCCGGCCGATCACCTTCGCGTCGATGCCAAAGGAACCGGCGATGGCGATGATCTCCTGCGCACGGGCGGCAGGCACGTAGAACTCCAGTCTATGGCCCATGTTGAAGACCTTGTACATCTCCTGCCAGTCGGTGCCGCTCATGCGCTGGATGGCGGTGAACAGCGGCGGGATGGGCAGCAGGTCGTCCTTGATGATGCGCAGCCCCTCCACGAAGTGCAGCACCTTGGTCTGGGCGCCACCGCTGCAATGCACCATGCCGTGCACGTCCGCGCGCATGGCCTGCAGCACGCGCATCACCACGGGGGCATAGGTGCGCGTGGGCGAGAGCACGGCCTTGCCGAAGTCGAGCGGAGTGCCCTCGAGCGGGTCGGTGAGGCGCGCCTGGCCACTGTACACGAGCTCGGCAGGCGTACCGGGGTCGTAGGTCTCGGGAAAGGCCGTGGCCAGCTCCTTGGCGAACACGTCGTGGCGCGCGCTGGTGAGGCCGTTGCTGCCCATGCCGGCGTTGTAGGCGTCCTCGTAGGTGGCCTGCCCGTAGCTGGCCAGGGCCACGACCACGTCGCCGGCCTGGATGCGCGCGTTGTCGATCACCTCGCTCCGCTTCATGCGGCACACCACGGTGCTGTCCACGATCACGGTGCGCACCAGGTCGCCCACATCGGCCGTTTCCCCCCCTGTGCTGCGGATGCCCACGCCGAGCGCGCGCATCCGCTCCAGGAAGAGCTCGGTGCCTTCGATCAGGGCGCTGATCACCTCGCCGGGCACCAGGCGCTTGTTGCGGCCGATGGTGCTGCTGAGCAGGATGTTGTCAGTAGCACCGACGCAGAGCAGGTCGTCCAGGTTCATCACGATGGCGTCCTGTGCGATGCCGTGCCACACGGTAAGGTCCCCGGTGGCCCTCCAGTAGGCGTAGGCCAGGCTGCTCTTGGTGCCGGCGCCGTCCGCGTGCATCACCAGGCAGTGCTCGGGGCTGCCGGTGAGGTCGTCGGCCACCACCTTGCAGAAGGCCTTGGGGAAAAGGCCCTTGTCCAGGCGGGCAATGGCCTTGTGCACATCCTCCTTGCCGGAGGAGACGCCGCGTTGGGCGTAGCGATCGGTGGTGCTCATCGGAGGGGTTGCGAAAAAGAAAAAGAGCACCCCGGCGGAACGGGATGCTCTTTTCCGATGCGTTTCACTAGGGCTGGGGCGCCGGGGTCGTTCCTTCCTTCGGCACGTAGTCGAAGCTCAGCACCTTGAAGTCGGTACGGCGGTTGCGCTGGTGCGCAGCCTCCTTCTCCTCCTTGGTGCCCATCTTGGCGATCTGCTCATCGGTGACCAGCGGCTCGGTGGCGCCCTTGCCCACCGGCACCATGCGCACCGGATCGATGCCCTTGGTCACCAAGTAGTTCACGCAGCTCTGCGCACGCTTCTGCGACAGCTCCATGTTGCCGCCCTTGTATGTGCGCGTGTTGCGCGAGTCGGTGTGCGAGCGGAGCTCGATGATGATGGTGGGGTTCTCGAGGAGGGTGTTGTAGAGGGTCTCCAGCGAGTCCTTGCCGGCCTGGGTCAGATCGAACTTGTCCACTTCGTACAGCACCTGCGGCAGGGGGATGCCCTTGTCCTTCACGGGCTGCAGGTAGTACTCCTTCACGAAGGTGGTGCTCTCGTTCAGGCCCACGGTGGTGATCTGGTCGGAGACGTTCAGGTACTTCTCCTTGCTCACGCGGATGGAGTAGCTGGTGTTCTCCTTGATGTAGCGGTCCTTGGCTTTCTCGGCGAACACGAAACCGCCGGTGGCATCGGTGAGGGCGCTGAACGTGGAACCGTCGGTACCGACCACCTCCACCTTCGCATCGGGCAGGGGCTGGCTGGTCTCCTTGTCGTAGACAGTGCCCTGCAGGGCGAAGACCAGATCGGGCATGTAGAAGCGCCAGATGTCGTCCTGGCCCTTGCCGCCCTCGCGGTTGCTGGTGAAGAAGCCGCGCTCGTTGTCCGCATCGAAGATGATGGCGAAATCGTCCATCGAGCTGTTGATGGGGCTCTTCATGTTCTGCACCTGGCCCCAGGCCATGTCACCGGTCTTCTCGGCCATGAAGATGTCCATGCCGCCCATGCCCGGGTGCCCGTCGGAGCTGAAGTAGAGCGCACCGTTCTGGCGCAGGAAGGGGAACATGTCGTCCTTGCCCGTGTTGACCTCGGCACCCAGGTTGGTGGGGGCGCCCAAGGGCTTGCCGTCCTTGTCCAGCTTCACCATCCACAGGTCCTTGCCGCCCTTGGCACCGGCCCCCTTCATGTTGCTGCTGAAGAAGAGCATGTCGTCCGTAGGGGCCACGCAGGGGTGTCCGATGGTGACGATGTTGGTGTCCTTGTTGTCCTGGGCGGGACGCAGGGCCAGCATCTCAGGCTCGCTGAAGTTGCTGCCCACCTTCTTGCTCACCCAGATGTCGCAGCCGTGCAGCTTGTTCTTCTCGTGCGGGCAGCGGGTGAAGTACATGAGGGTGCGCTTGCTGTTGAAGCTGGGGGCGCCCTCATTGGCATCGGTGTTGATGCTGGGGGGCAGCTTCACGGGCTCGCTCCACTTGCCGAGCTTGTCGCGGCTGCTGGCGTAAAGGTCGCTGAAGCTCTCACCGATGATCTGGTCGGTCTCGGTACCGGTGCTGGCCGGACGGGTGCTGGAGAAGACGAGGTCCTCGTTCTTCTTGTCGCTGAAAGCGGCTGCGAAATCGTACTGGGGCGTGTTGAGCAGCACCTCCGGGCTCACATCGTAGCGGCTGGGGCTGTCCTTCCAGGTCTGTGCGAGGGTGCAGGTGTTGATGCCGGCCTCGGCACGGACATCGTTCGGCATCTTCTCCTTGTACTTGTTGTAGGCGGAAATGGCCTCGGCGTACTTGCCCTGCTCCTTGAGCGCATCACCGATGTACAGGTAAGTCACGGGATCGGGGTACTGGGCCTTGTTGGCCTTCTCGTACCACACCTGGGCGCTCTGAGCATCACCAAGGGCGCGGTAGCACTCGCCGACCTTGAAGATATAGGCGGCCTTGTCCGCGGCCTTCTTCTCGGTGGTGTACGCCTTCTTGTAAAGCTCGATGGCGTTGAAGTAGAAGCCGTCCTTGTAAGCTGCATCCGCCTCCTTGGCCAGGTTGCTCTGCGCGAACCCCACGGTGGTGAACAGCGTGCAGAAGGCAATACTGGTCCAGAACTTCCTCGTGCTCATCTGGTTGATCGGTTGGTCCGTATTCCGGTGCCCGGCGAAAATAGTCATCTATCCGATATGGCAGCGGCCCATGCCTTGGTCCGGTGCCGAAAAGACAGCGGGCGCCGTGGCGCCCGCTGCCTGATGGCGGTGAAAAGGCGGTTCAGCGGGTGAACAGGAGCTCGCGCAGCTTGGGTAGCGGCCAGAGCTCATCGTCCACCAGCAGCTCCAGCTTGTCGCTGTGGTAGCGGACCAGGTCCAGGAAGGGCCTCACCTTGTCGCAGTAGGCGATGGCCTTCTCCCGGGCATCCTCGATGGTGTTGGCCTTCTTGCGGGCCTCGATCATCTGGTCCACGAGGGTGATGATCTTGCCGATGTGCTCGCTGATCTCCTCGATCAGGGCGACCTGGGCGGCGGTGGCCTTCTTCGCCTTCTCGGCCCCGAGCACCTCACGCAGGCCTTTCACGTTGTCGATCAGGCGGTTCTGGTAGGTGATGGCGGTGGGGACGATGTGGTTCTGGGCCAGATCGCCGGCCACACGGCTCTCGATCTGCACCTTCAGCATGTAGCTGTGCAGCTCGATCTCGTGCCGGGCGTCGAGCTCCACCTCGCTCAGCACGCCCATGTCGGCGAAGAGCTTCTTGGTCTCCTTCCGGCTCCACACGTCCAGCGCGCGCGGCGTGTCGGGAATGTTGCTCAGGCCGCGCTTTTTCGCCTCGGCCTTCCACTCGTCGCTGTAGCCGTTGCCCTCGAAGCGGATGCGCTTGCTGGCCACGATCAGGTCGCGCAGCACGCGCAGGATGGCCTCGTCGCGCTTCACGTCCTTCTCCACCAGCGCGTCCACGCTCTTGCGGAAGGCCACCAGCTGCTGGGCCACGATGGTGTTGAGCACGGTCATGGCCCCTGCACAGTTGGCGCTGCTGCCCACGGCGCGGAACTCGAACTTGTTGCCGGTGAAGGCGAAGGGGCTGGTGCGGTTGCGGTCGGTGTTGTCGAGCATCACCGGCGGGATGCGGCCGATGTCGAGCTTGAGCTCGGTCTTCAGGGCCGGGCTCATGGTGCTCTTCACGTTCTTCTCGAGCTCATCGAGCAATTTGCTCAGGTGGTCGCCGATGAAGGCGCTGATGATGGCGGGCGGGGCCTCATTCGCGCCGAGGCGATGGTCGTTGCTCGCGCTGGCGATGCTGGCGCGCAGCACGTCGGCGTGGGTGTTGATGGCCGCGATGGTGTTGACGAAGAAGGTGAGGAACTGCATGTTCTCCTTCGGCGTCTTGGCCGGGCGCAGCAGGTTCTTGCCGGTGTTGGTGGCCAGGCTCCAGTTGTTGTGCTTGCCGCTGCCGTTCACGCCGGCGTAGGGCTTCTCGTGGAAGAGCACGCGGAAGTTGTGCTTGCGTGCGGTCTTCTCCATCACGTCCATCAGGAGCATGTTGTGGTCCACGGCCAGGTTGAGCTCCTCGAACACCGGGGCGCACTCGAACTGGTTGGGGGCCACCTCGTTGTGACGGGTCTTCACCGGGATGCCCAGCTTCAGGGCCTCCGTCTCGAAGTCGCGCATGAAGGCCTGGGCGCGCTCGGGGATGCTGCCGAAGTAGTGGTCCTCCAGCTGCTGACCCTTGGCGGGGCTGTGCCCGAAGAGCGCACGGCCCGTCATCATGATGTCCGGGCGGGCGTAGTAGTGCGCCTCGTCGATCAGGAAGTACTCCTGCTCCCACCCCAGGGTGCAGGTGACCTTGGTGACGTCCTTGTCGAACCACTGGCAGATGGGCGTGGCGGCCTCGTCCACGGCCTTGATGGCGCGGAGCAGCGGCATCTTGTGGTCGAGCGCCTCGCCGGTGTAGCTGATGAAGATGCTGGGGATGCAGAGGGTGCGGCCCATGAGGAAGGCCGGGCTGCCGGGGTCCCAGGCGCTGTAGCCGCGGGCCTCGAAGGTGTTGCGGATGCCGCCGCTGGGGAAGCTGCTGGCGTCGGGCTCCTGCTGCACGAGCATGCTGCCATCGAAGCGCTCGATGCTGCGGCCGTTGCCGATGGGCTCGAAGAAGGCGTCGTGCTTCTCGGCGCTGGTGCCGGTGAGCGGCTGGAACCAGTGGGTGTAGTGCGTGGCGCCCTTGCTGGCGGCCCACTCCTTCATGCCGCTGGCCACCTGGTCCGCCAGCTTCCGGTCGATGCGGGTGCCGTGGGTCATGGCCTGACGAACCGCGAAGTAGGCCTCCTCGGTGAGGAACATGCGCATGGCCTCCTCGCCAAAGACGTTGGCGCCGTAGTACTCGCTGATGCGCATGCTGGGCGGTTCGACCGGTTTCGGCTCGCGGTTGAGCACATCCTCCTGGGCCTTGGAACGCAGATGGGGGGTGGACATGGGAAAATGGTGTGTTTCGCGGGGCGAAGGTACCCTTTTTGAGGGGGGACGATCGAAAAACGATCCATTTCTTTTCCAACACCCCTTGAAAAAGACACCCCTAGTTCGAAAAAGGAGCATTTCCTAATGCAACACCCCCGCGTTCGCGGGGGTGTCGGGGCGTCAAGGATGTTCGGGGGGCGGCTCGGGTGCCGGGGGCGGCCCTTCAGGGGCCTCCGGTGGCGGAGGCGGTGCGGGCGGGGCCTGGGCCACCGTGCCCGGGGGCGGCTGCAGGAACTGGTCCAGCTTCACGTCGCGGCGCTGGGCCTCGAAGCCCTGTTTCACCTCCGTGGCGCCCTTCTGGATCTCGCGCTGCACCTCGTTGGTGGCATCACGCAACTGCCGCATGGTGCGGCCCATGGTGCGGGCGATGTCGGGGATGCCCTTGCTCCCGAAGAACATCAGGATGAACAGGAGCACCACCAGCAGTTCGCCGCCGCTGATGTCGAAGAGGAGGAACATGGGCCTGGAACGGGTCAAAAGTAAGAGGTCCGGCCAGCGGCCGGACCTCTCCAGATGCGTTGCGCCGGGATCAAGCGGCCACTTTCGCGGCCTCGTTCACCCCTTTCTTGTTCTTCAACAGGTCCACCGCGAAGGCCGAGGCGATGAAGATGGAGCTGTAGGTACCCACGAGGATACCGAAGAACAGGCCGAACACGAAGCCCTTGATGCTCACCCCTCCGAAGAAGAAGATGATGAGCAGCACCAGCAGGGTGCAAAAACCGGTGTTGATCGTACGGCTCAGCGTGGAGTTGATGGCCTTGTTGAACACCGTGACGATGGGGTCGCGCTTGTGGTCGACCATGTACTCACGGATGCGGTCGAACACCACCACCGTGTCGTTGATGGAGTAACCGATCACCGTAAGGATCACCGCCACGAAGGCCTCGTCGATCTCGAGCGAGAAGCCCACGATGCCCCACAGCAGCGAATACAGGCCGAGGGTGAACAGCGTATCGTGCAGCAGGCTAAGGAGCGCGCCCACGCCGTACTGCCAGTTGCTGAAGCGGATGGCGATGTAGATGAACATGAACACCAGCGCGATCAGCACCGAGGTGATGGCCGTGGTCTTGATGTCGTCGCTGATGGTGGCGTCCACCTTGCGGCTCTCCTCGATCGAGAACCCGCCCATGGGGGCCAGGCCGCCCGAAAGGCGCGCTTCAACGAGCGAGTCGGTGCCGGTCACAGGGTCGTCGATCAGGTAGTTGGTGGTGATCTTCATCTGGCGTGCGCCACCGTAGCTCTTCACGCCGGTGGTGTACTGGCGGCCACCCTCACCGCGGAACACGGGCTCGAGCGCCTCCTGCACGGCCGTGGCCTCCACGGGCTGCTCGAAGGCCACCACGTAGGTGCGGCCACCGGTGAAGTCAACGCCCCAGTTGAACCCGCGGGTGAACATGGAGCCCAGGCCGATGCCGATGACGATGGCGCTGATGATGTAGAACACCCGGCGCTTGCCCATGAAGTCGAACTTCGTGCCCACGAAGAGGTCCTTCGACCAGTTGCTCCAGAAGTCGATGGACTTGCCCTTCTCCAGGCGCGAGGTCATGATCATCCGCGACACGTAGAGAGCGGTGAACAGCGAGGTGAGGATACCGATGACCAGCGTGGTGGCGAAGCCCTGGATGGGGCCGCTGCCGAAGAGGAACAGGATGATACCCGTGATCAGGGTGGTGACGTTGGAGTCGATGATGGCAGAAAGCGCACCCTCGAACTTGTAGGCCTGGTCCACCGCGGCCTTCACGTTGCGGCCCTGGCGGAGCTCCTCACGTACGCGCTCGTTGATCAGCACGTTGGCGTCCACCGCCATACCGATGGTGAGCACGATACCGGCGATGCCGGGCAGGGTGAGCGTGGCCTGCAGCGAGGCCATGCAGCCTATGAGGATGAAGGCGTTGAGCAGGAGGGCCAGGTCGGCGATCCAGCCGGCGCGGGCGTAGTAAAGCACCATGACCACCAGCACGCCGATGAGGGCGACGATGAACGACACCAGACCGCTGGTGATGTTCTCCTTGCCGAGGGTGGGACCCACCACGGTCTCGTCGATGATGCGGGCAGGAGCGGGCAGGGCGCCGGCCTTGAGGATGTTGGCAAGGTCGTCGGCCTCCTCGATCTGCTTCTGCAGCTCACCGCCACCGAGCGTGATGCTGCTGCGGCCTCCGGTGATCTTGCTCTGCACCACGGGGCTGCTGCGCACCTGGTCGTCGAGCACGATGGCCACGTTCTTGCCCACATTGTCGCCGGTCATCACGCTCCACACCTGGGCGCCCTCGGCGTCCATCTGCATCACCACCTCGGCCTCACCCTTCAGGCTGAAGTCCTGGGCGGCGTTCACGATGCTGGAACCGTCGAGCTTGGGCTTGCCGCCACGCGGCACCTTGATGGCGTGCAGGGTGAGGTAGTCGCGCTGGGCGTCGGCGCCGCCGAGCTTCACGGGCTTGGCGCTCCACAGCAGCTTCATGGCCGAGCCGGCCTCGGGGCTGGCGGGGGGCGACATGGCCAGCATGCGGTTCACCTGGGCGGTGTCCGACGGCAGTGCATAGCCCACGATGTCGCCGCGCATCATCTGGTTGCCGGCCACGTTGGGCTGCAGCACCATGAAGAGCGGGTTGTTCTTGGCGTAGTCGGCGCGCAGCTTGGCGGTGTCCGTCTCCGCGCTGTCGGCCGCGAGGTCGTCGGCCAGGCTGTCGATCTTGGTGGTATCCGGCTTCGCTGCGGTGGCGGCGGCGCTGCCGACCTCCAGCACGCGCAGGGCCATGCGGCGGTTCTTGGCTCGGCCTTCCTCGGTGGCGTTGGACGCCACGGGATGCTGCGAGCCGTAGCCTTCGGCCTCCAGGCGCTCCGCGGCCACACCCTTGGCGGTAAGGCCGGCCACCACGGCCTCGGCGCGCTTCTGCGAGAGCTCCTGGTTGGCCTTCTCGTTGCCCGTGCTGTCGGTGTAGCCACCGATCTTCAGGCGCACATCGGGGTAGGCCTTCAGCACTTCCACCAGGTTGTTGAGCTGCTCGGCGGAACCGGCCTCATCCAGCTTGGCGCTGCCGGTCTCGAAGGTCACGCGGTCGAAGTCGAACCAGGTGGTCTTGTCGACCGGCTTGCCGCTGGTGAGGAAGTCGACCAGCTTGCTCTCCACCCCGTCGCCGTTGCCGCTGATGGCCACGCCGGTGCTCAGGGTATGCTCGAAGGTGGTGGTGGTCTTCTCCTTGGCCAGGCTGGGGTCGAGGATGGTGCTCAGACGGGTGTTCGCATCGGCGAGCTTGGGGAACACCACCGTGTTGTCGAAGGTCTCCCAGAACTCGAGGTTGGCGGTGCTCTGAAGCACCTTGCGCACGCGCTCCTTGTCCTTCACGCCGGGCAGTTCCACCTGGATGCGGCCGCTGAACTGCTGCTTCTGGATCACCGGCTGGGCCACCCCGAACTTGTCGATACGGGTGCGCAGGATCTTCTCCGTGTTGTTGATGGCGGCCTCGGCCTCGCGGCGCAGGGCGGCCACGATCTCGTCGTTGCTGGCCTCTCGGGGGAACATGCCGGCCTTCTCGGGCGAGTGGAAGATGGCCGCGAGCTTGGCGTTGGGGTCGAGCTTGCGGAACTCCTCGGAGAAGAGGGTGATGAAGTCCCGGTTGTCCGAACGCTGGGCCGTGCGGGCGTTCTGCAGGGCCTGGCGGAAGGTGGCGTCCTGGCTGTTATCGGCCAGGTTGTCGACCAGCTCGGGGATGCTGACCTCGAGGGTGACGGCCATGCCGCCTTTCAGGTCAAGACCGAAGTTCAGCTCGCGGGCCTTGCACTCCGCATAGCTGTAGCCGAAGAACACCTTCTCGTCCGCGCGGTCGCGCAGGTACTTGTTGGTGTAGGCCAGCTTCAGCGAGTCCAGGTCGAGCCCGGTCTTTCCGGTGGCCGTGATGAGCGAGTCGGCGGAGATCACCGCATCGGCCTCCACCTTGCGCTCGAAGCGGCCGGTGAAGAACGAGAACGACAACTGCCACAAGCACGCAAGCGCCAGGAGGATGGTGAACACCCAAAGCGCGCCTCTGTTCTGCATGATTCCGAAGGGGGTTTCGTCAAAAGAGCGGCAAATATAGAAGTCCGTTCCACGCGGCAGGCCCGGCCCCTGTGCATAACCACCCGCACCCCTGCGACCGCCCCCCTTCCCACCCGCCTAACTTTGCCTGCACAGGCAACGATCCCGCCCCTGCCCTTGTCCTATCCCTGCATGAGAACCACCGCCCTTTTCGCCCTGCTGCTCGCCGCCACCGGCGCCAGCGCCCAGTTCGCCCTGGAGTACGACGGCTCCATCCCGGTGCTCCGCAACGGCAGCCCGTTGGGCATGGCCTGGGGGGGCGGCCTCAACTTCCCACAGTTCTCGGACATCGACCTGGACCAGGACGGCGACAAGGACCTCTTCCTCTTCGACCGGCAGGGCGACAAGGTGGTGACCTTGGTGAACCAGGGGACCGCCGGGCAGCCGAGCTACACCCTGAGCCACGATTTCGACCTCACCCCCCCGTTCGGTGAGCTGCGCGAATGGACCCTGCTCCGCGACTACAACTGCGACGGCAAGGAAGACATCTTCACCTACGCCACCGGCGGCATCCGGGTGTTCAAGAACATCTCCAACGCCAACGGCCTGGCCTTCCAGCTGGTGGACACGCTGGTGAAGACCGATTACCAGCCCACCATCGCCAACCTGTACGTGACCCAGGTGGACATCCCGGGCATTGAGGACATCGACAACGATGGCGACCTGGACATCGTCACCTTCAGCATTTTCGGGAACTACGTGGAGTACCACCGCAACCTCAGCGTTGAGCTCTACGGCACCTGCGACAGCCTGAAGTACCAGATCCGCAACCGATGCTGGGGTTTCTTCTCCGAGAACCTGAACTACAACACGGTGACGTTGAACAACCCGTGCACCTTCAATGTGCCCGACCCCGAGTTCGGCGACAGTGTGATCGCGCTCACCCGCCAGGAGCTGGCCGCACGTTTCGACCCGTACGCCGATGCGAGCGAACGCGCCCACGTGGGCAGCACCCTGCTGCCGCTCGACCTGGATGGCGACAACGACAAGGAGCTGCTGCTGGGCGATGTGCTCTCCGGCAACGTGCTGGCGCTCACCAATGGCGGTACGGTGGACACGGCCTTGATGATCGCCCAGGACACGGCATTCCCCTCCTACGACGAGCCTGTGAACCTGCAGATCTTCCCGGCGCCCTTCTATGAGGACGTCGACAATGATGGCAAGCGCGACCTGATCGTGGTGCCCAACTACGCCGCCCTGTCGCACAACTTCCAGAGCGTGTGGTGGTACCGCAACATCGGCACCGATGCCGCCCCGCAGTTCCAATTCCAACAACCCGACCTGTTCCAGGACCGCATGCTCGACGTGGGCGAAGGCGCCTACCCGGTGCTGTTCGACCACAACAGCGATGGCCGCATGGACCTGGTGGTGGCCAATTACGGCTACTTCCAGAACGGCGGCGTGTACCCCTGCAAGCTGGCCCTGCTCGAGAACACCGGCACGGCCACCGCGCCCGCCTTCACCCTTGTGGATGACGACTACGAGGACCTCAGCATCAGCGGCATCGGGAACGCGATGTACCCGGCCTTCGGCGATGTCGACAACGACGGCGACCATGACATGTACATCGGCGACCTGCAGGGCAAGCTGCACTTCTACACCAACGTGGCCACCGGCGGCGTGGCCGACTTCCAGCTCACCCAGGCCCAGGTGACGGACGCCGGCGGCATGGTGATCGATGTGGGCCAGTTCGCCACCCCGCAACTGTTCGACGTGAACGACGACGGCCTCCTGGACATGCTCATCGGCGAGCGCAACGGCAACATCAACTACTTCCGCAACAGCGGCACCGCCACGGCCCCGTCCTGGACCCTGGCCAACGACTCCCTGGGCGGGGTGGTGGTGGCCGAGTGGTGGAACGTGACCGGGTACAGCGTGCCCCACATGTACCTCAACGACCAGAACGAGCGCGAGCTGCTCGTGGGCAGCGAGGTGGGCTGGCTGTACCATTACGACGGCATCGATGGCAACCTGAACGGGGTGTTCAACCTCACCGACAGCATGTGGCAGGCCGTGCGCGAAGGGGATCGCACTGGCGTGTGCCTGTACGACTTCAACGGCGATGGCTACCGCGATGCGGTGATCGGCAACTTCCGGGGCGGGATCGGCTTCTGGAAGAACACCTTCGGCGTGGGCGTGAACGAAGCCACGGTCGTGGACGAGGCGGCCTTCACCCTGGCCCCCAACCCCGCCCGCGACCAGGCCGAGCTCGTGCTGCAGCAGTCCGCCAGTGCCGAGGCCCGCATCACCCTGGTGAACGGCCTTGGCGCCGTGGTGTCCGACCTGCCGGTGCGCAACCGCCGCACGCTGCTCCCCGTACAGGGCCTGCCGGCGGGCGTGTACCTCGTGCGCCTGCAGGACCGGGGACGCTCGTGGACCCAACGCCTCGTGATCGCCCGGTGACCCGATGAGCGACCCGACCCACCTGGTGCTGTACGATGGCGATTGCGCGTACTGCAACGGCTGGGTGAACTGGATCCGCACGCGCGACAAGGCCGCGCGGTTCCGCTACATCGCCTTGGGTTCGGCCGAAGGGCTCGCCTTGCGCGACCGGTACGCTGTGCCTGCCGATGTCGATTCCGTGGTGCTGGTGCTGGGTGACCACGCCTACGTGAAGAGCGAAGCGGCCTGGCGGATCCTGTCCGCGTTGCCGGGCCATCGCCTCGCCTCCACGGCACTCCGCCTCATCCCCCGCCCCCTGCGCGACCTGGGCTACGACCTGGTGGCCCGCAACCGGCATAGGTTGGGGATGCAGGACTCCTGCGAACTTCCTGACCGATGAGCCGGCCCTTCCTCACCGCGGAATGGCGGCACCTGGTGCTCGCCAACTATGCGGTGGAGCCTGCGTTGCTGGTGCCCTACCTGCCCACCGGCACAACGCTGGACCTTTGGAACGGGACCTGCTACCTGAGCCTTGTCGGCTTCCTGTTCAAGGACACCCGGCTACGGGGCATCCCCATTCCCTTCCACCGCGATTTCGAGGAGGTGAACCTGCGCTTCTACGTGAAGCGGGAGGAGGCCGGTGCGGTGAAGCGCGGCGTGGTCTTCGTCCAGGAGATCGTGCCTAAGCCCGCGCTCTCCTGGGTGGCCCGTACCATCTACAGGGAGCCGTACAGGACGCTGCCGATGAGCCATGTGCTCCGGGTCCGGCCTGAAAAGAAGGATGTGTTCGCGAGCTACGCCTGGAGGTGCCGGGGGCAGGAACACGTGCTGAAGGTGTTCGGTGGCCTTGAGCCCACTGAACTGATCGAGGGCTCGGAGGCCGAGTTCATCACCGAGCACTATTGGGGCTACACGCGGATCCGCCATGGGGTGACGAACGCCTACGAGGTGAGGCATCCGCGTTGGCGGGTGCACCCGGTGTACCACCATGGGGTCCATGTGGACTTCGGGCTGGTCTACGGAGAGCGCTTCCGCTTCCTGAACGACGCCACTCCGATCTCGGTGATGCTCGCGGAGGGTTCGCCGGTGCAGGTAATGCGCGGGGAACGGTTGGACCCATAACTACGAAGGCGCCCACCGTGCGGTGGGCGCCTTCGATCAGGATCTTCGGTCCAGCCTCAGGCCGGCACGTTGTTCATCTTGTCCAGCACGTCCATCACCTCCTTCACGGCCTTGGCGCTGGCGTTGCAGAGCTCCTGCTCCTCCTTGGTGAGCTTCAGCTCGATGATGCGCTCCACGCCGTTGCGGCCCAGGATCACCGGGGCGCCCATGTACACGTCCTTCAGGCCGTACTCGCCCTGGAGCCATACGCAGCAGGGGAACACACGCTTCTGGTCGCGCACGATGGCCTCCACCATCTGGGCGGCGGCGGTGCCGGGGGCGTACCAGGCGCTGGTGCCCAGCAGGTTCACGATCTCGCCACCGCCTTTCTTGGTGCGCTCCACGATGGCGTTGAGCTTGTCCTCGGCGATGAGCTCGGTAACGGGGATGCCGCCCACGGTGGTGTAGCGCGGCAGCGGTACCATGGTGTCGCCGTGGCCGCCCATGAGCACGGCCTGGATGTCCTTGGGGCTCACGTTGAGCTCGGTGGCCAGGAAGGCGCGGTAGCGGGCTGTATCGAGGATGCCGGCCATGCCGAACACGCGCTGCGCGGGGAACTTGCTCGTGAGGAACGCGCAATAGGTCATCACGTCGAGCGGGTTGCTCACCACGATGATGATGGCGTTGGGGCTGTGCTTCACCACGTTCTCCGTCACGCTCTTCACGATGGCGGCGTTGGTGGCGATGAGGTCGTCGCGGCTCATGCCCGGCTTGCGGGGCAGGCCGCTGGTGATGACCACCACATCGCTGTTGGCCGTCTTCGTGTAGTCGTTGGTGCTGCCGGTGAGGCGGCTGTCGAAGAGGCTGATCGGGGCGGTCTGCCAGATGTCGAGGCTCTTGCCCTCGGCGAAACCTTCCTTGATGTCGAGCAGGACCACTTCATTGGCCAGCTCCCAACGGGCACAGGCATCGGCGCAGGTGGCGCCCACGTTGCCTGCCCCGACTACGGTGATCTTCATGGGTGGGGGTCGGATTGTTAACGGGTTCGGCCTGGGGAGGACCGCGCTGTAAGGCCCGGCCGCCGAAGGCGCGGCGAAATTAGAACGGGGTGGGTCCACGTTTTCCACGATCCGGGGCGTTCTATCAACAGGTTTTGGCCGTTCGGAAGAGATCCCTATCTTTCCGAATACCGAAAAAGTTCCCCCGGGACCGTGGCAACCGTGGCACAGATCATCCGTCTACAGCCAACATGGCAGGACATGGAGGGTGCCGAACGTGTGCTCGCCGGCTTGGTCGATGGATGCCTCGCCGGCGATCGTCGCAGTCAGCAGCGCGTCTATGAACTGTTCTATGGGAAAATGATGGCGGTATGCCTCCGGTACACCAAGAACCACGACCAGGCGAAGGACATCCTGCAGGATGGCTTCATCAAGGTGTTCCGTTCCATGGAGAAGTTCAACCGGGAGGGCTCCTTCGAGGGCTGGATCCGGCGGATCATGGTGAACACCGCCATCGACCATTTCCGGCGCACCAAGAACAGTTACCTGCTGCTCGGCGAGGAGCGGAGCATCGAGGATTTCGGGGACCAGGACGAGGAGGACGTGCTGCAGGACGATGGGCACGAGGAGGAGATGGACCTGAAGCCCGCCGATGTGATCAACGCGATGCAGAAGCTCACACCGGCCTACCGCACGGTGTTCAACCTGTATGTGTTCGAGGAGATGACGCACAAGGAGATCGCCGACGCGCTCGGCATCAACATTGGCACCTCCAAGAGCAATCTCGCCAAGGCGAAACAAAACCTGAAGAAGTTGCTTAAAAAGGAGCATAAGCTCCCCTGATGGCATGGCAGACCTGAAACACGGACCGGACGCCTTCGAGCGCGCGATCAAGGACAGCCTTGATCAGTTCGAGGTGCCGTACAATTCCTCCGACTGGGCCGACCTGGAAAAGGCGCTCGACGGCCCGCGGAACGTGTCGTGGTGGACCCGCCCCGGCATGATCGCGGCCTTGGTGGCCGGAACGCTGCTGATCGGCGGCACCACCTACCTTCTGCTCGGCGATGACCAGCTGAGCACCAACGAGTTGACAACCCAGACGGCACCCACCAACGGGAACAAGGGCGCGACCGCGCCTGCCGCCGCCGTGGACCCCTCGGTGGACCGTCCGCAGGCCTCGGGTACGGGCCATGACCGGACCATCCCCACCACGCGGACCAGCGCCACGTCCAACGAGCCCACGGAAGGGCAGCCCACGGCAACGGAGCGCCCCTCTTCCGTGCAGCCCCCCTCCGCCCCCAAGTCCGGCCAGGTCATGAACGCTGCCGGATCCCAGGCACCGAAGCCCGCGACGGAGACCGGCCGCACCGCAACGGAGGCCGCCAAACCGAACACGGAAATGTCCTTCCGCGCCAGCGTGAGCGATGCCTGCTCGGGCGAGGAGGTGACCTTCGTGGTGGAGAACATGCCCAAGGACGGCATCTACCTCTGGAACTTCGGCGATGGCAGCTTCAGCAACAAGCCGAACCCCGAGCACACCTTCACCAAACCCGGCACCTACCAGGTGATGCTCTCCATGAGCGCCGCCGGCGTGGGCTCTATCCACAACAAGCCGAGCAGCAACATCATCACCATCCACGAAGCGCCGAAAGCGAACTTCCACGCCCTGAAGCAGGAGTTCGAGGGCCACATCCCCAGCGTGCACTTCGAGAACCGCAGCAGCGGGGGCAAGGAATACCACTGGGATTTCGGCGATGGCAGCACCAGCGCGGTGGCCCACCCCGACCATGTGTACAAGAAGAGCGGTGTGTACCCCGTGAAGCTGTCGGTGACCAGCGAGCTTGGCTGCGTGGACATCTACGAGAAGGAGGTGCGCATCGACAAGGACTACAACCTCGACGCCCCGCCCGCCTTCGCTCCCGCACAGGCCGAGACCTTCATGCCCGAGGCGCTCCGCACCCTGGGGGTGAAGTTCCGCCTGATGGTGTACACCGCCGATGGTGAGCTCGTGTACGAGACCAGCGACGCCACCAAGCCCTGGACCGGCCGCCGCAACAACCGCGGTGAGGTGTTGACCGCTGGCGAGTACGTGTGGGTGGTCGATGTGCGGGAGAGCCTGCACCTGAGCGAGACCTACACCGGCAAGGTGATGCTGAAGCACTGAGGCCGCCGGCCTTATGAGGAAGCGCCCGCCCAACAGCGGGCGCTTCCGCTTTGGCCCTCAGCAATCCCAGTTCACCGGAACATGGCGGCCGGTGATGGCCCCAATGTTCCGATCTTCGGGCGCCGAACGAGGGACGCCGTGCGTCCTCCACCTGCCGATGAACACCCGGAGCAGTTCCTCCCCTCTCCCCTGGCTGAACCGCCTGTTGGTGGTGCTGCTGATCGCGCTTCCCCGGCTGGCCCAAGCCCAGCCTCCAGTGGTCTTGATGTACTCAGGCACGGAGACGCTGTGCAATGCCACGGTGTACGATGCCGGATTCAACGGCAACTACAACGACAACGAGTACTACTCGCTGACCCTGTGCCCAGGGGTGGCCGGGGCCTTCATCACGGTGGCCTTCAACACCTTCGACCTGGGGCCTGGTGACGTTCTGAACGTGTACGACGGACCTTCGAACCTTTCACCTGCCATCGGCCAGGGATCGGGGAACAACCTCGCGGGACTGACCGCGGCCGCCACCCCCGGCAACCCCAGTGGGTGCATCACCCTGGAGTTCATTTCCGATGGCTCGGGCACCGGCCCGGGGTTCGAGATCCAGGTGGTGTGCGATCAGCCCTGCATAGAGCCCGTGGCGCTCATCGCCCCCCTGCCGGAGGAGCCCTACAAGGTCTGCGTGGGTGAGAACATCCTGTTCGACGGCAGCGGGTCCTCGGCCGCGCCAGGGCGCAACATCGTGTCCTACACCTGGGTGATGGGCGACGGCGATACGCTATACGGCCCCGTGCAGAACCACAGTTACGCCGCACCGGGACAGTACATGACCACGCTGACCGTGCAGGACGACATCGGCTGCTATAGCGTGGTGTACGAGTACGTCACGGTGCGGGTGTCCACGCAGCCCACCTTCACCCTGCAGGTCACCCCCACGAGCCTGTGCGTGGGCGAGTCTGCACAGGTGACGGGCCTGGTGACCGGAACGGAATGGACCAATGTGCCGCAACCCTTCCTCGACGGCATGACCGCACTGCCCGACGGGGGTGGCGTATCGTACACCGCCGGCATCAACGTCTCCGGCTTCCCCACGAACACCACGATCAGCTCGGCCACGGACATCACGCAGGTGTGCCTGGTGATGGAGCACAGTTACTTCGGCGACCTTGATGTGACCCTCACCTGCCCCAATGGACAGCAGGTCACGCTCTTCCAAGGGTACAACAGCGGCACCCCCGGTAACACCTACCTCGGGGACCCCTTCGACCTCACCACGGGCATTCCCGGCACAGGCTGGCTCTATTGCTTCAGCACCGTGGGCGTGTTCGGCACCATGGTGGCCGAGAACGGCGCGGGCAACTGGATACCCAACACCAATGCCCCTGTGGGCAACAGCCTTCCTCCCGGCCTGTACACCTCGGAGGACCCCTTCAGCAACTGGATCGGCTGCGACCTGAACGGCACGTGGACCCTTACCATCACCGACAACCTCTTCATCGACGACGGCTTCATCTTCAGCTGGTGGCTGGACATCGACCCCTCGCTCTATCCCACGGTGGTGCAGTACACCCCCACGTTCGGCGCGGGCTGTGACAGCACCTACTGGACCGGTCCGAACATCACCGCCACGGATGCCACCTGCGACGGCATCACCATCACCCCGACCACCGCCGGCAGCTACGACTACACCTACACGGCGATCGACGATTTCGGCTGCACCTACGACACGACCATCACCGTGGTGGTGACACCCGCCCCGACCATCGATGTGACGAGCGCCCTGGGCCCCACGTGCACCAGCCCGGTGCAGCTCACCACCACGATCCTGCCACCTGCGGCGAGCGGTCCGCTGTTCTACAGCTGGAGCCCGGCCGTCGGCCTCTCCAACCCGAACATCCAGAACCCCACGGCGCAGGCCCCCGCCCCGACCTGGTACGTGAACACAGTATACCCCTTCGGTCATCCGCTCTGCGCCGTACGCGACAGTGCCCTGGTGAACCCCGTGACCACGCTTGAGAACGACAGTGTGATCACCGACGCCAGCTGTTCGGACGGGTCCAATGGAAGTGTCCAGGTGAACACGACCGGCAATGGCGGCCCCTGGTCGTACACCTGGACGGACGGGACCGGCACGGTGGTGCAGAACACCCCCTCCTCCGCGAACGGCGACAGTTACACCGGCGGCGCCGGCACCTACACCATCGTGATCGCCGAGACGATCAACGGCAACGGATGCACCGACACCGTGATCGCCACCATCAACGAACCGGACCCGGTGGTGCTTTCGCTGACGGTGAACGACACCACCATCTGCAAGACGGGAACCGCGTTGCTGGCGGCGCAGGCGATCGGCGGCACGGCCCCGTTAGCGCTCAACTGGTCGGGTGCTCTTGTCGGCAACGGCCCGCATGCGGTGAGCCCGTTGACAACGACCACGTACAGCGTGTACGCCTCGGACCTGAACAACTGCCTCAGCGACACGCTGGAACTGGAAGTGACCGTGCGTCCCGACATCGCCTTCGTGATGCCGGACACGGTGCCCATCTGCCCCGAAGTGGACCTGACGCTGATCGCGGCCCAGGTAAGCGGCGGTGATGGCGCCTACCAGTACGCATGGCAAGGCGGACAGGCCACGCCGTTCAACTCGTACACGGTGAACCTGACGACCTCGCAACTCGTGTGCGTCACGGTGAACGATGGCTGCGAAACGCCTGTGCAGACGCGCTGCACCTACGTGGACGTGATCCCCATCCCACAGCTGGAGCTAGTGGTCGACTCGTCGCTGGGCTGCGAACCGTTCGCGGTGGTGTTCAATGTGACCGACACCACCACCGGGGCCACCGTGGCCTGGGACTTCGGCGATGGGATCACGACGCAGGGACTGGCCCAGATCGGGCACACCTACCCCGACCCCGGCGGTTACGATGTGAGCGTACTGGTGACCTGGCCCAACGGTTGCCAGGACGACACCTCGATCACCGACATGGTGGTGGTGGCGCAGCTGCCGGATGCGGACTTCAGCTGGACACCGAACCCTGGTTCGGTGCTCACACCCACCCTGTCGTTCACGGAGAACGCAGGTCCGTACGCCACGCAATACGTGTGGGACTTCGCGGGGCTCGGCTCTGCCACCACCCCCGAGGCCTCATTCACCTTCCCCGACCTCGTGGGCAGCACCTATCCCGTGGAGCTGTGGGTGACCAATTACCTGGGATGCGCGGACAGCGCGACGAAGCTGGTGGAGATCCAGGACGAGTTCCTCATCTACGTGCCCGATGCCTTCACGCCTGATGGCGATGGCATCAACGACGAGTTCCGCGTGATGGGCAATGACATCGATACCGAAGGCTTCGAGCTGCTGGTGTTCAACCGCTGGGGCGAGCTCATCTTCACGAGCACCGACCCGAGCAAGGGATGGCGAGGCAGCCTCGGGGATGGTGATGGGGAACGCGTGCAGGATGGCGTGTACCCCTGGCGCCTGCGGGTGGCCTCGCGTTATAGCCAGGAGCGGCGCGAGATCTTCGGGCATGTGACGCTGATCAAATAGACGGGGCGATCAGACCGCCTTCGGTATTCGTCGACGGAATCGACGCGGTCGTCCAAAACCGGACGATCGATCGGGACAACCGGTTAGCTTGGAACGCCCGGAACCGAGACCCCAAGCCTGAATGCGTTGACCCTTACCCGTCGCGTTCCACACTCTCCCGGAACTGACCGCGCTACGCGATGCGCCTGGCCAACCGGCCTGGCCTGGATGGCGTGTTGGTGCCTGCTCTGCGCACTGCTGCCCGCGGTGGCACAAGCGCAGGTGTTCGTGATCGCCGATGGCGGAGCGAGCACCTGTTCAGGTGCCTTCCTCGACAGCGGAGGGCAGGGCGGCTCGGGGTATTCGAACAACGAGGACTTCACCTACACGCTCTGCCCCGATAATCCCGGCGACGCGATCTCGGTCGACTTCATCACCTTCCAGCTCTCCACCGCAGGCGCCGCTCCGATCGACCACCTGACGATCTACGACGGGAACACCACGGGCGCCCCGCTCATCGGCTCGTACACCGGCACTTCCCTGCAAGGCCAGATCATCTCGGCCGGCGCAGGGAATCCATCCGGGTGCCTCACGTTCGTATGGCACTCCAATGGCACCGGGCTTGGCGTGTTCGCCGGGTCGATCACCTGCTACGTGCCTTGCACGCGCCCCGTGGCCGCAGCCACGATGTCACCATCGGCCCCGGCCATGATCTGTCCGGGTGAGCAGGTCTCGTTCAATGGATCGGGATCCACTGCGGCACCGGGCAATGCCGTGGTGAACTACACCTGGAACTGGGCGGATGGGTCCTCGAACTCCTCCGCTTCACCAACGGCCTCGCACACGTTCAACAGTCCCGGCGAGTACGTGGTTCAGCTCTCGGTCACCGATAACAACGGTTGCGTGAGCGCGAACCTGCTGAACCTGCAGGTGCTCGTGGGCACACCGCCCACCTTCACCGGAACGGTGGCCGAACCTGGAAGCTGTGTGGGCACGCCGGTGTGCCTGGACGGACAGGTGAACGCCACCACCTGGAGCGCACAGCCCACGGCCAACTTCGGCGCAGGTGTGTTCCTGCCTGACGATGTGGGATCCTGTTTCACCTCGGACCTGCTCTTCAGCGGCTTCGCACCCGGCGCCACGCTCACCAACATCAACCAGCTGCAGAGCATCTGCATCGATATTGAGCACTCGTTCCTGGGCGACCTGGTGATCAGCATCATCAGCCCGAGCGGCGAGACCGTCGTAATGCACCAGCAAGGGGGAACAGGCACCTATCTCGGCGTGCCTGTCGACCCCGACGAGGCCAACCCCACCCCCGGCACCTGTTGGACCTATTGCTTCAGCCCCACGGCCACCAACGGCACCATGGCCGCGAACGCTGCTGCGACACTGCCCGCCGGGACCTACGAGAGCCTCAACCCCTTGAGCGGACTGCTCGGTTCGCAGCTGAACGGGAACTGGACCATCGAGATCTGCGACCTCTGGGGCCTCGACAACGGTTTCCTCTGCGGCTGGGAGATGGACTTCGACCCATCGCTCTTCCCCAGCCTCACACAGTTCACGCCGGTATACGGCAACGCCTGCGACAGCACATGGTGGACCGGACCGAACATCGTGAGCAGCTCAGCCGATTGCGAGCAGATCTGCGTGCAACCGCCCGCTCCGGGCACCTATGACTACGTGTACCACGCGGTGGACAACTTCGGCTGCACGTACGACACCACGCTCTCGGTGACCATAAGCGCACCACCCGTGGCCAACGCCGGGCCCGATGTGGTGATGTGTGCAGGCCAGGGCCCCGTTCAACTGGCGGCCAGCGCCACAGGCGGCGCCCCCGTGCAGGACTGCACCTACACGCTGCAACTGCTTGACAGTTTCGGTGATGGATGGAACGGCGCTTCGGTAACGGTCACGATCAACGGCGTGCCCACCACCTACACCTTGAACACGGGATCGAACGGGTCGGTGAACCTGCCCGTGCAGACCGGCGATGCCATCTCGATCAGCTTCAGTCCGGGAACGTACGATGGCGAGATCACCTACAGGTTGCGCAATGGTTCGAACACGATCGTGTTCCAGGACGGCCCGTTCCCGGCCATCGGCCAAGCGTGGAGCGGCGTGGTGAACTGTGGCACCGTGCCCATCACCTACACCTACAGCTGGAGCCCCAGCACCGGGCTCAGCAACCCGAACATCGCCAACCCCACAGCGAACCCCGGCAGCACCACGACCTATACGGTGACGGTGACCCAAGTGGGCCAGCCGGGCTGCACCGATACCGACCAGGTGACCGTGACGGTGACCACTCCCAACGGGGCCGGGACGGATGGTAGCGTGACATTATGCGCCAACGATCCGCCCATCGACCTGTTCAGTTCGTTGGGCGGAGCAACGCCGGGCGGCACATGGACCGCTCCCGGAGGAACCGCCACGACCTCGACCTTCACCCCCGGCTCGAGCGCTCCAGGTGTGTACACCTATACGGTGAACTCCGCCGCGCCTTGCCCGGGCATCGACCAATCCACCGTGACGGTGACGGTGATAGGTCCTCCCGCTCCCGGGTCCAACGGTAGTGTCACCCTTTGCACGACAAGCGCAGCGGTGTCGTTGGCCGCGCAACTTGGCGGAGCACCGCAGCCAGGCGGGACCTGGAGCGGGCCCAGTCCTGTTGTCGGCGGACAGTTCAACCCGGCAACGATGAGCGCGGGTGTATACACCTACACCGTGGCCGGCACGGCACCCTGTCCACCCGCCAGCGCAACGGTGACGGTGAACCTGGTGCCCCCGCCCAGCGCCGGCACGAACGGCAGCATGACGATCTGCGGTGATGCAGCGGCGACATCGTTGTTCGCGCTGCTCGGTGGTGCGCCGCAGTCAGGTGGAAGTTGGAGCGGACCAAGCCCTGTGCCGGGTGGCATGTTCGACCCCGCCACGATGAGCGCCGGTATATACACCTACACGGTCACCGGGACCGCCCCATGCCCCGATGCCACGGCGACGGTGACGGTGAACGTGGTACCGCCGCCCGATGCGGGCACCGATGGCAGCCTCGCCGTGTGCAGCACGGCGCCGCCCAGCTCCCTGTTCGCGCAATTGGGCGGCACACCGGATGCGGGCGGATCGTGGAGCGGCCCGAGCCCCGTGGCCGGGGGGATGTTCGACCCGGCCACGATGAGCGCCGGGGTGTACACCTACACCGTGGCCGGCACGTCCCCTTGCGCTTCGGCTTCGGCCACCGTCACCGTCAACCTTTCCAGCCTTCCGAACGCGGGTACACCTGGCTCGACCACCCTGTGCACATCCTCGGCGCCCGCTGCCCTGTTCGGCCTGTTGGGTGGTGCGCCACAACCGGGCGGTACCTGGAGCGGCCCGAGCCCCGTGATCGGTGGCCAGTTCGATCCCGTGACGATGGCCCCCGGTACATACACCTACACGGTGGGAGGTAACCCGCCTTGTCCGTCGGCGAGCAGCACGGTGACCATCGCGGTCGAACAACCGCCCGTGCCAGGAACACCCGGTGCCATCACGCTCTGCAGCACCGATGCCGCGACCGACCTCTTCACCTTGCTGGGTGGCGCGCCCGATGCAGGCGGCGCGTGGAGCGGACCCAGCGTGCTCAGCGGAAGCTCCTTCGATCCGGCCTCGATGAACGCCGGTGTGTACAGCTACACCGTGACCGGCACCACGCCCTGCCCCGATGCGAGCAGCACGGTGACGGTAACGGTGAACACCCCTCCGGATGCGGGCAATGACGGCACCATCACGCTCTGCTCCACCAACGCGCCCGTTGACCTCTTCGCGCAGCTCGGTGGTGCACCCGATGCTGGTGGCACGTGGAGCGGACCCAGCGCGCTAAGCGGTAGCTCCTTCGATCCGGCGACGATGAGCCCGGGCGTGTACACCTACACAGTGAACGGCGCCGCGCCCTGCCCCACGGCATCGGCCACCATCACTGTGACCGTGAACGCACCGGTGGACGCAGGAACACCGGGCGCCATCACGCTCTGCAGCACCGATGCCGCGACCGACCTCTTCGCCCTGCTCGGTGGTGCGCCCGATGCGAACGGCGCATGGAGCGGCCCCAGCGTGCTCAGCGGAAGCTCCTTTGATCCGGCGACGATGGGCGCCGGTGTGTACAGCTACACCGTGGCCGGTACCACGCCCTGCCCCGATGCGAGCAGCACGGTGACGGTAACGGTGAACACCCCTCCGGATGCGGGCAATGACGGCACCATCACGCTCTGCGCCACCAACGCGCCCGCCGACCTCTTCGCGCAGCTCGGTGGTGCGCCCGATGCTGGTGGCACGTGGAGCGGACCCAGCGCGCTAAGCGGTAGCTCCTTCGACCCGGCCACGATGAGCCCGGGCGTGTACACCTACACCGTGGCCGGCACCGCGCCGTGCCCCAGCGCATCCGCCACCGTCACAGTGAACGTGAACGCCCCGGTGGACGCAGGAACGCCGGGCGCCATCACGCTCTGCAGCACCGATGCCGCGACCGACATCTTCGCCCTGCTCGGTGGTGCGCCCGATGCGGGCGGCGCATGGAGCGGCCCCAGCGTGCTCAGCGGAAGCTCCTTTGATCCGGCGACGATGGGCGCTGGCGTGTACACCTACACCGTGGCCGGCACCACGCCCTGTCCCGATGCGAGCAGCACGGTGACGGTAACGGTGAACACCCCTCCGGATGCGGGCAATGACGGCACCATCACGCTCTGCGCCACCAACGCGCCCGCCGACCTCTTCGCGCAGCTCGGTGGTGTGCCCGATGCTGGTGGCACGTGGAGCGGACCCAGCGCGCTAAGCGGTAGCTCCTTCGATCCGGCGACGATGAGCCCGGGCGTGTACACCTACACAGTGAACGGCATCGCGCCCTGCCCCAGCGCATCCGCCGCCGTCACGGTGAACGTGAACGCGCCGGTGGACGCAGGAACACCAGGCGCCATCACGCTGTGCAGCACCGATGCCGCGACCGACCTCTTCGCCTTGCTGGGTGGCACGCCCGATGCAGGCGGCGCGTGGAGCGGACCCAGCGTGCTCAGCGGAAGCTCCTTCGATCCGGCCTCGATGAACGCCGGTGTGTACAGCTACACCGTAGCCGGCACCACGCCCTGTCCCGATGCGAGCAGCACGGTGACCGTCACCGTGAACACGCCTCCGGATGCAGGCATCGATGGCGGGCTCACGCTTTGCGCGACCAGTCCTGCAGTAGGCCTGATCACGGGCTTGAACGGAACGCCGGATGCAGGAGGGACATGGACAGGTCCAGGTGGCAACACTGTCGGTGCGCTGTTCACACCGGGCGTTGATGCACCCGGGACCTATACATACACCGTCCTCGGAACAACGCCCTGCCCGAACGCCACCGCTGTGGTGAACGTGCTGGTGGCCACCGACCCCGATCCCGGCACGCCCGGCAATGTGACCATGTGCACATCGGACGCTCCCGTGTTGCTCTTCAGCGTATTGGGTGGATCTCCGGATGCCGGCGGCAGCTGGTCCGGACCGAGCGCGATCGTTGGCGGACAGCTCGACCCGGCGACGATGAGCGCGGGTGTCTACACGTACACCATCACTGTTCCGCCGCCGTGCACCAGCGCCAGCAGCACCGTCACCGTTACGCTCAACACGCCTCCCGACCCCGGAAGTGATGGCGCGCTCACGCTCTGCGCCACCAGCCCGGCCACGGCGTTGATCGGCGGCCTGGGCGGTTCGCCGGATGCGGGCGGTACATGGAGCGGACCCAGTGCGGTGGTCGGCGGCCTGTTCGCTCCGGCCAGCATGAACGCCGGCGTTTACACCTACACGGTGAACGGCACCGCGCCGTGCCCCGCGGCTTCGGCCTCTGTGACGGTGAGCGTGGTGACCAACCCCGATCCCGGCACGCCTGGCGCGATCACGCTCTGCACCAGCGATGCGGCCACGGACCTCTTCGCGCAGCTCGGTGGAACGCCCGATGCAGGCGGCGCGTGGAGCGGGCCCAGCGTGCTCA
>JAEUSV010000070.1 GCA_016788485.1 Flavobacteriales bacterium
ACCCTCCAGGAAGGGCTCATCCAGCGCGGTGAAGCTCAGGCCACGGTGGTTCTCCGGACGGTCGAGCGCCCCGATGCCGGCGTTGTAGACGATGCCGGGCCGCGGCTTGAAGTGCTTGCCCTTCACCAGCAGGGTGCCGAAGCTGTGCTTCAGGTGGAAGGCGGCGTAGCGGTCGGCGAGGAACTCGTTGGCCACCATGGTCTGGAAGGTGTTGTCGGCGGCCAGCAGCAGCGCCGGGTCCTCCTTGAGCCCACCGCCATTGGTCCCGCGCAGGTTGTACAGGTAGGTGTAGGGCGCGTCGGGGTCGGCAATGCCGCCCATGAGGCGGATGCTGAGATCGCCCACCAGCCGCAGGTGGAAGGTCTTGTCGATGCTGGCGTTCACGCGCCAGGTCTCCAACTCCCCTTCCCACAGGCCCTCGAACGAGCGGAAGGCGCTGACGGAGAGCACCGGCCACTTGGTGCCGAGCGCCACCTCGCGGTCCGGCAGGCGGGCCAGGCGCTCACGGAAGGCGAAGCGCATGCCGAAGGTGGCCCCGCCGGTAAGGAAGCTGTTGCGGAGCACCGTCACCCCTTCACCTTGCGGCGCAGCGTACTGGTAGCCGATGTCGTTGATGCGGAGCTCGCGTTCGGTGCCCAGCCAGAACTTGAACGAGCTGCCCGCCCGGAAGCTGAACTGCGCCCCCGTGCGCTCGCTGCGGTCCATGCGGTTCACGTAGATCCATCGTGTGCTCTCGGTGGTGATCCACTTCTTCGGCCCTTCGAAGGACACCCCGCCGCTCTCGACCACGTCGTTCTCGTGGAAGAGCTTCAACGCGATGTCTCGGCCGTACCAGGGTTTGAGGGTGAGGAAGCCGCCGTACTTCCAGGCCTCGTCCTTGAAGCCGTATCCGAAGTAGCCGCCCAGCGAGGCATAGCGCGTGAGGCGGTCGTTGGTGGCCAGGCCGGTGCCCAGGCGCAGCCCTTCGTAGCCGTTGTACCGCACCAGCCTGTCGAGCAGCAGGTCCACCGGTCCCAGGGGCAGCCGGCCGGTGGTGAGCGCGGTGAACCACTTCACCTTCCTGTCCAGGTCGATCTCGGCGCCCATGCTGTCGATCACGTGGTAGGTCTTGAGGTCGCGGCTGTCGAGGCTGTCGGTGCGCAGGGCGTTCCAGTAGTCCTCGGTCTGCCGGGTGCTCATGCGGTCCATCACCAGCTCGGGCCCGCGCACTTCCTTGCGCGCCACGTCCACGTCCACCTCGATCTCCTTCAGGTAGGTGCGGCTCACCCCGTACGGCTTGCCGATCCCGGTGCTCACGTTGTCGAGGTAGATGAAGGCGTTGAGCTGCGTGGGGAACCAGGCGCGCCCGTCGACCTTCTCGTGCAGCTGCTGGAAGCGGATGTTAAAGTTCTCATCGCGCTCGGCGGCCTCGGCGGTCACGTTCTGCACGGCGTAACCGTCGGTGTTGATGTAGAGCAGGCCCTTGAGGCCGTCGAACTTGGTGCGGCTGCGCGGCTTGTAGCTGATCACGTAGACCGAGTCGGCACCCTTGTACAGGGTGTCCTCGAGCAGGAAGAGGTACTTCGACGTGCTGCCGGGCGCGAGCGGCCCCAGGTAGTTCTTCTGGCTGATGGACACCTGTGGCCCGTAGATGCTGAAGGTCTTGGTCTGCGCGGCCAGGGCCAGGAACGAGGGGTCCTTCAGGCCGCTCACGCGCATGGCGAGCACCTCCTCCTTCTCGGCGGCGGGGGGGATGAAGCTCTTGCGCGTGGCGCTCTCCATCAGGAAGAGGTGCTGGCTCTCGATGAAGGCGATGCCCTCCCGGTCGCCACTGTCGAGCTGGGCGATGCGGGTGCTGTCGGTGCGCAGCGCGCTGTCCAGCTCCACGGTGAAGATGGTCTTGCTGTAGCTGCTGTAGCGGTGCGCGCGCTCGCGCATGCCGTCGTTCTGCTTCCGGTTGGCGATGGCGCGCTTGATGATGCGGTGCGCGGGGTTCTCCGTGGGCAGCACCTCCAGGGCCTTCAGCTCGGCCACGGCCTCCACCAGCGGCACGATCACGGGATCGGTGCCGTTCACGTCCAGCTCCAGTGGCACGTAGCCCACGTAGCTGAACCGCAGCTTCACCGGCAGCTGCGGCACGCGCAGGGTGAAGCGCCCGTCGATGTCGGTGGTGGCGCCCTCCCGCGTGCCGGCCACGAGCACGGGCACGAAGGCGAGCGGCTCCTTCGAGCGGCTGTCGACCACGCGGCCCGTAACGGTGGATTGGGCCCGAAGCCCAAGGCTCAGGAACAGCAGGACGAGGAGCAGCAGGTGGCGCATGCGCAACAAGGGGTTGTTCCTGTGACGGGGAAGCCCGCCGGAAAGTAACAGGACGGGTCGCGGAAAGTTGGCCGCGCCGTGATGAGCGGTCGAACCGGACCGGTCTTCCGCGTATGCGGAACACCAGCGCCCGCCAGGCACTCCGCTGCGTCTTCGCGCCCCTGCGGCTTCATCCACCTCTTCCCTCCGTTCCCCTCCGCCCTACCTTGGCGCCATGGCCCTGCACCCGCTGGCACCCGCGCGCGATGCCGCCCTCTGGGCGCGCTCCTTCACCGGGCGCCGGGCCGCCAACGCCTACCGCATCTGGAGCAGCTTCCGGCGTGCCGGCCGCACCAAGGACCCACGGATCGCGGGGCTGCCCATCAGCATTGCCATCGAGCCCACCACGGCCTGCAACCTGCGCTGCCCCGAATGCCCCAGCGGCCTGCGCAGCTTCACCCGCCCCACCGGCAACCTGCGGCAGGACCTCTTCACCCGCGTGATCGACGAGCTCGCGCCCGACCTGTTGGGCCTCACCTTCTACATCCAGGGCGAGCCCTACATCAACCCCGGCTTCCTCGACATGGTGGCCCTTGCGCGCAGCCGTGGCCTGTACACCGCCACCAGCACCAACGCGCACTTCCTCGACGAGGCGAAGGCCGAGGCCACCGTGCGCAGCGGGCTCTCGCGCCTGATCATCTCGCTGGACGGCACCACGCAGGAGACCTATTCGGCCTACCGCAAGGAAGGGGACCTGGCCAAGGTGATCGAGGGCGCCGAACGCATCGTGAAGTGGAAGCGGAAGCTGAAGAGCAGCACCCCGCACGTGGTCTTCCAGTTCCTTGTGGTGCGCCCCAACGAGCACCAGATCCCCGAGGCCCGGGCGCTGGCCCGGCGCATCGGCGTGGACGACCTGTGGCTGAAGACCGCCCAGGTGTACGACCCGAAGGACGACCACCCGCTGATCCCCACGCAGGACCGGTATTCACGCTACCGCCGCAATGCGAGCGGGGTGTGGGAGGTGAAGAACGCACTGGACGACCGCTGCTGGAAGATGTGGCACAGCTGCGTGATCACCTGGGACGGCCGCGTGGTGCCCTGCTGCTTCGACAAGGACGCGCACCATGTGCTCGGTGACCTGCGCACGCAGACCTTCCGCGAGATCTGGACGGGCGATGCCTACACGGCCTTCAGGCGGAACCTGCTGGCCGCACGCAGCAGCATCGAGATGTGCAGGAACTGCAGCGAAGGATCGCCGGTGTGGGCATAACACACACTCCCCCGATCGTCATTCCGGGCTCGACCCGGGATCGCGAGGATCCACTCTGTCACTCAGGGCCCGACCGGGAGCCACGCTTCCCTCCCCGTAGTCACTCCGGGCTCCTTCCTTGTCGAAGGACCCGTGATCGCTGATCCCCTTCGCGACTCCGGCTCAAGGCTGGAGTGACATTCCCTCTCTACAGATCACTGTTGTCACTCCGGGCTCGACCCGGAGTCGCGCGAATGTCCGCCCCATTTCTCTTTCACGTGCTGCTGGTAGTAACCCACCGGAGGGTTCTTCGGATCGAACCAACCCGCGTAGTCCCAGTCCGCACTGAGTTCGCTCCAATGCGGATTCGCCTTTTCGACCAGCACATTCTTCCACTCCCGCTTCCAGTTCTTGAGCTGCTTCTCTCGGCGGATCGCAGCACCGATGTCATTGAACTCCTCCATGTGGACCAGCTTCCAGCACTGATAGCGCCAGGCGAACGCGCTCGCGCTTTCACCGGTCCGGTGCTCGAAGAGCCTTCGCACGATGTCGTTGGTCAAGCCGATGTACACCACCGTGTTGCCCTTGTTGGCCACGATGTACACCCAGTACTGATGCGTGCGCATGATCCGCCCTTTCGCGACTCCGGCTCAAGGCCGGAGTGACACTCCCGAAAATAGCGAGGGCGGTGCATGCACCGCCCTCGCTTTGAAACGCTATTGTCATTCCGGGCTTGACCCGGGATCGCGTACTGTCACACCTTCATGATGTCCTTCTCCTTCGCCTCCACCAGCGCCTCCACCTTCTTGTTGTAGGCGGCGGTAAGCTTCTCCACCTGGTCCTGACCATCCTTGATCACGTCCTCGGGGAGCTTGGAGCCCTTGATGGCCTCCATGGCCTTCTGGCGGGCACCGCGGATGCTCACACGCGCATGTTCACCCTCCTTGTGCGCCGTCTTCACCAGGTCCTTGCGGCGCTCCTCGGTGAGCATGGGCACGCTGATGATGACCGCCTCGCCGTTGTTGCTGGGGTTGAAGCCCAGGTTGGCGGCCTGGATCGCCTTCTCGATGGCGTCGATCATCTTCTTGTCCCAGGGCTGGATCATCAGCGTACGCGCATCGGGCGTGTTGATGTTGGCCACCTGGTTCAGCGGCATGTGAGACCCGTAGGCCTCCACCCGCACACTGTCCAGCATGGAGGGGTTCGCCCGGCTCGCGCGCACCTTGGTGAGCTCGTTCTCCAGGTGGTCCACGGCCTTCTTCATCAGCTCCTCGTTGGGGGCGATCAGCGTCTTCACATCCATTTTCAGGTCAATTACGGGACTGCGAAATTAGCAGGAGCCAGGGAAGCGGTATCGGGTGGGGCATCATGCGCCCTGCTCCTTGTATTCTCCGCGCCTCGGCACCTCTGCGGCCTGTTCTCTTCAGAACTCCACCAGCGTGCCCACGCGCTCGCCGGTCACCACGCGTTGCAGGTTGCCGGGCTTGTTCATGTCGAACACGATGATGGGCAGCTTGTTCTCGTTGCACAGCGTGAAGGCCGTGAGGTCCATCACGTTCAGGCCCTTCTCGTACACCTCGGTGAAGCTGATGCGCTCGTACTTGGTCGCCGTCTTGTCCTTCTCGGGGTCCGCGGTGTAGATGCCGTCCACGCGGGTGCCCTTCAGGATCACGTCGGCCTGGATCTCGATCGCCCGCAGGCTGGCGGCGGTGTCGGTGGTGAAGTAGGGGTTGCCGGTGCCCGAGCCGAAGATCACGATCCGCCCTTTCTCCAGGTGGCGTACGGCACGGCGGCGGATGAAGGGCTCGGCGATCTGCTCCATCTTGATCGCGCTCTGCAGGCGGGTGCCCTGCCCCTTGGCCTCCAGCGCGCTCTGCAGCGCCAGGCTGTTGATCATGGTGGCCAGCATGCCCATGTGGTCGCCCTGCACGCGGTCGATGCCCTTGGCCACCCCGCTCATGCCCCGGTAGATGTTGCCGCCGCCGATCACCACGGCCACCTGCACCCCCGTCTTGGCCACGGCGATGATCTCGTCGGCGTAGGTGTTCAGCATGGCCTCGCTGATGCCGTAGGCCTGCTCGCCCATGAGGCTTTCGCCGCTGAGCTTCAGAAGGATGCGCTTGTACTTGAGGGAGGTACCGTTCGAGGCTGCCATCGGAGGGGCGATCGGGATGCGTCGATCGGAGGCCAAAGGAAGGGAAAAGCGGGGGATGCGCCGATGAGGGAGCACGCATGAAATGCGAACGGCCCCGTCCCGAGACATCGGGACCGGGGCCGGTCGTTAAGGGTCGTTAGGATCAGATGGTCAGCGAGTGACGCTTGAAGCCGGTCACGGTCATGTCCTTGTCGGCGTTCTTCACGTACTGCTCCACGCTGAGCTTGTTGTCCTTGATGAACTCCTGGGCGAGCAGGGTGCTCTCCTTGAAGAACTTGTTCAGGCGGCCGGCGGCGATCTTCTCGGCCATGTCGGCGGGCTTGCCCTCCTGGATGGCGAGCTCCTTGCCGATCTCGAGCTCCTTGTCGATCACGTTCTGCGGGGTGCTCGCCTTGTCCAGCGCGATGGGCGCCATGGCGGCCACCTGCATGGCCACGTCCTTGGCCACGGTCTCGTGACCGGCCTTGCTCAGGCCCACGAGGCTGGCCACCTTGTTGCCGGGGTGGTTGTAGGCGTACACGTAGGGGGCGCTCAGGGCGTGGCAGGCGCTCACATCGATCTTCTCGCCGATCACACCGGTCTGCTCGATCAGCTTCTCGGCCACGGTGAGGCCGTTGCTGTCGTAGGCGGCGGCCTTCAGCGCGTCGATGCTGTCCACACCCTTCTCCAGGGCGATGGTGGCGATGCGCTCGGCCATGGCGGCGAAGTCGGCGTTCTTGGCCACGAAGTCGGTCTCGCAGTTGGTGCACACCAGCACACCCTTGGTGCCGTCGGCAGTGGTCTTCGCGATCACGAGGCCTTCGGTGGCATCGCGGTCGGCGCGCTTGGCGGCCACCTTCTGGCCCTGCTTGCGCAGGAAGTCGATGGCGGCGTCGAAGTCGCCGTTGGCCTCGGTGAGGGCCTTCTTGCAATCCATCATGCCCGCGCCGGTGATCTGGCGCAGCTTGTTCACGTCAGCGGCGGTGATAGCCATGGTGCTCATGCTTGCTTGGCGGTCCCGGCCTGCGCCGGACCCTGTGAATTGAATGGTTGAACGGAACGGGCGCGATCAGTTCTGCTCGCCGCCCTCGGTCTCCTCAACGCCTTCCTCGGCGCCTTCGGCCTCCTCACCCTCCTCGGGCACGGCCTCGCCGCGCTCCTTGTCGCTCTTGCGCTCCTCGAGGCCCTCGTTCACCGCGGCGATCATGGCGTCCACGATCAGCTCGATGCTCTTGGTGGCGTCGTCGTTGGCGGGGATCGGGAAGTCCACCAGCGTGGGGTCGCTGTTGGTGTCGACCATGGCGAAGGTGGGGATGCCCAGCTTGCGCGCCTCGGCGATGGCGATGTGCTCCTTCACGATGTCCACCACGAACAGCGCGGAGGGCAGGCGGGTGAGGTCGGCGATGGAGCCCAGGTTCTTCTCCATCTTCTCGCGCTGACGCATGATCTGCAGGCGCTCACGCTTGCTGATGTGGTCGAAGGTGCCGTCGCTCTTCATCCGGTCGATCGAGGCCATCTTCTTGATGGCTCGGCGGATGGTGCCGAAGTTGGTGAGCATGCCACCGCTCCAGCGCTCGGTGACGAAGGGCATGCCGGTGGGCTTCACCTTCTCGGCGACGATGTCCTTCGCCTGCTTCTTGGTGGCCACGAACAGCACCTTCTTGCCGCCGCGGGCGATGCTCTTCATCGCGGCCGAGGCCTCGTCGAGCTTCGCAGCCGTCTTGTTCAGGTCGATGATGTGGATGCCCTTCTTCTCCCCGAAGATGTACGGGGCCATGTTGGGGTTCCACTTACGCTTGAGGTGACCGAAGTGCACCCCGGCGTCGAGCAATTGCTTGAATTCAGTACGAGCCATTTCCGTTGTTGTTCACGTTCCTGTTTCCCGTTTTCGCAGGCATCCGGGTGGTAGCTTCCCACCTCGCGGCGGGCCGGTCCATCCGGATTGGATGCTGAACCCTCCCGTCCGTGGTCACGCTGCCAGGGGCAGCATGACCGGGATCGGGCGGACCAACAAGCGCAGGGTTTAACGCTTGCTGAACTGGTAGCGCTTGCGCGCCTTCTTGCGTCCGAACTTCTTACGCTCCACGGCGCGCGGGTCGCGCGTCATGAGCTCCTCGGCCTTCAGGGCGGGCTTGTGGGCGGCGTCCACCTCCACGAGCGCGCGGGCGATGCCCAGGCGAACGGCCTCCACCTGACCGGTGATGCCGCCACCGTCCACGAGCACGGTCACGTCGTACTTGCCTTCGGTGCCCGTGAGCTTGAAGGGCTGGTTCAGCTTGAATTGCTGGACCATGACGGGGAAATACTCCTTGCCCTCCACACCGTTCACGGTGATGGCGCCGGTGCCCTCGCTGAGGATCACGCGGGCCACGGAGGTCTTGCGGCGGCCGATGGTGTTGACAGTTGCCATCTTACTTGATGCTGTTCAGGTCGATCTTGCGGGGGTTCTGGGCGGCGTGCTTGTGCTCGCTACCGGCGAACACATGCAGGTTGGTGAACTGCGCGCGGCCCAGGCGCGTCTTCGGCAGCATGCCGCGCACGGCGATCTCCACCATGGCGTGCGGCTTGCGGCGCTTGATGTCCTTGGCGATCTCCACCGTGCGGCCACCCGGGTACCCGCTGAAGCGCTGGTACTCCTTGTAGTCCATCTTGCCGCCGGTGAGGCGCACCTTGTCGGCGTTGATCACCACCACGTGATCACCGGTGTCCACGTGGGCGGTGAAGGTGGGCTTGTGCTTGCCGCGCACCAGCATGGCGATCTTGCTGGCCAGGCGGCCGAGCACTTCGTTCTCGGCGTCCACCAGGAGCCATTCTTTCTGTACGGTGGCCGTATTGGCCATCGTGGTGGTATGGGTCGTCGAAGCCACGGATCGTGGGTGTTTTAAGCCCCTCCTCTCGGAAGGGGGCGCGAAGATAGATCGAATACCGATCCATCCCAAAACCCTGATCCACAACCTGTCCACCGCATAACCCACAACCGGTGCACAACGGCGGGGCGGATGAGGCCGAACAACAGCACAACAACCTGTTATTCAGCCACTTGCCGATCAAATAACCCCCAGCTCCCTCCCCACCTTGCCGAAGGCCGCCAAGGCCTGGTCGATGTGGGCATCGGTGTGTGCGGCGCTCAATTGCACCCGGATCCGGGCCGTGTCCTTGGGCACTACGGGGTAGAAGAAGCCGATCACGTAGATGCCCTCGGCGAGCAGCTTGTCGGCCATCACCTGGCTCAGCTTGGCATCGCCCAGCATCACGGGCACGATGGCCGCACCGGCGCCGCGGGTCTTGAAGCCCAGGGCCTCGATGCCCGTGCGGAAGCGGTCCACGTTGCGCTCCAGGCGGTCGCGCAGCTC
>JAEUSV010000161.1 GCA_016788485.1 Flavobacteriales bacterium
AGGCTCTTGCGCTCGCCGCTGAAGAAGGCGTGCTCACCCGCCCCCCGGCTCGTCCACCAGGCGATGCCGAGCAGCAGCAGGAAGTAGCCGAAGACGATGGAGAGCAGCAGCGTGGGGCTCATGGATGCGAAGGTGCTGTGGTGGCGGCGTCCACGGCCGATGGGACGGCGCGAGTTGTTCGTTGTCCGTTGTTGGTTGTCCGTGGGCCGCCTGCCACCGCTGTCTTCCTGAGCACCCTGAGCAAGTCGAAGGGGCGAAGGATCTCCCTTGAGCACCACCTACCAGCGGCCCCTTCACGTACGCGCTTGGGGAGATGCTTCCTTCGTCAGCATGACAGGTGGTGATGGGCCGCGCTCATGGCTGTGGACCCGCGCCTACATTCGGGAACACCATGACCCACCTTCGTCCGCTCCTTGTGACCTGCGCATGGCTGCTCGGTGTCATGCCCGTGCTCATCCGCTGCGGAAGTCCCGCGGCGAACGAAGGTCCCCCCACCCTCTCGGCCACGCAGCGCGCGCAGGCCGGCCAGGCGGCGGTGGGGTTCGTGAACGACCATGTGAACGGACTGGCCACACGCACGGATCAGCGCGCGATGGACGCGTGGATCGCGGCGCATCCCCTGCTCACCGAGGACTTCAAGCGCGCCTACCACGACCTGGTGGCGAAGGCCCGGGCCGAGGACCCCGAACTGGGGCTGGACCACGATCCGGTGCTCAACGCCCAGGACCATCCGAATGGCGGCTTCGCCGTGGCAGCGGTGGAAGCGGGAGGCCTGGTGACCCTGCGCGGTGTCGAATGGCCGGACTTCCGTGTACAGTTGCACATGGTGGAGCGCGACGGCCGCTGGCTGGTGGATGGCTGCGGCGCGGTGAACAAGGCTGCGCCACACGTACACCGGTGATCGGTGAACCGCTGAAACCATCGGTCGCCCCAGCTTCGTCCACCACTTGGTGAAGTGAACGGACCTGCGCTACATTCAAGCCCGGCTTGGCCACAGTTCCACTAAGTCCACTGAGATCTATACCCACGTGTCCGCCTTAGCTTTAGCGGTGGCGGATGTCAGCACCAAGGCCATTGGCAAGATCCGTAGTCCCCTGGACGACCTGGACCTGTGATGAGCAGTTGGGCTTTTGCGTCCGCAATTGTTCAATAGTACCTACTCACCTCCAGCACCAAGTCCGGAAATAAACCCCACACTGGGCACAACCAACGAGTTAGCGGTAATTTTAAAAGACAGACAAGAATTATGAAAAATATGACTTCTAAGATTATCGGACTCTTCGTATTGACATTACTTGGTTGCGCAGCGACTTATAAAAACAATGAAAAGATCACCGGCTACAATTTGAGTAAGCCTGATTTTACCTTCATTCTTCCTGACACCTTAAGAGAAATTTCAGGCTTGACTGACATCGACAGCACAACCTTCGCTTGCATCCAAGACGAAAACGGAATACTTTTCATTTATGACATTGGAAAAAATAATATACAAAAACAGTATAGCTTCAATATTGACGGAGATTACGAAGGGATAACACGAGTTGACAGTTCAATGTATATCTTAAGGAGCGATGGAACCTTATTTGAAATTTCCAATTATCAATCCTCGAATTTCAAGCTAAATTCATTTACGACAGGTATTCCGGCTAATAACAACGAAGGGCTTTGTTACGATCCCGACAACAATAGACTGTTAATTGCAAGCAAAGGAAAAATTGCGAAAGGTCCTGAATACAAAGACAAAAGAGTAATTTATGGGTTCGACTTGAAAGAGAAAAAATTGACGGAAAAACCAGTATTTGAATTCGACCTCCAAAACATTAAACAATTTGCTACAACAAATAAAATTGACGTTCCCACCAAGACAAAAAAGAATGGTCAAATTACAGAACCATTTATTAAGTTCATGACTTCTGCAATTGCAATTCATCCAATAACTAAAAAGCTATATTTACTTTCAGCGTCTGACCATTTGTTCTTTATATTTAATATCAAAGGTGAAATTGAACATATGGAACCATTGAATCCAGACATTTTTAATAAAGCAGAAGGAATAACTTTTTTAGACAACGGAGACATGATTATTACAAATGAAGGACAAGACAAAAAACCGACTTTATTACAATTCAAATACAACAAGAGATAAAAACTACCGCTAACACGGGCTTTGCGTTAGTGGGCGGACAGTGCGAATAGAAACATTTGAGCAATTAATAAACGTTAGTGCTGGCAGACAGTTTACGGTTTCAAAAGCCCACCAACGCAAAGCCCGAAACCGTTGAACCCAAGCGCTCCCAGGGCCTCGCTCCTGCGTTTAACTCCCGAGTAACGACCGCTGTGGAGGGTCACTTCTCCGCCGCGCCAAGGCCCCTCGAATGAGCCCTGCTACCTGCGGTGTGCACTGGATAGCCTGTTCCAGCACACGCGTTCAGGGCCAAGCGTCAGCACTGCCCCTGCATGCCCGACCTTTGGGCGATCCTGTGCAGCACCACGCACCGGTTGAACCAACCGCTTTGATGAACCACCCGGCACGCCCGATCGACCGTTCACTGAACACCGGCACCATCACCGGCACGAGCCGGCGCCTGCCGTTCCATCGTCCGTTGCGGACCGGATCCATGGTCGGGGCGCTGCTCACGCTGTTGTCCCTGAACACGGCCCAGGCACAGGACCTGAGCTGGCAGAATCCGTTGCCGCAGGGGCTCACGCTGATCGACCTGAGCTACCCCACCCCCGACTCGGGATTCGCCGTGGGCCTGGACGGGACCATCCTGCGGACCACGAACGGCGGGCTCGATTGGACCGCGCTGAACAGCGGCACCACCGCCTACCTCGGCACCGTGTTCTTCACCGATGCGGATACCGGATATGCCGGCGGTTCCTCGTCGACCTTTCTGAAGACCACGAACGGTGGCGAGGATTGGGTGCAGATCCCCATCGGATCACCGCTCCTCACCGGGCTGTACTTCACCAGCGCCAGCGTCGGTTACGCGATCGGCACGAACGGCGTTGCTGCCGTGATCCTCAAGACCACCAACGGCGGCTTGAGCTGGGTGACGCAGCATACCGGCACGGTCACCGTGTACAACGGCATCCACTTCGTGAACGACAGCACGGGCTTCGTGGTCGGCGGGGGTGGCAGGATCCTCGGCACCACGAACGGCGGGGCCACCTGGACGCAGCAACCGAGCGGTGTGACGACCAACCTGCTTTCCGTGTATTTCACCGATGCCAACAACGGCTACGTGAGCGAGTACGGGCGGATCCTGCGGACCACGAACGGGGGACAATCGTGGTCGTACCTCACCATCTTCCAGGCCTTCGAGCTCTACTCCATCCGGTTCACGGATGCGAACACGGGCTACGCCGTCGGTCGGTCCGGGAAGATCCTGAAGACCACGAACGCCGGCACCAGCTGGAGCTTCCTCACCAGCGGTACGACGCAAACGTTGAGGTCGGCGCGTTTCACCGACGCGAACACCGGCCACGCGGTGGGCGAGAACGGCTTGATCCTCAAGACCATTGACGCGGGCACCACCTGGACACCGATCACCACGGCTCCGTACTACACGCGGTTGAACGACGCCAGCTTCCCCAGTGCGTGCGTGGGCTACGCCGTGGGCGACCAAGGGCGTGTGCTGAGCACCTCCAATGGCGGCGCCACGTGGAGCCTGGGGTCGAGCGGCGTAACGGAGAACCTGCAGGCCGTTCATTTCAGTACCGACGCCATCGGCTATGCCGTTTCCAGCGCGGGAACGATCATCAAGACGATCGATGGCGGTGCGACCTGGACCGCGCAGAACAGCGGCACCACCACCGCCCTGAACGCCGTGTTCTTCACGCACCCGGACACCGGCCATGTGGTCGGCAACGGCGGCACCATCCTGAAGACCGTGGATGGTGGCGCCACGTGGCTCCCCCAGGTCAGCGGTGTTACGCAGAACCTGACCTCGGTCCATTTCGTGACCGCCGACACGGGCTTCGCCGTGGGGTCCTCCGGCAGGTTCATCCGAACGTATGATGCCGGGGCGACGTGGACGATCCGGTCCACCGGGACCACGTTCGATCTGCGGTCGGTGTTCTTCACCGACCCCGACACCGGGTACCTGGCCGGCGTCTCCGGACACATCCGGAAGACGGTCAACGGAGGGACCAACTGGACGCAGCTGACGAACAACATCAACCGCGTGATCACGTCGCTCGCCTTCAGCGATGCGAACAACGGCCATGCCGTGGGCTACGATTACGGCCAGGACGGATACATCTACAGCACCACCAATGGTGGGAGCAGCTGGTCCGTGCGGTCCATGGCGGAGGAACACGAGCTGTATTCCGTTCAGTATGCCGATGCGAACACCGTGTTCATCATCGGGGACAACGGCACGATCCTGCGGACCGTTGCCGGCGCCACGGCCCCCCTCAACAACGGACCGGTCTGCGAAGGGGCACCGCTCACCCTTTCCGCGCCGTCCATACCGGGTGCCCAATACCTGTGGTCCGGCCCGAACGGTTTCACCTCCAATCTGCAGGACCCCACCGTGAGCAGCGCGGCCACCATCGCCATGAGCGGATCCTATGCGCTCACCACCACGGTGAACGCGTGTACGAGCGTCTCGGGAACAACAGCGGTAACGGTCCATGGCATCCCCCCTTCACCGGTGGCCGGCAACAATGGCCCCGTGCTGCTGGCCGATACCCTGGTCCTCACGGCCGACTCCATTCCCGGTGCCACGTACGCCTGGTCCGGACCGAACGGTTTCACCTCCACCGAGCAGAACCCGACGGTGAGCACCAACGCCACCGCGGCCATGGCCGGCGTGTATGAAGTGGTCGCCACCGTCAACGGCTGCGCGGGTCCTGCGGGCAGCACGACCGTGATCGTGAACATCAACGTTGGAAGCGCAGAACAGGCCGGCGCAAGGCCACCGCGCATCTATCCGAACCCGGCTTCGGGGACCATCACGATCGACCTGGGCGCGCAGCAACACGCGCAGCTCTTCCTGTTCAACGCCTACGGCGCGTGCGTGATGCAGCGCACGGTAACAGGAAGCACGGGCACGCTCGACATCAGTGGCCTGCCATCGGGCGTCTACATGGTCCGCTCGATGAGCGGTGAAGGCATGTTCCAGCAGCACTTGATCAAGGACTGATCCTTCTGGAGGAAGCACGGCCGTGGAGTGGTCATGAGCATGGGCGCTTCGCTACTTTCGGCCGTACTGCAGATGCGCCGCGCAACATTGTCCTCGATGAACGCTTCCCTGCGTTGGTCGCTCCTTGGGCTGTGCGCCCTCTTCGGCCTGGACGGGCGGCTGCACGCGCAGGACGTGATCCCCTGGGACGGCATCCGGCAGCTCGAATTGAGCGACTTCCGCTCGCCGGCCACGCAGATCGGTGGTGGCAACAGCTACAGCCTCCAGAGCGCGGCCGGCTTCGACTTCGGGTTCCAGATGAGCACAGGCGAATTCATGTTCACCAAGAACTTCAACGGGAAGGTCAACTGCACCTTCCGTCCGGCCGCATCGGTGCTGATGGCGCCGGATAGCGCGATCGCCCGGCAGCTGCTCGGTTTCGCGCGGTACCAGTTCGACCTGAACGAGCTCTACGCCCGCAAGTTCCGCAAGCGCCTGTACGAGGAGAAGGGTGCCTTCTCCGACGTGTCCTTCTTCCGCCCGGCCTACGACGCGCTGCAGCAGGAGATGGCGGAGCGCCATGCCCGCGCCGCCGCCGATACCGACATCGGCCGCCAGGAGGAGGCGCTGCAGGCCCTCCACCGCGAGGTGATCACCGAGATCGCCCTGCTGAAGGACTACTGCCGCAGCTGCAAGCCTCCCAGGAAGGGGCGGTGACCTGCTGATGGGGCCGGATCTCGGCCGGTTCCCGGCCCAGCCCCTACTTTCACGGCCGCAACCATGGCGCTCCGCTACGAACTCCGCGATCAAGGCGACCTGCTCTTCCGCTACCGCAGCTACCTGCCGGTGGTGATCGTGCTGCCGGCGCTGTACCTGTACGTGTACGGGACGGGCGGCCTGGTGCCCGAGGCGCACCGCGGGCTTTACGAGCTGGGCTGCCTGGCGGTGGCCCTCGTGGGCGAGCTGGTGCGCATCAAGGCCGTGGGGCACTCGGCGGACAACACCAGCGGGCGCAACACCACTGAGGGCCAGCTCGCCGACAGCATCAATACCACGGGGCTGTACAGCACCCTGCGCCACCCGCTCTACCTGGGCAACTACCTCATGTGGCTGGGCCTGGCGGGCCTCACGCAGAACGTGTGGTTCATGGTGGCCTTCACGGGGCTGTACTGGATCTACTACGAGCGCATCATGTTCGCCGAGGAGGAGTTCCTCATCGGCAAGTTCGGCGAGGCCTACACCGCCTGGAGCAAGCGCACGCCGGCCTTCGTGCCCCGGTTCGGCCAGTGGGTGAAGCCCAAGCTGGCCTTCAGCTGGCCCAAGGTGATCCGGCAGGAGAAGGCCAGCATCCTCAACCTCTTCCTGGTCTTCGCCGCCTTCGAGGCCGCGCGCAGCTGGCACCTCACCGGCAGCATTGCCGTGGCGCCGGTGTGGGCCTGGGGCCTCGGCCTGGCCGCGGGCTGGTACATCCTGGTGAAGGCCCTGCAGCTCACCACCGGGCTCCTCAAGAAGGACCGGTGATCCCCTTCCGCGTTGTCACTCCGGCCCTGTCCCGATATCTCGGGACGGAGTCGCGGATGGGTCAATGGATCTGTTCCTGCTGGCATGCTCGCGACTCCGGGTCCTTCGTAAAGCTCAGGAGCCCGGAGTGACATGCGCGTTGATGTCGGTGTAATTCCCTTCCGCGATCTACCTTTGGACCGGGGCAAGTCCCGTACGACCAGCTCCCGCTGAATCCCCCCAGGGCCGGAAGGCAGCAAGGGTAGGCGGTCGTAGCGGTGCGATGCGGGTCGCTTGCCCCACTTTTTTTGCCCCTACCCCATGTCATCCACTCCAGGCTTCGTGAAGGTCGTTCTGGTGACCGGCGGTTCCAGCGGCATCGGCGAGAGCATATGCAAGCGGCTGGCCGCGCAGGGGCACCGGGTGTACGGCACCACCCGCAAGGCCGGCGAGCAGCCGAACGGCTACCGGCTGGTATCGATGGACATCACCGACGAGGCCTCGGTGCTTCGGGGCGTGGACGAGGTGCTGCGCGAGGCCGGACGCATCGACGTGGTGGTGAACAACGCCGGCCTGGGCATCCAGGGTCCCGCGGAGGACATCACCCCCGAAATGGCCCTGCAGCTGCTGGACACCAACGTGCTTGGCGCTCACCGGGTGTGCCGGGCCGTCCTGCCGGGCATGCGCACCCGCAAGGCGGGCCTGGTCATCAACATCACCAGCCTGGCCGCCAACTACGGCCTGCCCTTCCGCAGTTTTTACAGCGCCAGCAAGGCCGCCCTGGAGCGCTACACCGAGGCCCTGCACATGGAGGTGGCGCCCTTCGGCATCCACGCGGTGACGCTGCAGCCCGGGGAGTACAACACCAAGATCGCCACGAGCCGCCTGCGGCCTGCGACGATCGGGGAGCACTACCGGAAGCTGTACGACCGTGTGATGGAGGTGCTGGGCGGCAGCCTGCACTATAGCCGCGACCCCGACGAGGTGGCGGTGCTGGTGGCGAAGATCATGGCCACGCCCAGGCCCAAGAGCGCCTACTACGCGGCGCACGGCGTGCAGCGGCTGTCGGTGGAGCTGAAGAAGCTGCTGCCCGGCCGGCGCTTCCAGCGGATGATGATGAAGCACTACCAGTAGGGACGAGGAACCGCCACGACGCTGCGTTGGCAAGGTGATGGCCTCGATCGAGCAGCGTTGCGCTCGTCGCGCCGTTGCGGTCCGGGAACTCCCCGTTCTCCACGGCTGTTGAAAAGGAAGGCCACGTCCGGCGGGCGCTCCGGCTACCTTTGCGGCAGCCTATAGAACCCATGAAATTCTTCATCGACACCGCCAGCCTCGCGCAGATCAAGGAAGCCCAGGACCTGGGCGTGCTCGACGGGGTGACCACCAACCCCAGCCTGATGGCCAAGGAGGGCATCAGCGGCGAGGAGCGGGTGCTCCAGCACTACGTGGACATCTGCAACATCGTGGACGGCGACGTGAGCGCCGAGGTGATCAGCGTGGACTTCGCCGGCATGGTGAAGGAGGGCGAGAAGCTCGCGGCGCTCCACAAGAACATCACGGTGAAGGTGCCGATGACGCGCGACGGCGTGAAGGCCATCAAGTACTTCAGCGGCAAGGGCATCAAGACCAACTGCACCCTGGTGTTCAGCCCGGGTCAGGCGCTGCTCGCCGCCAAGGCCGGCGCCACCTACGTGTCGCCCTTCATCGGCCGCCTGGACGACGTGAGCACCGACGGTGTGCAGCTGATCGAGAGCATCCGCACCATCTACGACAACTACGGCTACGCCACGCAGATCCTGGCCGCCAGTGTGCGCCACCCCATGCACATCATCCAGTGCGCCGAGGTGGGCGCCGACGTGGCCACCTGTCCGCTCAGCGCGATCGTGGCGTTGTTCGACCACCCGCTCACCACCATCGGCCTGGAGAAGTTCCTCGCCGACCACAAGAAGGCCCAGCAGGCCACGGCGAAGGCCTGAGGCTTCGGCCCTTCGCCTCTCGGCTCCGCTCGAGGCCGCTCAGGGCCCTCAGCCACACAAGCCTTCCCCGTCCCTCAAGGAGAGCATGTTGATCACCATCCACCCCAAGGACCCCGAGCCGCGGAAGATCCGCATGGTGGTGGAGCGCCTGAACGCGGGCGCGGTGGTTGTGTGCCCCACGGACACCGTGTATGCCTTCGTGTGCAGCGCGCACCAGCCGCGGGCCATCGAGCAGGTCGCCAGGCTCAAGGGAGTGAAGCCCAACAAGGCCGACCTCTCGCTCATCTGCCGCGACCTGAGCCAGCTTTCGCTCTACGCGCGCGCCATCGACACGGCATCCTTCCGGATCATGAAGCACGCCCTGCCGGGGCCCTACACCTTCATCGTGCCGGCGAGCACCGAGATCCCCAAGCTCTTCAAGAACAACAAGCACACCGTGGGCATCCGTGTGCCCGACAACAACATCGCCCTGGCGATCGTGCAGGAGCTGGGGCATGCGCTGGTGGTGGCCTCGGTGCACGACCCGGACAAGGTGGTCGAGTACACCACCGATCCCGAGCGCATCGACGAGCACCTTGGCCACACGGTGGACCTGGTGATAGACGGCGGCATCGGCGGGCTGGAGGGCTCCACGGTGATCGACCTCACGCAGGGCGCACCCGTGGTGCTTCGCGAAGGCAAGGGCCCGGTGGACGAGCTTCTTTAGCCGTTGCTGCGCACGCGCTGCCACGCGTAAGGCAGCTCCTTCGACAGGTCCATCGGTGTCATGCCGTCCATGCCCAGGCGTTCGGCCACCAGGTCGCCGGCGAGCCCGTGCAGGTGGTTGCCGATCCAGCAGCTGGCCTGCGCACTGTAGCCTTGGGCCCGCAACCCGGTGATGAGGCCGGTGAGCACGTCGCCGCTGCCGCCCTTGGCCATGCCCGCGTTGCCCGTATCGTTGAACACGACCTGGCCCGACCGGTCGCAGGTGGCGCTGGGCGCGCCCTTCAGCACGATGCAAAGGCCGTGCTTCACCGACATGTCCCTGGCCTTCATCAGGCGCTCGTAGCTGCTTGAGGAGGCGCCGAACAACCGGTCGAACTCCTTGGGGTGCGGGGTGAGGATGGTGTCCTGCGGCAGATAGGCCAGCCAGGTGCGGTGTTCGGCCAGGATGTTGAGCGCGTCGGCATCGAGGACCAAGGGGACCCGTACCTCCTGGATCAGGAGCTTCAGCACCGGGGCCGTACGCGGATCGGTGCCCAGACCGGGGCCGATGCCCACCGCTGAGAACTTGTCCAGCTTGGGGAGCGCGGTGGTGCGGTCGGGGTCGGCATCCAGGCTCACCAGCGATTCCGGCACGGCGGCGTGCAGCAGGTCGGTCTCGTCGTTGGGCACATGGGTGGTGACCAGGCCGGCCCCGCTGCGCACCGCGGCCGAAGCGGCCAGCACGGCGGCGCCCAGCATGCCCTTGGAGCCCGCGATGAGCAAGGCGTGGCCAAAGTCGCCCTTGTGGCCCACGGCCATCCGCGGCCGCAGCAAGGGCTGGAGGTCCTGAGGTTGAAGCACCCCGATCCTGCACGCCAGCCCACGGATGAAGTCGGCGTCGAGCCCGATCGGCAGCACCTCGACCCGTCCGGTGAACGGCGCATTGTCGCGGAGCAGCAGGGCCAGCTTGGGAACTTCGAAGGTGAGCGTGACGGCCGCCCGCGCGATGGCCTCGGTGTCGTTGGCGCCGTTGTCCTCGGCGAAGAGCCCGCTGGGCAGGTCGATGCTCACGATGGGCAGGCCGCTGCTGTTCATCGCCTGCACGAGCGCCTTGGCCACACCGGTGAGCGGTCGGGAGAGGCCCGTGCCGAAGAGGGCATCGACGATCACCGTTCCTGGCCCGAATGGAGGAAGGTCCTTCGCGTCGGCCACCACGGTCAACGCAGCTCCGGCGTTCCGGAGGCGTTCCTGGTTGGTACGGTTGTCGGGTGAGGGGGGGCCGGAGGCCAGCAGCGCCACCTGGACCTCCCGTCCAGCCTGGTGCAGGAGCCGCGCGACCACCAGTCCGTCGCCACCGTTGTTGCCAGGTCCGGCCACCACCAATACCCGGCCCGACGGGTACAGCGCTTGAAGGCGTTCGAAGCAGGCCGTCGATGCCCGCTCCATGAGGTCGATGGAGGCGATGGGCTCATGGGCGATGGTGTGGGCATCGGCCTGGCGGACCTGTTCGGCGGAAAGCACGGGCACCATGCGGGAAAGATACCGGCGGGAAAAGAAGAAGCCCCTGCCTTGCGGCAGGGGCTTCATCAAAGGGCTTCTACGAAGCTTCCGCTTACTGGAAGTAGAAGTTCAGGTTGATGCTGGCGCCGTTGCTGCCGGTGTCGATACCGAAGCTGCTGCTGCCACCAGAGTTGCTCTCCTGGCTCTCAACGGCGGTGCCGTTCCAGAACTCAACAGTACCGGAGCCTTCGCCCTGGCTGCTGAAAGCGATACCCCAGTTGTACTCAGCACCGAGGGACATCTTCGGGGCGCAGAACCACTCCACGCCGGCGAAGGCCATCACGCCCAGGCTGAACACGCCACCCTGCTTGATCTCCGTCGCGCGGGGAGCGGGGTTGTTGGCGTCGATAGCGTTGCCGTACTCGAAGGTGGTCTTGCTGCTGGCGAGACCGATCATGGCCTCAGCGCCGTACACACCCACCACGCGGGTGCTGCCGACACGCTTCTCCAGACCGAAGCCGAGCGCGATGTTGCTACCGCCATCCTTCTGGGTGTCGGTCACGAACGCGTTCGGGGTGGTGGTGCTGGCCACGATGGTATCCGAGCTCACAGAGCCGAATCCAAGGCGCAGCTTGCCGCGGTAAGCGGTGTTGGCATCGATCAGCTTCTTGCCAGCGATGGTGAAGCGGCCGGTGCCGAAGGGATCGAACAGCGCATTGCTGGGGGTGCCCCAGGTGGGAGCGCTGTTGCCGCTGGTGCCGTTGAACAGGTTACCGGCGTAGTTCAGGAACGGGGTGGCATCGATGGTGAGGCCCCAGTCACCGTCCTGGGAAAGCCAGTTCTCCCCGCGGTTGCTCGTGATCTCACCCGTCTGGGCGTTCACGACCGTCGTAGCGACGAGCGCTGCAGCGAACAGTACAGTCTTCTTCATGACGAACGTTTTGGTTTTACGTGTGCGTTGCGTTTGTAGTGGCCCTTGGAGCCAAAGGTATCCGAAGGCGGGGGCAAACTTATGAACAATTCCGAACGATATCAACAGAAAATTGTTGAGCCGTTCGTCCTTCTCCTCCGTTCGCACCCTCAATGAACACTTTCGTCGTCCATGAACCGGGCGCAATATTACAGGAAACCTGAGACCTCCAAACGGCTAGCGGGCCCGGTCGGCCAGCATGGGCACGAACCGGAAGGCGCCGAACGACTGGCGCTCAAAGGATTCCGGCCCCGAACGGTCCACGGCGATCATCTCCTGCGCGCTGCCTTCCCCCACGGGGATCACCAACCTCCCACCCGTTCGCAGCTGCGCTTGTAAGGCATCGGGGATGAACGGTGCACCGCATGTCACGAGCACCTTGTCGAACGGAGCGAACTGCGGCCAACCCAGGTAGCCATCACCGTGCGTCAGCGTGGCCTTGTAGCCCATGCGCTCCAGGCGTGTGCGCGTTTCCAGGTACAGCGGCCGGTGCCGTTCGATGGAATAGACCTTCACCCCGAGCAGGGCGAGCACCGCGGTCTGGTAGCCACTGCCCGTACCGATCTCCAGCACCTTGTCGCCCGGACGAAGGCCGAGCAACTGGGTCTGGAAGGCCACGGTGTAAGGCTGTGAGATGGTCTGCCCACAGGCGATGGGGAAGGCCTTGTCCTCATAGGCATGCACATGGAAGGCCGAATCGTCGATGAAAAGATGCCTCGGGATGCGCCCGATGGCGTCCAGCACCTTCTCATCGGTGATGCCCTTCCGCCGAAGCTCCACCACCAGCTGCCGCCGCATCCCTTGATGCCGGTGCAGATCGCCCGCATGCTGCATGCTCCAAAGGTAGACCGGGCCTTTCGCCTTGGCCGCGCGGTGGCAGGGGTTACTTTTGCACGCCTTTCATGGAAAAGAAGCTTCGCGTAGGCGTGCTGGGCGCCGGACACCTCGGCCGCATCCACATCCAACAGGCCCTTCAGGTGCCTGAGCTCGAGGTGGTGGGTTTCCACGACCCGCATCCCGAGAAGTGCGAGGCCATCCACAAGGAGTTCGGCGTGCGGCCGTTGTCCTCGATGACGGAACTGCTCGCCAGCTGCGACGTGGTCGATGTGGTGACGCCGACCACGGCGCACCACGCCTGTGCCAAGGCCGCGCTCGAGGCCGGCCGCCATGTGTTCATCGAGAAGCCCGTGACCACCACCCTGGACGAAGCCCACGAGCTGGAGCGCCTCGCCGAGGCCGGTGGGCTGAAGGTGCAGGTGGGCCATGTGGAGCGGTTCAACCCCGCCTTCGTGGCGGCCCGTGGCTCCCTCAAGGGCCCCATGTTCATCGAGACGCACCGCCTGGCGCAGTTCGACCCGCGCGGCACCGACGTGAGCGTGGTGCTCGACCTCATGATCCACGACATCGACATCATCCTGAGCGTGGTGCGGCGGCCCGTGGCCGCGATCAGCGCGAGCGGCGTGGCCGTGGTGAGCGACACGCCCGACATCGCCAACGCACGCATCGAGTTCGAAGGGGGCTGCGTGGCCAACCTCACCGCCAGCCGCATCAGCCTGAAGAAGATGCGCAAGACCCGCTTCTTCCAGCGCGACGCCTACGTGAGCGTGGACATGCTCACCAAGGAGGCCGAGATCGTGCGCATGCGCACGGTGGAGAAGCCCGACCCCTTCGCCGTGACGATCGACCTGGGCCAGGGCCGCGGCTTCCGCGAGATCGCGTTCGAGAAACCGGAGGTGCCCGCATCCAACGCCATCCGCGAAGAGCTCCGCTCCTTCGCCCGCGCCGTGCTCGACGACCGCACGCCCGAGGTGCCCCTGTCCGACGGCATCGCCGCCCTCGACGTGGCCCAGCGCGTGCTGGCGGCCATGCAACGCCACACCCTTTCCTCCTTCCCGCACCCATGAGCCACCTTCGCACGGCATACCCCGGCGCACCCGCCCTGCTGGCCGCACTGCTGCTCGTCACCGGGGCCTGCAAGAAGGACGGGGGCGTGCCCGCCTACCTCCAGCTGGGCGACATCCAGCTGTCCACCGCCGCCGCCGAAGGGTCCGCATCACACCGCATCAGCGATGTGTGGGTATACGCCGACGACGAGCTGCTCGGCGTATGGGAGGCGGGCGGCCGCATCCCCGTGCTGCGCGATGGCGCCACCGACATCAAGCTCATCGCCGGTATCCGGCGCAACGGGATCGGTGACGACCGGCAGCAGTATCCGTTCTACGCCACCTACCAGACCACCCTCGACCTGGTGCCCGAACAGACCCAGGTGCTCTCCCCCACCTTCAGCTACTTCGACGACCTCACCTTCTGGATCGAGGATTTCGACGGCAACGGCTATTCCTTCGAGCGCGACCCGGTGAGCGACACCGTGCTGTACGTGTGGGACACCCTTTCTCACCCGGTGGAGGAGATCTTCGAGGGCCGCGCGAGCGGCGCCTTCTTCCTGGACGCGCAGCGGCCCTTCTTCAGCTACGTGTACGATGGAGACCCCTTCAACATGGCCATCGATGCGCCCGTGTACCTGGAGATGAACTACCGGAGCGACGCCCGCATGCTCATCGGCGTGGAAGTGGTCTCTGACGGTGGTGGCGTGGAGCGCATCCCCTACCTCTACGTGTCCCCCTCCGACCAGGACGACCCGTCCATGCCCTGGAAGAAGATCTACATCGACCTGCGCCAGGCCTGGGCCTACCCGGGAGCGTACGACAAGCGTTTCTACATCGAGTGCGTGCTGCCCTCGGGCCAGAGCACCGCGCAGGTGTACCTGGACAACATCAAGGTGGTTCAGCGGTGATCGCGCGCAAGCTCCAGACCGCGAAGTACGTGGCCGCCGACCTGCTCGGCACGGCGCTCGCCTGGACGCTCTTCCATGTGTTCCGCAAGGCCTACCTGGAGCCGATCAAATACGGGTACGAGGTGGGCGTCACCTTCGACGCGCATTTCTGGTGGGCCCTGTTAGGGGTACCCCTCTTCTGGGCCGGCCTGTACCTGAGCATCGGCGGGTACAGCGACGTGTACCGCCGCTTCCGCATCAAGGAGCTGGGCCAGTGCCTGCTCATCAGCCTGCTCGGCACGGTGGTCATCTTCTTCGCCCTGCTGCTCGACGACGAGGTGGCGGGCTACCGCTACTACTACCGCTCCTTCCTGGCGCTCTTCCTGCTGCACTTCGGCATCACCTTCACCCTGCGCTTCCTCATCACCAGCCGCACCGTGCGCCGCGTGCACGCCCGCGTGATCGGCTTCAACACCGTGCTGGTGGGCGGCAACGAGCGGGCGCTGGCGATCCACCAGGAGATCGAGGGCATGCCCAAGAGCCCCGGCAACCGCTTCGTGGGCTTCGTGAGCGTGAACGGCGGCGACCAGCAGCTGGGCAACACGGGGCTGGCGCGGCTGGGCAAGTGGACCGACCTGCGCAAGGTGATCGGCGAGCACCAGGTGGAGGAGGCCATCATCGCGGTGGAGAGCGGCGAGCATGCCCACATCAGCCGCATCATCAATGAGCTCGAGGGCACCCACGTGCGCATCAAGATCATCCCCGACATGTACGACATCATGGCGGGGAGCGTGAAGATGACCAGCATCTTCGGCGCGCCGCTGATCGAGGTGAACCCGCAGATCATGCCCGCGTGGCAGTTCGCGCTGAAGCGGCTCATCGACATCGTGTTCAGCGCGGTGGCGCTGCTGCTGCTCTCGCCCTTCCTGCTCGCGATCGCGCTGCTGGTGAAAACCTCCAGCCCCGGCCCCGTGTTCTTCCGGCAGGAGCGCATCGGCCGCTACGGCAGGCCCTTCCGCATCATCAAGTTCCGCAGCATGTACAGCGATGCGGAGAAGGCGGGCCCTCAGCTCAGCAGCGCCACCGACCCGCGCATCACCCCCATCGGCCGTTTCCTGCGCCGCACCCGCCTGGACGAGCTGCCGCAGTTCTGGAACGTGCTGAAGGGCGACATGAGCCTGGTGGGCCCGCGCCCCGAGCGCCAGTTCTTCATCGACCGCATCACCGAGGTGGCCCCGCACTATCGCCACCTGCACAAGGTGCGCCCCGGCATCACCAGCTGGGGACAGGTGAAGTTCGGCTATGCCGAGAACGTGGACCAGATGGTGCGCCGCCTGAAGTACGACATCCTCTACATCGAGAACATGAGCCTGGCGGTGGACCTGAAGATCCTGGCCTACACCGTGCTCATCATGCTCAAGGGCGACGGCAAGTAGGGGCGGGAAATTTCGCGCCCCTGCTTGCCGCCGCCTAATTTCACGCCCCTTTCCCATGAAGAACATCTCCGTCATCGGTGCCGGCCAGATGGGCAACGGCATCGCCCACGTGTTCGCCCAGGGCGGATACCGCGTCACCCTCATCGACATCGCGCAGGACCGGCTGGACAAGGCCGTGGCCACCATCGGCAAGAACATGGACCGCCAGGTGGCGAAGGGCGCGCTGAGCGAGGAGCAGAAGCAGGCGGCACTGGCCAACATCGCCACCAGCACCGACCTGGCCGCGGGCGTGAAGGCCGCCGACCTGGTGGTGGAGGCCGCCACGGAGAACGTGGACCTGAAGCTGAAGATCTTCCGCGACATGGATGCCAACGCCCCCAAGGGCTGCATCCTGGCCACCAACACCAGCAGCATCAGCATCACGCGCATCGCCGCAGCCACGCAGCGCCCGGCCGATGTGATCGGCATGCACTTCATGAACCCGGTGCCCGTGATGAAGCTCGTGGAGGTGATCCGCGGCTACAACACCACCGACGCCGTCACCAAGGCCATCATGGACCTGAGCACCGCCATCGGCAAGGTGCCCGTGGAGGTGAACGACTACGCCGGCTTCGTAAGCAACCGCATCCTGATGCCGATGATCAACGAGGCCATCGAAACGCTCTTCCAGGGCGTGGGCGGCGTGGCCGAGATCGACACGGTGATGAAGCTGGGCATGGCGCACCCCATGGGCCCGCTGCAGCTGGCCGACTTCATCGGGCTCGACACCTGCCTCGCGATCCTGCGCGTGCTGCACGAGGGCTTCGGTAATCCCAAGTACGCCCCATGCCCCCTGCTCGTGCAGATGGTGACCGCCGGCAAGCTCGGCGTGAAGAGCGGCGAGGGCTTCTACCAGTACAACGCCGGCAGCAAGGACCTGGTGGTGGCCCCGGCGTTCGCGAAGTGAACATCCGGGCGGCCACGGCAGCGGACATCCCGGTGATCCAGGGCATCGCGCACGCGACCTGGCCCGTGGCGTACACCGGCATCATCAGCCCCGCGCAGATCGCCTACATGCTGGACCTGATGTACGGTACGCCCGCGCTCGAGGAGCAGTTCGGCCCGAAGGGACACCGCTTCCTGATCGCCGAGCGCGACGGCGAGGCCATCGGCTTCGCGGGCTTCGAGCACCATTACGCCCAGGGCCGGTCAAGGCTGCACAAGCTGTACGTGCGGCCTGCGGTGAAGGGCAGCGGCGTGGGGCATGCCCTGCTGGAAGCGGTGTTGGCCGAGGCGAGTAAGGCGGGCGACAACGCCATCGAGCTCAACGTGAACAAGCACAACCCCGCGAAGGACTTCTACCTGCGCCATGGCTTCACGATCGAGCGGGACGAGGTGCTCGACATCGGTTCCGGCCACGTGATGGACGACCACGTGCTGGTGCGATCGATCTGACCCCCGGGTTCCGTTCCTTTAGGGCATGGAAGGCCTGCCGCAGCTCGTGCTCTCGCTGGTGCTGGGCGTGAGCCTGGCGGCCGCGTGCGGCCTGCGGGTGTTCATGCCCCTGCTGGTGACCGGGTTGCTGGCGCACTTCGGGCTGGGCGGCGTGGTACTGCGCGAGGGCCTGGGGTGGATGGGCTCCACACCCGCGCTCATCGCCTTCGGGCTGGCCACGGCGCTGGAGGTGGCCGCCTACAAGGTGCCCCTCCTCGACCACCTGCTCGACACGCTGGCGGTGCCCCTGGCCACGGTGGCCGGCACCCTCGTGGCCGCCAGCGCCTTCGTGGAGCTGCCGCCGCTGGTGGCCTGGAGCGTGGCCCTGGTGGCGGGTGGCGGGTTGGCCGGTGCGCTCAGCGCCGGCACGGCGGCGACCCGTGTGGCCAGCACCACCACCACCGCCGGACTGGGCAACCCGCTCTTCGCCCTGGTGGAGACCGTGGGTTCCGTGCTGCTGAGCCTGCTGGCCTGGCTGGTGCCCCTGATGGCCTTGGTGATGGCGATCTCCCTGGTGCTGCTCATGCGGCGCTGGCTCCGGTCGCTGCGCAGGGGCTGAGCCCTCAGTTGCTGGTGACCGGCGCGTACACCAGGCCGTAGCGCTTGTACAGCCGGGCCTTGCGCTTCTCCAGGCGGGCCTGGGCCTTCGCGGTGCGCGCCGCCAGCGGTTCCACGGCCAGTTCGCCGTTCTCGATGCGCCGCACCACGCTCTCGATAAGGGCATCATCGCCCTCGGGGTCGTAGTCGTCCTTGAGGTCGTTGCCGAAGAGCTTCGCCACCCCCTGCCACAACCAGGCCTGGAAGCCGCCCTTCAGCTCCTTCACGAGATCATAGCTGGTGTGGCCGGTCTCGCGGTCGATGAGCTTGATGAGCACGCGCCCCTGGGTGATGGTGAGGTCCTTCACCTCCTCCTCGAACTCGGCGCGCAGCTCGGCCTCGGCCAGCTTCACGTACAGGTCCTTGTCTTGCTCGCTGTCGATGCGCTCCAGGTCGTGCTGGTACTCGTCCAGCAGCCGCGCGGTCACCCGGGCGTAGGGGTACACCTTCACCACATTGCGCGTGAGCTTGTCGTTGCGGGACTGCTGGCGCCTGGCCTTCGCGCTCATCACCCCGCTCACCGTATGGTCCTGGAGCAGGAAGATGGGCACGGTGTCCTGCCCTTCCACCTGGACCGGCACCACAACAGGCCCTTGAGCCCTGGCGGAAGCCAAGGTGAAGGCCATGAGGAGCCCCAAGAGCAGGGTGCGGATGGCGCGCATGGACGACCGGCCTTGCGGAAAGTTACAACGCAAGGAACGGGCCTTTCGTCCTTTTCTACTGACTTACCTGCGCTTGAGTTTCCAGGCGGACAAGGCGGGGCCGGCCTCCACAGGCGGCGGTGCGGGCCGGTGGGCGCGTTCGGCGAAGAGGTGCCCGGCCACCAGGGCGGCCGCCTCCTGCCCTTCCCGGTCGTCGCCGAGCAGCAGTTCGGGACGGAAATGGTCGCGCACGAAGTGGGTGTCGTAGGCTCCCTTGCGGAAGGCCTCTTGGCCCATGGTGAAGCGGCAGAACGGCAGGGTGGTCTCCACCCCGGCGATGGCGTAATCGTCGATGGCCCGCTCCATGCGCTGGATGGCCTCCTCGCGCGTGGCCCCGTGGGTGATCAGCTTCGCGATCATGGGGTCGTAGTGGATGGGGATGGTCATCCCCTCCTCGAAGCCGTCGTCCACGCGTACCCCGGGTCCTTGCGGTGGTCGGTAGGTGGTGAGCGTGCCGATGTCGGGCAGGAAGTTGTTGGCCGGGTCCTCGGCGTACACGCGGATCTCGATGGCGTGGCCGTTGATCCGCAGGTCCTCCTGCGTGAAGGGCAGCTTCTCCCCTTCGGCCACGCGGAGCTGCAGCTTCACAAGGTCGAGCCCGGTGATCATCTCGGTGACGGGATGCTCCACCTGCAGGCGGGTGTTCATCTCCATGAAGTAGAAGTTGCGCTGCTCATCGAGCAGGAACTCCACGGTGCCGGCGCCCACGTAATCCACGCTCTTCGCCACGTTCACCGCGGCCTCGCCCATGCGCTTGCGCAGCTCGGGGGTGAGCACGGCGCTGGGGGCCTCCTCCACCACCTTCTGGTGGCGGCGCTGCACGCTGCACTCGCGCTCGAACAGGTAGCACACGTTGCCGTGGGTGTCGGCCATCACCTGCACCTCGATGTGGCGCGGGCCGGCCACGTACTTCTCGATGAACACACTGCCGTCGCCGAAGGCGTTCTGCGCCTCGCTGATGGCGCGCTCCAGGCTCTCCTTCAGCTCAGGCTCGGCGTTCACCACGCGCATGCCCTTGCCGCCGCCACCGGCCGCCGCCTTGATCAGGATCGGGAAGGTGATGGTCTTCGCCACCTTCATGGCCTCCTCCAGCCCGCTCACGGCGCCCTCGGTACCCGGTACCAGGGGCACCCCGAAGGCCTTCACGGCCTCCTTGGCGGCGAGCTTGTCGCCCATCACCTTCATGGCATGGGGCGAGGGCCCCACGAAGATCACGCCGGCCTTCTCGAGCGCCTGGGCGAAGGCCCCGTTCTCGCTGAGGAAGCCGTAGCCCGGGTGCACCGCGTCGACCTTCAGGTCCTTGCAGACACCGACGAGCTTGTCGATCACCAGGTAGCTCTCCTTGCTGGGCGCCGGACCGATGCACACGGCCTCGTCGGCGAAGCGCACGAAGGGCGCATGGCGGTCGGCCTCGGAGTACACGGCCACGGTGGCGATGCCCATTTCGCGGGCGCTGCGCATCACACGGAGCGCGATCTCGCCCCGGTTGGCGACGAGCAGTTTCTGGATCTTCTTCTTGGCCATTCTCAGTAGCCCCGGGTCCGGGGAGCGCGAAGATGCGAAGGCTTGGCCTGATGTTTGGCACCTTCGGGGCATGCGCGCCTCCCTGCTCCTCGTCCTCCTGCTGCTTTCCGGCCCGGTGCTCCGCGCCCAAGGCCGCGTGCGCACCATCGAGACCGACAGCGGGCGGGTGGTGCTGCACCACTTCACCACGGGCCAGGTGAGCACGCGGGAGTGGACGGACAAGGACGGCCGGTTCGGGCGCAGCCTGGCCTACAAGCGCGACGGCACCGTGATCGTGGACCACCACACCCGCCGGATCGCCGGGCACGCCTCGGTGCACTTCGAGTACCACCCCAACGGCGCGGTGAGCCGGTCCGAGTTCAGCGACGCACCCGATGCGGGCATCCAGTGGTACCGCAGCACCACCACCTTCGACGACCAGGGGAACCGCACGGGCTTCAGCGAGCAGGGGCATGATGATCTGCACGTCATCCCTCACCCGGGCACCACCTTCACCGCACCGGTGGAGCCTTTCGGCCCCACGGAAGAGCCCGTGCGCGAGCCCGAGGTGGCCATCTGCCAGAAGCTGTTCGTGAACGAGGTGTTCGTGGTGAACAGCACCCGGGAGACCGCCGTGATCCGCTGCACCCCGAAGCACCCTTCCCCCGCGTTGCCCGCAGGCGAACACCTGCTTACCGGGGGCGATACGTTGCGCCTGGGCAGCTACACCATCGGCGAACGCTTCATCGGCCCGGAGGAGCAACTGGAGCTGCGGGTGATGGAGGCCATGTACCTGAACCAGATGCCGCGCGAAGCGGTGATGCGCACGCACCAGGCCGATCGGTCCAAGGAGCATCGCACTTACACGCTGGAGATCACCGGCTGGACGCTGACCGCGAAGGACCACGTGGAAGCGCAAGGCACCACCGAGGGGGCCAAGCCGGACAGGCCGGTGCGCCGCTGGTGGAAGCCGTGGACCTGGTGATCACACGCCCACCGTCCCCTCCCAGAACCGCGACAGCTGCGTGATCAGCAGGTCGAGGTCCACCTCCTCGAAGGGGTGGCGGGTTCGGGGCAGCACCATCACCCCGGCGTCCTTCAGCTTGCGGGCGGTGAGCAGCGTGTCCTCGGGGCCGGCCGTGGTGTCGCGGTCGCCCACGATCAGCAGCACGGGGCATTCGACCGCGGCCAGCACCTCATCGGTGAGCAGGGGTTGCGCGGCCAGGCCGGTCATGAGGTCGGCGGTGCGCTTCACCAGCTCCTTCCAGCGCTCGGGACCGTGCACGGCGGCGAGGCCCAGGGCGAACTCCGGCACCTTCTCCTCCATCACCGCCGGGTCGAGCTTCCTCAGTTCCTTCTGCAGGCCTTCGGGCGTCCACACCAGCTTGGTGCCGAGCGTGGTGACGGAGGCCGCGCGACCGGGGTTGCGGGCCGCCCACAGCAGCGCCGCATAGCCGCCCATGCTGTAGCCGAACAGGTGCACCGGTCCTTCCATGCGCTGCACGGCCGCGTCGATGTCGGCCAGGAAGAGCGCGAAGCTCAGCCCCTCCTCGGGCACCGGGCTCTCCCCGTGGCCGGTGAAGGTGATGCTGCGGCAGGTGGCGTGGTCGAGGCTGTCGGCGAGGTAGCCCAGCTGGCGCTTGGTGCCGAGCGCGCCGTGGAGCAGGAGGATGTTCATGGCGGCGGCGAAGATGCGCGATCGACGCTGCAGATGCGCGGAGGTATCTTGAACCCCATGAGCCATCTGCCACCGCTCATCGTCGACCTCGGCCTCATCCTCTCCGTGGCGGCGGTGACCACCCTGGTGTTCAAGCGCATCCGGCAGCCGTTGGTGCTGGGTTACATCGTGGCCGGCTTCCTGGTCGGCCCGCACGTGAAGTTCATGCCCACGGTGACCGACGAGGCCAACATCCGCACGTGGTCCGAGATCGGGGTGATCTTCCTGCTCTTCGGGCTGGGATTGGAGTTCAGCTTCAAGAAGCTTGTGCAGGTGGGCGGCGCGGCGGCCGTCACCGCCATCACCACGGTGCTCTTCATGCTGGGCGCGGGCTATGCCACCGGGCAGTTGATGGGGTGGAGCGGCATGGACAGCGTGTTCCTCGGCGGCATCCTCTCCATCAGCTCCACCACCATCATCGTGCGCGCCTTCGACGAGCTGGGGCTGAAGACACGGGGGTTCGCGCGTTTGGTGGTGGGCGCACTGGTGATCGAGGACCTGGTGGCGATCCTGCTGCTCGTGCTGTTGAGCACCGTGGCCGTGGGCCGGCAGTTCGCGGGCACGGCCCTCTTCCTCGAGCTGGGCAAGCTGGCCCTCTACCTGGCGCTCTGGTTCGGCGGCGGCATCTTCCTCATCCCCACCCTGTTCAACCGCACTCGCCGTCTGCTGAACGATGAGACCCTGCTGGTGGTGAGCGTGGCGCTCTGCCTGGCGATGGCCAGCCTGGCGGTGGCCGCCGGTTTCAGCGCTGCGCTCGGCGCCTTCATCATGGGCTCGGTGCTGGCCGAGACCTTCCTCGCCGAACGCATCGAGCACCTCACCCGGCCGGTGAAGGACCTCTTCGGCGCCATCTTCTTCGTATCGGTGGGCATGCTCATCGACCCGCAGGTGCTGCGCACGGAATGGGGACCGGTACTGCTCATCAGCCTGGTGACGATGGTGGGGCAGCCCCTCAGCAGCGGCGCGGGCGCGCTGCTCGCCGGTCAGCCGTTGAAGCGCGCCGTGCAGGCGGGCATGAGCCTGTCACAGATCGGTGAGTTCTCCTTCATCATCGCCACGCTCGGCCTTACGCTCGGCGTCACCAGCCCCAAGCTCTACCCCATCGCCGTGGCCGTATCGGTGCTCACCACCTTCGGCACCCCTTACATGATCCGCGGCTCCGAGGGCGTGGCCGCCTGGCTGGAACGCGCGCTGCCCAAGGCCTGGGTGGCGGCGTTGGACCGCTACGGACGGCAGGCCGACCAGGTGCAGGTAACGAGCGACTGGCGCAAGCTGCTGGGGGCCTATGCGCTGAACGTGGCGGTGCTGGGCCTGCTGGCTCTGGCCATGATCCTGCTCGGTGAACAGCAGCTCCTGCCCCGCTTCGCAGCCACCCATGGTGCGAAGCGGGGGGCCTTGGCGGCGGGGCTCATCACCCTGGTGGCGCTCGTTCCGGTGGTGTGGCTCATGTCCGTGCGGCGCATCCAGCGTGCCGCGTACCGGCACCTGTGGCTCAACAAGCGCGAGCTGCGCGGCCCGTTGGTGATGATCGAGGGTGTGCGCGTGGTGGCGGGCGTGGTGGTGCTCACCCTGTTGGTGAACCGCTTCTTCGGTGCCGGGCCGGGCCTGCTGGCCGCCGTGGTGCTGATGGTGCTGGCGGTGCTGCTCTTCCGGCGTGGCATGCATGCCTTCTACCAACGGCTCGAGAAGCACTTTCTCATCAACTACCACCAGCGCGAGAAGCGTCGCGAACGTCCGGAGCTGGCGCCGTGGGACCTGCACCTGGCCGAGGTGGAGGTTCCTGGCACATCCGTGGTCGTGGGGCGCACCTTGCAGGAACTCGCCTTGCGCGAACGGCACGGCGTGAACATCGCCCTGATCGAACGCGGCGACCGGACGATCCAAGTACCCGGCCGCGAGGAACGGCTCCTGCCCGGCGACAACCTCGTGCTCATTGGCACGGACGAGCAACTGGCCACTGCAGGTGCAGCGCTCCAACAGCTTCCGGCGGAAAGCGGGATGCCCACCCCCGAGCGGTGTGAGATGAAGCTGTTGAAGTACCGTGTGCTTCCCCGATCACCGTTGATCGGCCGGACCATCCGCAACAGCGGCATCCGCGAGGTGGGCAGTGCGCTGGTCACCGGGCTGGAGCGTGAAACGCTGCGCATCCCCAACCCCGACGGGGCCACCGTCATCCAACAGGACGACCTCCTGTGGCTCGTGGGTGATGCGGACAAGGTGCGCAGCTTCATGCACAACGGCATGGCGGTGCGGGAATGAACGTTGCGAGGGTTCGTGGTCGGGTCGTACCCGAGCAAAGGGCGTGGCTCCTGGAGGAGGCGACCCGGGTATCTTGGCGGCCATGCGCACCCGCCTCACCGACCAGCTCGGCATCGAGCATCCCCTGATCATGGCCCCCATGTTCCTGGTGAGCAACGTGGCCATGGTGAAGGAGGGCATGCGCTGTGGCGTGGCGGGCTGCATCCCCGCGCTCAACTACCGCACACTGGACGAGCTGCGGGCGGCCTGCCGCGAGCTGAAGGCCGCGAAGGCCTCGTTCGGGAAGGGGGCCTACGGCTTCAACCTGATCGTGAACAAGAGCAACCCCAAGGCGGCCGGGCAGCTGAAGGCGCTTTGCGAGGAAGGCTGCGACTTCATCATCACCTCGCTGGGCAGTCCCGAGGCCACGATCAAGGCGGCGCACCAGGCGGGCATCAAGGTGTTCTGCGATGTGACGGACCTGCGCTTCGCACAGAAAGTGGAGGCCCTGGGGGCCGACGCGCTCATCGCGGTGAACAACGAGGCCGGCGGTCACCGCGGACAGCTGTCGCCCCAGGAGCTCATCGACCTGCTGAAGAAGAACTGCCGCATCCCCGTGATCTCGGCCGGTGGCGTGGGCACCAAGGCGGAGATGGACCGGATGCTGGGCCATGGCGCCGAGGGCGTGTCGGTGGGCAGCCCCTTCATCGCCTCGGTGGAGGCGCCGATCACGGAGGAGTACAAGCTGGCCTGCGTGCAGTACGGCGCGCAGGACATCGTGATGACCGAGCGCATCAGCGGCACGCCGTGCACGGTGATCAACACGCCGTACGTGCGGAAGGTGGGCACGCGCAGCCCCTGGCTGGAGCGGCTGCTGAACCGGAACAAGCGCCTGAAGAAGTGGGTGAAGATGCTGCGCTTCCACATCGGCATGAAGGCCACGGAGAAGGCCGCCCAACAGGTGACCTACCGGACCGTGTGGGTGGCGGGGCCGAGCATCCAGCACACCCGGGCGGTGGAACCGGTGCGCGAGATCATCCGCAGGCTGGTGGGGTGAACGGGAACGCCCGGAGCAGGGCCCCGGGCGTTCGTCGTGTTCGTTTTTGTGCGCGGGATCAGGCCAGCACCTCCTTCACGCGATCGGCGGCCTCCTGCAGCGCAACGGCGCTCAGCACCTTCAGGCCGCTGGCGTCGATCAGCTTCTTGGCCTCCTCGGCGTTGGTGCCCTGCAGGCGCACGATGATCGGCACCTTGATGTCGCCGATGTTCTTGTAGGCGTCCACCACGCCCTGCGCCACGCGG
>JAEUSV010000004.1 GCA_016788485.1 Flavobacteriales bacterium
ACCCGCTTCGGCAACAGCAACCAGTTCCACTACGTGAAGTTCCCCGGGGGCGACCGCAGGCAGCTCACCTTCTTCGAGGAGCCCGTGGGCGGCGCCAGCTTCGAGCCCAAGGAGGGCCGCTACTTCCTCTTCACCAAGGACGTGGGCGGCAACGAGTTCGCGCAGCTGTACCGCTTCGATGTGGCCAACGGAAGGACCACGCTGCTCACCGACGGCAAGCGCTCGCAGAACGGCGGCATGGTGTGGAGCCGCGCCAAGGACCGCATCGCCTACGCCAGCACCGCGCGCAACGGCAAGGACCGCGACATCCGCGTGATGGACCCGCTGGACCCTGCCACCGACAAGGTGGTAGCGGAGAACGTGGGCGGCGGCTGGGGCGTGAGCGATTGGAGCCCCGATGACCAGCAACTGGTGCTCACCGAGGGCCTCAGCGTGAACGAGAGCCGCATTTACCTGCTCGACCTGCGCACCGGGGTGAAGACGCGCCTGCTGCCCAAGGCCGACGAGCGCACGACCTACCGCGCGGTGGCCTTCACCACCGATGGCAAGGGCCTGTACCTGCTGAGCAACAGCGGCAGCGAGTTCAACCGCCTGTGCCTGTACGAGCTGGCCAGCGGCAAGCTGAAGACCCTCACCGCCGACATCCCCTGGGACGTGAGCGGCACGGAGATGAGTGACGACGGCGCGTACCTCGCCTTCACCACCAACGAGAACGGCGCCTCGAAGGCCTACATCCTCACCACCGCTACGGGCAAGTACGAGCCCGTGCGCGGCCTGCCCCTGGGCCAGGTGGGCGGCCTGCGGTGGACGCGCGATGGCCACACCCTGGGCCTTACCATGGCCAGCCACGCCAGCACCAGCGACGTGTACGCCTACGAGCGCAGCACCGGCAAGCTCACCCGCTGGACCGAGAGCGAGCTGGGCGGCATGGACGGCAGCGCGCTCCAAGCGCCCGAGCTCATCACCTGGCCCTCGTTCGACCAGCTCGCCATCAGCGGTTACCTGTACCGTCCGCCCGCGACCTTCACCGGCAAGCGCCCCGTGGTCATCAACATCCACGGCGGTCCGGAAGGGCAGTTCACCCCCGGTTTCCTGGGGCGCAACAACTACTTCCTCAACGAGCTGGGCGTGGCGCTGATCTTCCCCAACGTGCGCGGCAGCAGCGGCTACGGCAAGACCTTCCTGGACCTGGACAACGGCTACCTGCGCGAGAACAGCGTGAAGGACATCGGCGCGTTGCTCGACTGGATCGCGAAGCAGCCCGACCTGGACGCGGACCGCGTGATGGTGACGGGCGGCAGCTACGGCGGGTACATGACGCTGGCCTGCGCCTTCCACTACAGCGACCGCATCCGCTGCGCGCTCGATGTGGTGGGCATCTCGCACTTCACCACCTTCCTGAAGAACACCGAGGACTACCGCCGCGACCTGCGCCGCGTGGAGTACGGCGACGAGCGCGACCCCAGGATGGCCGCCTTCCAGGACAGCATCGCCCCGCTGAACCACACCGCCGAGATCAAGAAGCCCCTTTTCATCGTGCAGGGCGGCAACGACCCGCGCGTGCCCGCCTCGGAGGCGATCCAGATGAAGGACCGCATCAAGCAGGGCGGCGGCACGGTGTGGTTCCTGATGGCCAACGACGAAGGCCACGGTTTCCGCAAGAAGGACAACACCGACTTCCAGTTCTACGCGACGATCGCGTTCATGCGCGAGTACCTGCTGAAGTAAGGGCGGGCGCCCGGCGATCGACGATGGCCCACTGACCCTGAGGAAGCATGTTGCGCAGCGAGTTCAACCCCTTCGGCCGCACGCTGCTGCTGCTGGTGGCCATGGGGCTGCTGGCCTTCCTGCGGCTGTTCCGCCGCTGGCTGCTGTGGCCGCAATGCCCCGCGGAGGCGCTGGCCCGTTCGTGGCGCGTGGTGCTCTTCGGGGCCAACGTGTTCGCCGCAGGGCTCACGGGCATCCTGTGCGTGAACAAGTGGCTGGTGGACCTGCCCGCCTGGCGCACCTGGACCGGCGACAGCGAGGCCATGCTGCCCCTGGCCATGTTCATCCTCTTCCTGCTGAGCCTGGTGTTGTACGCCTGGGGCACCGAACAGGCGCTGCGCACCTTGCACGCCCCCTACCGCGCGCATGTGGAGGAGCAGCGCGCGTGGCACCCGCGCCCGGGGCGCGACTGAGGACGCGGCCTACGCGACCGCACAGGGGACCTGCCCCATTGGGTGCGCGAAGGGCAACCATCCATCCTGCGGCTCGTCGTTCATTCGGCCGGCCGGCACGAATTTGCAAGGGCCGCCCAGTGGAAACACGATCCGATCCGACCACGCATGCGCCGATACCTCATACTCGCCCTGCTGCTTGCCGCGAACAGCCTGCGGGCGCAATTGCCGATCGTGGATATCGGGCTCTTCACGGACACCCCCGACACGCTCACCGTTCGCATTCTGCCGCACGGCCCGTTCGGCGGCCTGGTGAGCCTGCAGTTCACCCTGCGCTGGCCGGCCGGTTCCGCGGCCACCTTGGGGCAGGAGGAGGCCACCTGCCCCTTGGGACTGCCCATCGGCCAGGTCCAAACGGTGGTCTCGGGCAACCACCGCTACGCGAGCTACTTCGGTGATTACCTGCAGAACCTGGTGAACGCCGGCTGCCCTTGGTCGGGGAGCGAGGAGGTGGTGGTGGTGCGCATACCGGTGGCGAACAGCACCGACCTCTCGGAGTTCCAGCTGGTGAACGATGGCTGGACCTATGCCAACAACAGTTCCTTCTTCGTTTCCTTGAACGGGTTCGACCGCACCGGTTCCTTCTACGGCAGCAGCGCGATAGGCACGCAGGGCAACGGGTTGGTGATCGGCGACCGGTTCTTCGAGAACACGGGCGACTGTTCCCACGGGGCCGATCCAGGTATGGCGTTCCGCACCATGACGATCGAGCCCGGCGGCATCGATGTGATCACGGGCGCCACCGGCGCCTTCACCCGCGAGCTGGCGCCGGGCGCCTACACGCTGGAGGTGCCCACGGAGCCGTATGCCGCACCGGCCTGCGGGCAAACGCTCTCCGTGCCCTTCACCGTGCCGGCCGACAGTGTGGTGCTCCTCCCCATCATCGATACGCTTCCGCCGCTGATCGACCTGCAGCTGCTGGGAATGACCGGAACGCCAAGGCCCGGCATGGACCACGGCGTGTACCTGAACGTGCGCAACCTGGGCGGTGCGGTGTGCCAGAACGCCCAAGTGACATTGACCTTCGCCCCCCTGCTCGGCTTTGTGGATGCGCTGCCCTACCCGTCCACGAGCGCAAGCGGCTCGCTCACCTGGGTCCTTCCCCCGATCGCCCCGCAGGGATCGCGCAACATCATGCTGTGGCTGAGCGTACCGCCGGACCCGGGCCTCACCGGCACCGTGCTCCCGTATGCCGCCACGGTGACCCACCCCAGCGATGTGGACCTGGCCAACAACAGCGCCGGCATGTCCGCCGAGGTCGTGAACAGCCTCGACCCGAACGACATCCTGGTCACCACGGATGGAGGCTCCGGCAGCACCGATTTCGTGATCGGCCAGGACACCATGCTCACCTACACCATCCGCTTCCAGAACACCGGTACCGCCCCCGCCTATCAGGTGACGGTGACGGATACGCTGAGCCCCGATGTGGACATGAGCACCTTCGTGCAGGGGGTGGGGTCGCACCCGTTCACCGTGCGGTTCAAGCCCGGGCGTGTGGTGGAGTGGCAGTTCAACTCCATCAACCTGCCCGATAGCTCCACCAACGAAAGGAAGAGCCACGGTGCCGTCCGGTTCCACATCAGGCCACAGGCACCGCTGATGCCCGGCACGGCCATTACCAACAGCGCCGGAATCGTCTTCGACCTGAACCCACCGGTGATCACCAATGAGGCCACGGTGGTGCTGACGACGAGCACCGGGCTGGCGCAGCACACGGCCACCACCCTTGCGCTGCATCCCGTGCCCACGAGCGACCTGCTCCACATCCGCGCATCCGACCCGGACCTGGACATGCTGGTGATCCGAGGAGCGGACGGTAGAATGGTGAGGACGGTGAGGATCGCCGAGGGTAGCGCGACCACCAACGTGAGCGACCTGCCCTGTGGCGCCTACATGGTGGAGGGGCGTTCGGCCGGCGGGATGCTCCGAGCGCGCTTCATCAAGCAGTGAACCGACGCCCCCTCATGACCGTCGGGAGGCACGTTCCGCCCAACTTCCAAGCCCCCTGACGCACATAAGGAGGACCAGCGCGCGTGGCACCCGCGCCCGGTGCGCGACTGAGGGCGCGGCCTACGCATGTACGCAGGAGCGCCAGGCCCGGTGGGTTACCGCGGCCCGCGCTTAGTTCACCAACACCGAGTCCGGCGCGGTGAAGCCATCGTCATCATCCCCATCGTCATCCCCGCCGTTATCATCCGAGGATGAGCCGGCGGGCGTGGCGGGCGGCTCGTGCTTGCAGCCCGTGAGCGTGATGCCAAGGGCGAGGCCCAGGAACAGAACGAGCGACAAGGTGCGGAAGAGGCGTGCCATGGCAGGGAGGCTGGTGGATCACAAGGATCGGGTGGGGTGGATGCACCGTGCGCGTGCTTCCACACGTTCCGTTCCCGACGGTATTGGAGCGGTCTATTCACATCAAAGGTACAAGGGGCATTGCGCGTGGAACGCTCGCTGACGACGAACCGGTGATCCGCACAGTTGAAGTGGGCAGGTCGATGCCTGGCGATGGTGAGCAACCGTCTTCCAGGAATGCCCCCGTCCCCCCCATCTTCGCTGCATGTCCCTTACAGCCCCCGACATCGCCTGGCACATGCGCCTGTACGCGGCGGGGCTGCGGCACGAGTGGATCACGCCCAACGCCATGCTGTACGCGTGGGAGAGCGACCTGCTGACGGTGACGCCCGAGGGCTACGCGTGCGAGATCGAGATCAAGGTGAGCCGCAACGACCTGAAGAACGACCTGCTGAAGCCCAAGCACAGCCAGGGCATGCTCATGAACGGCAGCTTCCTGGTGAAGGAGGAGGGTGTGGCGCTCACCACGGCCGAGGCTTACGAGGCGGCGCGCCAGCGGGCGGGCGAAGTGCAGTGCCGCCGGCCCAACTACTTCTGCTTCGCCATGCCCTGCGAGGTGTACCGCCTGGAGCCGCGGATCCAGCTGCCGCGCTATGCGGGCATCTACACCGTGGATGAGCAGGGTCGCGTGTTCGAGGAGCGCCGCCCGATCCAGCTGCACGGCGAGCGCATGCGCCAAGAGGACCTGCTGGGCCTCGCGCGCCGCATGCACCACCGCTACTGGGACGAGATCCGCCGCGCGCGCCACGTGCCCGGGGAGGAGGGGCATTAAGGGCTGCTCCCGGGATTGTCATGCTGAGGCACGAAGCATCTCCAATCGATCACTGCCCAGGCAGCCCTCTTCGCGGTGCTGATAGATCCTTCGTCCCGAAGTCTCGGGACTCAGGATGACAGCGCGGTATGGGCTGCACCACTGCTGTCATGCTGAGGCACGAAGCATCTCCAATTGATCGCTGCCCAGGCAGCCCTCCTCTCGGTGCTGATAGATCCTTCGCTCTGCCCAGGATGACAGCACGGTATGGGCTGCCCCACTGCTGTCATGCTGAGGAACGAAGCATCTCCAATTGATCGCTGCCCAGGCAGCCCTCTTCGCGGTGGTGATAGATCCTTCGCTCTGCTCGTGATGACAGCTCGACCAGGGCTGCCCCCTCAATCATCCCACGAGGGATCGATGGGGCCTGTGGGCTCGGGCTCGTCGCTGGGCTTGGGCACAGGCCGCAGCAGGCCCTGCCCCACCTTGGGATCGATGCGGGCATGCAGGTCGTGCAAGGGCTGCAGGTCGTACACCACGTTCTGGCGCGAGCGGCTGTAGTAGCGTGCCACCACACGGTGCGGCTCGCCGAACTTGAGCACCACATCGCCCACTTGGAACTTCGCGATCGACAGGAGTTCCGTCAGGTCCATGATGCCCAGTATACGCACGCCAGGCACCCACGCCGCATGCGCCGTTCGTCTACCTTGGCGGAACACCGCACACCCATGGAGAACACCCCCACCCCCGACGCCCAGGCCCAGGCCGTGGTGAACGGCATTGCGAACGAACTGGCCCGCGGCAAGCGCCCTGCGGCGGTGATCGACGGGCTGGCCGCCGCCGGCATGGACAAGGGCGAGGCCATCAAGCTCGTGTACAAGGTGGAGGAGATGGTGGGCGAGGCCAAGCGCAAACAGGTGCGCAAGAAGATGATCGCCGGTGCCCTGTGGTGCGGTGGCGGCTGCCTGGTGACGATCTTCACCTATGCCGCGGCCAGCCGCAGCGGTGGCGGCAGCTACGTGGTGGCCTGGGGCGCCATCATCTTCGGGGCCTGGCAGATGATCCAGGCGGCCATGGCCGATTGATCACGCACCACAATGCGCCGCAGGTCGCTCCGTTGGAACAGCATGTTGCGTACCGCGCTTTACTTGTGCTTGCTCCTGCTTCTGCTTCTGCCCCTCACCCTCTCCGCCCAGGAGCACCCCTTCCTCTCCGCCTACACCCTTACCGAGCTCGATGGCGCCATCCGCATCGACTGGACCATCCAGGGCGGCAGCACCTGCGACGGCCAGGCCGTGGAGCGCAGCACCGACGGGGTATCGTTCACCACCGTGCACGGCATCGGCGGGCTCTGCGGCGACCCCAACGTGCCCAAGAGCTACAGCTGGACGGACGAGGCGCCCCCGGAGCTCAGCACCGTGCACTACCGTGTGAAGCTCGGCTTCGACGGCTACAGCTCGGTGAAGCTCGTCGACTTCGACCAGCTCACCACCAGCGACCAACGCTTCTTCCCGAGCCCGGTGCGCAACGAGGCCACCCTGCTCCTGAACCTCCCGAACTCCGCCTCCGTGGATCTGCTCGTGTTCAACGCACGCGGGGCCACCGTGCTGGAGCTCCAGGGGCACAACGGTGCGCGTATCGACCTGCAACTGGGCACACTGCCTGCGGGCACGTACACCTACCTGGCCATCGCGGCCGGTCGCCGGTTCACCGGCAGGTTCGTGAAGGTGTGATCACTCGGGCTTGAAGCGCACCGGCAGCACCAGCTGGTAGGGCACCGGCACACCGCCGTTCTTCGCGGGCGAACTGTAGGGCGGCAGCGCCTGCACGGCCTTCACCGCGGCCTTGTCCAGCAAGGGATGCACGCCGCGCTTCACCTTCACATCGCGCACCGCGCCGTCCACCCCCACCACGTACTGCACGTACACGGTGCCGCTGAGGCCCGCCTCCAGCGCATCCTTCGGGTACTTGAGGTTGGCCACGAGCGCCTTGTTGAGGCCCGCGTCGCCACCGGGGTACACCGGGTGCTCCTCCGCGATGGTCACGGGTGCCTGCACGGTCTGCACGGGCACTTCACCCGCTGGCGGCGGAGGCGGCGGCGGTGGAACATCCTCCTGGGCTGCGGAGGAAAGCACGGTGGCTGCAAGCAGGGCGGTGGAAAAGAGCCGGCGCATGAACGAGGGGTGTGGTAGGGTAAGGTACGGTAAGCTCAGGCCGTGAGCGATCGGCGGCTCACCCACGCCACGGTGTACGACACCGCCACCAGCAGCATGGGGCCGGCGATCAGGAACACCCAGCTGGGATGCCCCCAGGCGCTTACGGCATAGTACACGGCCAGCGCCCCGAAGAGCAGCGCGCCCAGCCATTCGCGGCGCCAGGCCAGGGCGATTGCGGCCACGCAGATGAAGGAGGGCAGCAGGTGCATGAGCAGCGCCACGGCCTTCTCGCGGAAGCCCGCCTGCCCCTCGAACGCATCGAGCGCGAAGAGGCTGATGAAGAGGGTGAACGCGATGGCCAGCACGCGCGGCGCCCACCGGATGATCAAGGACCGCAGTTCCATGGGAATGGGGTTTTGATGGAATGAAGCTAAGGGCCCGCGCGGAACGGAAGGATGAGGATCGTTACGAACGGCGCGCAGGGCGGCCGGGCGGTGCCGCGAACGCACGGTGGCAGGCACTTTGCACCAACTTCGCCCCATGCCCCACCCCCACACCGCCATCGCGCACCGCTGGTTCGCCGCCTTCAACGCGCACGACCTGGAGGCCCTGCTGGCCCTCTACGCCGACGATGCCGCGCACTACAGCCCCAAGCTGAAGGTGCGCAGGCCCGGGACACAGGGCTGGGTGAAGGGCAAGGACGCGCTGCGCGACTGGTGGCGCGACGCCTTCGACCGCCTGCCCACCCTGCGCTACGAGGTGCTCAGGCTCACCGCCGACGATGCGCAGGTCTTCATGGAGTACGTGCGCCATGTGGAGGGCGAGGAGGACCTGCGCGTGGGCGAGGTGCTGGAGATCGCAGGCGGCCTCATCGTGGCCAGCCGCGTCTATCATGGGTAACGGACTACCTTGCCCACGATGTCGCCCCAGCACCGCCTTACGTCCCTCCTAGCCCTGTGCACCTGTTCCTTGATCGCCATGGCCCAGCAAGGCACCGTGGCCACCGGGGGTGATGCCACTGGCAGCGGCGGCAGCGTGAGCCATTCCACCGGCCAGGCGGTGTGGACCACGGCCGGCGGCCCGGGCGGCACCGTGCAGCAGGGCGTGCAGCAGCCCTACCTGGTGATCCCCACCTCCTTGCAGCCCGGCCCCGATGGGCAGCTCCTGCTCACCGCCTACCCCAACCCGTCGTCGGACCAGCTGAGCATCCACGCCAACACCGTGCTCTCGCCGCTGGCCGAGGCCCTGCTCTACACGGCCGAAGGCAAGCTCGTGCTGCGCAAGGTGCTCGATGGCACCGACACCACCCTCGACCTGAAGGCGCTGGCCGCGGGCACCTACCACCTGGAGGTGCAGGACGGCGAACGCCCGCTCGGCAAGTTCAACGTGATCAAGCTCTGACCCCCATGGACCGTTCCCTGTTCACCGCGCTCGCGCTCTGCACCGTCCTCTCCCTCGTGGCCCAGGCCCCGCAGCGCATGAGCTACCAGGCCGTGGTGCGCGACGCCAACGATGCGCTGGTGACCAGCGCGCCCGTGGGCCTGCGCCTTAGCGTGAACCAGGGCTCCCTGCAGGGCACCGCGGTGTACGTGGAAACGCACACCGCCACCACCAACACCAACGGGCTCGCCACGCTGGAAGTGGGCGGCGGCACGGTGGTGAGCGGCAGCTTCAGCGCCATCGACTGGAGCGCGGGCCCCTATTTCCTGCGCACCGAGGCCGACCCGCAGGGCGGCACCAACTACACCATCGACGGTGGCGGCCAGCTGCTGAGCGTGCCCTACGCGCTGCATGCGGCCAACAGCGGCGTGGGTCCGCAGGGGCCGGCCGGCCCTCCCGGCGCCCAGGGCCCTCCCGGCCAACCGGCGTGCGCCACCATCCGCGCGGGCAACGCCATCGTGGTGTACACGGGCACCAACGCCTACGGCTTCTACCAAAGCGAGAGCATGGGCGGGTTGAACAACGCCCAATGGACGAGCACCTCCCTCAGCGGCACCGTGCTCGGGGCCATCGCCAGCGAGAACACCATCGTGATCTACACCACCACCAACGCCTACTGCTTCTACCAGAGCGAGAGCTCGGGCAACCTGCTCAACAACGCGCAATGGACAAGCACCTCCTTGAGCGGCAACGTGCTGGGGGCCGAGGCCAACAAGAACCTGATCGTGGTGTACACCAGCTCCAACGGGTATGCCGCCTACCAGAGCCAGAGTTCGGGCAACCTCAACCTTGCGCAGTGGACCTCCACCAGCTTCAGTGGCAATGTGCTCGGCGCCGCGGCCTCGCGCCACCAGATCGTGGTGTACACCGACACCAACGCGTACGGCGCCTATCAATCGCAGAGCCTCGGGGGCTTCAACAGCGCGCAGTGGACCTCCACCTCGCTCAGCGGCCCGCCGCTCGACCTTATCCCGTTGCGCTGAACGATGGCCAAGCTCACCGAAGCATTGTCGGAGGGGCAGATCGGTTTCATTGCCCGCCAACGGCTGTACTTCGTGGCCACCGCGGCATCCACAGGCCGCGTGAACCTCTCCCCGAAGGGAATGGACACCTTCCGGGTGATCAGCCCTACGCGGGTGGCCTACCTCGACCTGACGGGGAGCGGCAATGAGACCGCGGCGCACCTGCAGGCCGATGGGCGTATCACCTTCATGTTCTGTGCGTTCGAAGGCCCACCGATGATCCTGCGCCTGTACGGTACAGGCAGCGTGGTGCGCCCCGGTCACGAGGCCTGGAACGAGCTTCGCCCCCTGTTCGGCCCGCCATTGCCCGGCGAGCGGCAGTTGATCGTGGCCGATGTCGGGACCGTGCAAGCGAGCTGTGGCTACGGCGTTCCGCTCTACACCTACGAGGCCGACCGGGAGCAACTGGTGCAGTGGGCCACGCGCAAAGGGGATGTTGGACTGGAAGCCTATCGCGCCGAAAAGAACGCGCACAGCATCGATGGCTTCCCCACGGGGATCCCCGGGTAGCGTTTCACATCGCCTTGTCGCGCACCACCACGTAGGTCAGCTTCAGCTGCGTGTTGTCGGGCAGCGCGTCCTGCAGCACCAGGCAGCCCGCCTGCGCATCGGTCTTCGCCTTGGGGTCGCCCACATCGAGCGCGCTGTGGCAGCGCTGGATCGTGATGCGCGGCGCGCTGATCCGCGTCTGGATCCGGAAGTCCTTGTTCCACCACCCGATGTCGCTCAGGTTCAGCTGCCCCATCACGTAGCGGATCACGGGGGCGGGCTGCGCACCGTTCCAGTACACGTTGGTGAGCGACACGCTGCACTTCGAAGGCATGTTCACGTGGATGGAGGCGATGCGCGCCGCGTGCTCCACGTGGAAGTTCTCCAGCGTGAACGACTTCACCACCGTGTTGCCGGCGGGCTTGTCCTCGTTGCCATCGGTGGTGGCGGAAAGGAAGAGGTCATGGTCCACCGGGGCGCCCTCGCTCACGCAATCGGTCATGCGCACGCCGCCGCTGTTGAGCACGCTGAAGGCGATGGTGGTGGTCTTGGCGGCGTACACGCGGCATTGCGCCACCACGCTGCTGTTGCTCTGGCTGTTGAAGCCCGTGGCGCCGGGCCAGTCGCCCTGCCGCAGCACGATGCCCTTGGTGCCGGGGTTCGTCACCAGCAGGTTCTCCAGCCGGGCCATCAGGCAGAAGCGCAGGTCCACCGCCACCTCGGTCTGCCCGCTGAAGCGGCAGTTGCTCACCACGCTGCCCAGGGTGGCCTGCAGGTCCACGCCCTTGCGGCCGCCGATCACTTCACCGAAATCCTTGATCGTGTAGCGGCAGCTCAGGTGCTGGGCGGCGGCCTTCTGGTCTGCCACGGGCGTGGTGAAACCGTTGGAGGCCGGCCCCAGCCGCAACGTGGCCCCGCGCCCATCGATGATGAGCATGCGCGCCGCCGGCAGCACGATGTCGCCGTTGCTGGTGTACTCCGCCGCCGCGCTGAACCGCACATAGCTCGCGTCCTTGGGCAGCTTGGCGAAGAAGGCGCCCACATCGCCCGCGGGCACCTCGTACTCGGTGGCGTGCAGCAGGCGGGCAAGGCCGGTGGCGGCCAGCAGCAGGAGGTTGCGCATGCCCAAAGATCGCGCGGACTACCTTGCCCCAATGCCTCCCCACCCCACCCTCCTGCTCCTCCACGGCTTCCCGCAGGACAACACCCTGTGGCAGGGCACCGCGGCCGCGCTCGCGGATGTGGCCGACGTGATCGCGCCCGACCTGCGCGGCTTCGGCGCGGACCGGCGCCCGCTGCCCGCGGTCCTGACCATGGAGGCCTACGCCGAGGACATCAAGCAGGAGCTGGATGCGCGCGGCGTGGAGCGCGTGGTGCTCGGCGGGCTCTCCATGGGCGGCTACGTGGCCCTGGCCTTCGCCGAGCGCTGGCCCGAGCGGCTCGACGGGCTGCTGCTGTGCAACACCAAGGCCACCGCCGACACCCCCGAGGGCAAGGCCGCCCGCGAGGAGACCGCGCGCAACGCCTTCGACAAGGGCGTGGCCGTGATCGCCCGTGGCATGGTGCCCAAGCTGCTCAGCGCCGACACCCGCGCCGAGCGGCCCGAACTGGCGGCGGCCGTGGAGGCCCTCATGGCCCGCCAGCGCCCCGAGGCCGTGGCCGCCGCCGCGCGCGGCATGGCCCTGCGCCCCGACCGCAGCGCCCTGCTGCCCACCCTGCGCGTGCCCACCCTCATCTGCACCGGCGACCGCGACGAGCTGATGCCCCTGCCCACCAGCGAGGCCATGCACCTGGCCATCCCCGGCAGCGCGCTGGCCGTGTTCCCGCGCGTGGCGCACTTGAGCAACCTGGAGGCGCCCGAGGCCTTCGAGGCCACGGTCCGTCGGTTCCTGGCGTCGTTGTCCCATGCTTGAGCTCGACCTCTCCACCTTCCCCACCCTCACCACGGCGCGGCTGCGGCTGCGGCAGCTCACCGAGGGCGATGCCCCCGCCATCCACGCCATCCGCTCCGATCCCCGGGTGATGCGGTACGTGGGCCGGCCGCGCTCCAACGGGCAGAAGGATGCGCTGGCGCTGATCGCGCGCACCGAGGCCGACCGCGCGGCCAACGCCGGCCTCAGCTGGTGCATCGAACATCTGGAACGACCGGGCCTCATCGGCACCATCGGCCTGTACCGGCTGAAGCTCGAGCACCACTGCGCCGAGGTGGGCTACGTGATGGCGCCCGACCATTGGGGGCACGGCTACATGGGCGAGGCGCTGGAGGCCGTGGTGGCCCATGCCTTCGAGCGGCTGCGGTTCCACCGCGTGGAGGCCATCACCGAGCCCCGCAACCAGCGCTCGCGCCAGCTGCTGGAGCGCCACGGCTTCACCCTGGAGGGCGTGCAGCGCGAGAACTACCTGTGGAACGGCGAGTTCCAGGGGTCGGCCCTGTACGGCAGGTTGGCGAGCGACCGATCAAACCCGGCACGGTATTCGACGTCCTAACACCAACAAACACCGACCATGAACAGCGTGATCAAGCAGATCGTACTGGCCGCGGGCATCCTGATCGCCCCGCTGGCCGTGGCCCAGGGCAAGCCGGGCAAGGAGCAGAAGACGCCCGAGGAGCGCGCCAAGCGCCACACCGAGCGCATGACCCAGGAGCTGGGCCTTACGGCCGAGCAGAGCGCCAAAGTGGGCGACATCAACCTGCGCTACGTCGATGTGCTGGCGGACCTGAAGGCCAGCGGCCAGGACAAGGAGGTGATGAAGGAGCAGGGAAAGGCCCTCCGCGACAAGCGGGACGAGGAACTGAAGCTGGTGCTCACCGCCGAGCAGTACAGCAAGATGATGACCCTGCGCGAACAGAAGCGCAAGGAGGCCAAGGCGAAACGCGCGGCCTCCGGCAGCCAGGAAGTGCCCACGCACAACGAGTAGGCGGCACCCGCCGCAGCCCAGGAACGCCTCCGGATCCCCGGGGGCGTTCCTTTTTTCCGTCGGCGAACCCTCGGGGTCGGTTCCCCGTTAAATTAGCGCCCGCGAAAAATCCACCTCCTACGCAGCACCGGTGAAGTCATGAGCAAAACGGCGCAGATCATCCTGGACGGCAAGACCTACGAGTTCCCCGTGATCGTGGGGAGCGAAGGCGAAAAGGCCATCGACATCAGCAAGCTGCGCGACGATACGGGGTACATCACCCTGGACCTCGGCTACAAGAACACCGGCGCCACCAAGAGCGCCATCACCTTCCTCGATGGCGAGGAGGGCATCCTGCACTACCGCGGCTACCCGATCGAGCAGCTCGCCGAGAAGGCCTCGTTCCTGGAGGTGGCCTACCTGCTGCTATACGGCGACCTGCCCAACAAGCGCCAGCTGGAGGAGTTCACCGGCAACATCCGGTACCACTCGCTGGTGCACGAGGACATGAAGCGCTTCTTCGAGTTCTTCCCCAACAACGCGCACCCCATGGGGATCCTGAGCGCGATGGTGAACTCGCTGAGCACCTTCTACCCCAAGAGCCAGGACCCGCACCGCCCCAGCAAGGACGTGGAGCGCACGATCTTCCGCCTGATCGCCAAGATGCCCACGCTGGCCGCGATCAGCTACAAGAACAACCTGGGGCACCCCTACATGTACCCGAACAACAAGCTCGGGTACGTCGAGAACTTCCTGCACATGATGTTCGCGCTGCCCACCGAGGACTACAAGGTGGACCCGGTGGTGGCCAACGCGCTGAACACCCTGCTGATCCTGCACGCCGACCACGAGCAGAACTGCAGCGCCAGCACGGTGCGCATGGTGGGCAGCAGCCAGGCCAACCTGTACAGCGCCGTGAGCGCCGGCATCGCCGCCCTGTGGGGACCGCTGCACGGCGGCGCCAACCAGGAGGTGATCGAGATGCTCGAGACCATCCGCAACGACGGTGGCGACATCCAGAAGTGGGTGGACAAGGCCAAGGACAAGAACGACCCCTTCCGCCTGTTCGGCTTCGGGCACCGCGTGTACAAGAACTTCGACCCGCGCGCCCGCATCATCAAGAAGGCCTGCGACGATGTGCTGGGCAAGCTCGGCGTGAACGACCCCGTGCTCGACATCGCCAAGCAGCTGGAGGAGATCGCCCTGAAGGACGACTACTTCGTGAGCCGCAAGCTTTACCCGAACGTCGACTTCTACAGCGGCATCATCTACCGCGCCATCGGCATCCCCACCCGCATGTTCACCGTGATGTTCGCCCTGGGCCGCCTGCCCGGCTGGATCGCGCAGTGGAAGGAGATGGTGGAGAACAAGGAGCCCATCGGCCGCCCGCGCCAGATCTACACCGGCGCCACCAAGCGCGATTACGTCCCCGTGGACAAGCGTCCCTGAGGACGGTTCCGAACGTGACGATCATCATGCGGCGCCCCGGAAGGGGCGTCGTAGTTTCGTTCCGTACCTTTTCAGCAATACGGAACATCCCATGAGCCACACAGCCACCCAGCCGCAGACGCACAAGCACATCGACGAGCTCCACTTCGACCACCAGATGTGGCTCAACGCCCTGCGCTTCTACAAGGACGAGATCGTCATCTTCGAGCGCCGCATGGAGGACATCGTGCGCCGCAACAACAAGCCCGAGGTGATGGCCGAACTGGAGCACTTCCAGAACCAGTACATCCGCGAGAACGAGGTGATCGACGAACTGCGCCACGACATCAAGGAGCACGAGAACTTCCTGGAGAAGGAGAGCAAGGAGCGCCCCATCGCCATCGAGCACCGCCTGTACAAGGACCACGCGGGCCTGCGCGACCGCTTCGAGACCTTCGAGAAGCTGTACAGCGAACTGAAGCACGACTTCTACACTTGGGCCACGCGCTGGATGTGAGCCTGGGCCATTGCGCCATGAGAACTTCGAGGGCCGCCGATGCGGCCCTCGTCCTTTTCCGCCCCACGGAACGGCCCGTTGTCATCAGATCTCTACACGCCACGGCGGTCCACAGGGACGGAACGGGATCGGATACTGACCAATGTCATCCAACGGTCGTTCCGCACCCGGTACGTTCGCCCGCTATGGTGTGCCCTTCGCATGGCGCACCGCTCGATCCGGCATGAACAGCACCAAGCGCGGCGAACACCTCCAGGCCCTCATCCGGGCCTTGGACGGCGGCTCCGGTGGCGAAGGCTACCTGGAGATCCTGCGCACCCTGGAGGTGCCCGTGGCGGAGCTGGAGCCGCATGCCATCTGGCATCCCAAGCACTACACCCGCAACATCCTGGCGCAGCGGCCGGGCTACGAGCTGCTGCTCATCTGCTTCAGCCCCGGGCAGCGCACCTCCATCCACGACTACGACAGCGCCCACGCCTACGTGCGTCCGGTGCTCGGCGAGGTGGTGGAGGAACGCTTCCGGCTCGATGCCGGTGGCCGGCCGGAGCTGGTGCGCACCACCACCCTGCTCCCGGCAACGATCAGCCACCTCGGCGGGGGCGACAGCATCCACCGGTTCGAGAACGTGGGCGACGGGCGGGCCATGACCCTGAACCTCTACGCCCCGCCGCTGCGGAAGTGGCGCGTGTACGACGAGCGCTCGGGCAGCTCCAGCACCCGCCCCCCGGGGGCATGACCACCGTGGCCCCCGGCCACGGTATCTTGGCCGCATGGAGCACTTTCGCACACGGATGGCCAGGACCGAGGTGTCCGAGATCTGTGAGCTCTTGTTCCGCACGGCCGCGGAGGGCCTGGTGGTGGTGGACGGCTCGGGCATCATCATGCTCTTGAACCCCCGCATGCATGAGCTGTTCGGGTATGCGGCGGACGAGCTGGAAGGAAGCCCCATCGAGGTGCTCATTCCCGATGCGGCCCGCAACCGGCACCGCACGCAGCGCTCCGCCTACCAGTCGCACCCCGAGAAGCGCCCCATGGGCATCGGCCGCGAGCTGTTCGGCCGCCGCAAGGACGGCAGCGTGTTCCCCGTGGAGGTGAGCCTCAACCACTTCGAGCTCGACGGCCAGCGGTACGTGATGGGCCTGGTGAGCGACGTGACCCTGCGCAAGCAGGCCGAGGACGAGCTCTACCGCATGAACGCCGAGCTGGAGCAGCGCGTGGCCGATCGTACGCGCGAGCTGGAGGCGGCCTCGCAGAGCGTGGCGGAGGCCCTGGAGAAGGAGCGCGAGCTCAACGCCCTCAAGTCGCGCTTCCTGTCCATGGCCTCGCACGAGTTCCGCACGCCCCTGGCCACCATCATGGGCTCGGTGGACCTGATCGCGCGCTACGCCGAGGGCCCCGCCACCGACAAGGTCGAGCGCCACGTGGTGCGCATCCGCAACAAGGTGCGCGAGCTCACCGGCATCCTCAACGACTTCCTCTCCCTCGACAAGCTGGAGCAGGGCCGCACCACGGTCAACCCCACCCCTTTCGACATCGTGCACCTGTGCATCGACCTGCTCGAGGAGCTGCGCCCCATGGCGCGGCCCGGGCAGGAGCTGATGTTCGACCACGAAGGCGGCCCCAGCCAGCTGCAGCAGGACCGCCAGATGCTCTCCAACGTGGTGCGCAACCTGGTCACCAACGCCATCAAGTACAGCCCCGAGGGCGCCCCGATCCACCTGGTGACGCGCTGCATGGACGACGTGCTCCACCTGGAGGTGCGCGACCGCGGCATGGGCATCCCGGCCGAGGACCAGGAGCACCTCTTCGAGCGCTTCTTCCGGGCCGGCAACGTGGTGAACGTGCAGGGCACCGGCCTCGGCCTCAACATCGTACGCAAATACCTGGAGCTGATGAAGGGCGACATCCGCTTCCACAGCCGCGTGGGCGAAGGCACCACCTTCACCGTCACGCTCCCCGCCCACCTGGAACCTCCCTCCAACCCTGACGAAGCCCCCCTGGCATGAAGACCATCCTGTTGATCGAGGACGATGCGGACATGCGCGACAACATCGCGGAGATCCTGGAACTGGCGGACTATCGCGTGCTGCGCGCCGAGAACGGGCGCAAGGGCGTGGAGATCGCCAAGAAGGAGCCGCCCGACCTCATCCTGTGCGACATCATGATGCCGGAGCTCGACGGCTACGGCGTGCTGCACATGCTCTCCAAGACCCCCGCCACCTCCGAAGTGCCCTTCATCTTCCTGAGCGCCAAGGCCGAGCGCAGCGATGTGCGCCGCGGCATGGAGCTGGGCGCCGACGACTACCTCACCAAGCCTTTCGAGGAGAGCGAACTGCTCAACGCCGTGGAGGGCAGGCTCAAGCGCAGCCACGTGTTCCGCAAGGGCTTCGACCAGAGCCTCTCGGGGCTCGAGCACTTCCTGGACCATGCCAGCGGCCTGGAGGGGCTGAAGGACATCGCGAAGGACCGCAAGACCCGCACCTTCGCCAAGAAGGAACCCCTGTTCTATGAGGGCGACGAGATGCGGCACATCTACTTCATCCACACGGGGAAGGTGCGCACCTTCAAGATGAACAACGACGGCAAGGAGCTGGTGACCGGCCTGTACGGTCCGGGCGACTTCGTCGGCTACATGGCCGTGCTGGAGGGCGGGCGTTCGGCCGAGAGCGCCGAGGCCCTGGAGCCCATCGAGGTGGCGGTGATCCCCAAGGACGATCTGCTGAGCCTGCTCTACCGCGACCGCGACGTATCCATCCGCTTCATCAAGATGCTCACCCGCGAGGTGAAGGAGAAGGAGGAGCAGCTGCTGGAGCTGGCCTACGCCAGCGTGCGCCAGCGGGTGGCCCAGGCCCTGCTTCGCCTGCGCGACCGGTACAGCGGCGCCAACAGCAACGAGCTGGGCCTGCGCATCAGCCGGGAGGACCTCGCCACCATCGTGGGCACGGCCACCGAATCGCTGATCCGCACCCTGAGCGACCTGCGCGACGACGGGCTCATCAGCCTGCAGGGCCGCGACATCCAGCTGAAGGACATGCGCCGCCTGGAGCAACTGGCCCGCAACTGACCCCCATCACCCAGGTTCCGGGCCGCCTGCTTACCTTGGCCCAGCATCCAACGGCATGAACACGAAGAAGCTCATCGGCATCGTCCTCTGGCTCCTGGCCTTCGCCATCCCTTTCCGTTTCGCCCTGCTTGAAACGGGCGATGTGGGCAACATCAAGGGGCTCATCAGCTTCGTGGTGATGCTGGCGCTGGTGTTCACGGGCTATGCCCTGTTCGACAGCGGCAAGCAGGAGAGCCACGGTCACTGATCACCGCCCCCGGCGGCCACCTCCACATGGCCACGATCCTCATCCCCGTCGACCTCAGCGCCAACGCGCTGAACGCGGCCGAGCATGCCGTGCGCCTCTTCGGTGCGGAGGGCAACACCTTCCTCCTGGTCCACGCCTACCTGGACCCCAACCTGATGGACCCGGCCTTGCCCGGCATGTCCACAGCGCTGCGCGAGGCGGCGGAGGAGGGCATGGTGCGCTTCAAGCAGGAACTGCGGGCCCGGACGGGCACCGCCAAGGCCGACCTCCAGGACACGGTGCGTGTGGGGCTGCTCCCGGCCGTGCTGGACGACCTGGTGGATGAGCACGGACCACGCTGCGTGGTGATGGGCACCCAGGGGGCCAGCGGCCTCAAGGCCACCCTCTTCGGCTCCAACACCGCCGATGTGATCCGGTCCTCTCGCGTGCCCGTGCTGGCGGTACCCGAAGGGTCCACCTACCGCGAACCGCGGCGCATCCTGCTCGCCGACGACGGCGGCCCCGTAAAGCCCGGCACCCTGGTCCTGCTGCTCGACATCGCCCGCTGGAGCAAGGCCGAGGTGATGATCGTGCGCGTGCTGGAGGAAGGCATGGACCCCGAACAGGCCGGCCCTTCATCGTACGACGAGCTCCTGGGCGCGGTGCCGCACAGCCACCACCCCGTGAGCGCCGAGAACGTGGACACCGCCATCAACGACCTCGCCGACCAGAGCGATGTGGACCTGGTGGTGATGGTGCACCGGCACCTCGGCTTCTTCGCCTCGCTCCTGCACGCCAGCAGCAGCAAGCGCATGGCCATGCACACGCATGTGCCGCTACTGATCCTCGAACAGTAAGGTCCTACCAGGAACCGTTCCCCTGGGCGCCGGCCTTCTTGCGGGCCTTGGCCTTGGGGTCGTGCACGGTGAACACGCGGGAGATGTTGAACCCGAAGCTGATGTCGCCGTCGAGCCAGTCGCCCGTGGTCTGCGTGATGAAGCCACGCTCGAACATGGGGAAGCTGTTGGTGCAGTGCAGCTGGAACACGTGGCCACCGGTCTCGATGTCAAGCCCCACGGAGAACGAGTTGTGGAACTCGGGATCGCCCGGGGACACGGGCTCGGGCAGCTGGTCGGGGAGCACGTAGAAATACTCGCCGTTGATCGCCATGCGCTTGGTGATCTTGTAGCGACCGGCGCCTCCGATGTTGATCACATCGTGCGCGTCCTCCGCGGTCCTCACCATGTTGTTGTGCACCAGGCCCGGCATCAGCTGCAGGGTGAAGCGCTCATTGAACTTGCGGCCGGCGATGAGCTGGAAATAGTAGCCCATGCGCTGGCTCATGTACAGCTCACGCCCCTCCTGGTACCAGGGCAGCTTGTCGTCGGCCAGGGTGGTGATGTCCATGCCGGCGGCGAACGAAAGCGTCAAGGGCGTCGAGCAGCCCTGATCGCATTGCCGGAGGATCTTGTACTTGAAGAAGCCGTCGACGGTCTTGTTGTAGCTGCTGCGGCCCAGACCCACCATCAGGCGTTCGGTCACCCCGTAATCGAGGCCCAGGCGGATGAAGGCCTGGTCGAGCCCCCAGAACTCCTCGTTGCCTGCGCTGAGGTAGCCGAAGCGGTGGCTGATGCGGAAATCGAGCACGCCGTGCGCGGTGTTCTCGATGCTGTTGCCGTTGATCACGCGCGTGGCCTTGAAGCTCGCGGTGGTGTACTCCACGGTGGAGTCCTCGCCCAGCAGGCTCAGCAGGTCATCGTCCTGGGCATGGACGGCCTGGAGCAGCGTGATCGCGAGGAGGAACAGCGGGAGGCGCATGGGGGTCGAGGGGATTGGCTTTCGGGAGAGGATACGGCCGGGGGCTTTCGCCCCCGGCCGCCAGGCGGCCCGGATCGGACCGTACCGGAACACGACTACATTTTTTGGTAATCGATCCGGACCTTCACCTGGATCTCCTCCGCGATCTGGCCCCGCACCACGGCGGGGATCGTGATCTTGTGGTCCTCGGGCTTCACGATGAAGTCACAGCTGGCCTTCACGGCACCCGTGGGCTCCACCGTAAGGGTGGCTTTCTCCTTGCGGGGCTTGGCCACCCCGTGCATGGTGAGCTCACCCTCCACCATCACCGGATAGGTGCCCGGCTTCTTCAGGTCGGCGGCGGTGATGCCCGTCACTTTGCCCTTGAAGATGGCCTTGGGGTAGGTGTTGCTCTCCATGTAGTTCTCGTTGAAGTGCTCCTGCATCAGGGCCTTCTCGAACTCGAAGGCCTTGATGAGCACGGCGAACTCCACATTGCCCGCGGTGGCGTCGTACACGCTGGTGGCCTTGTGGTTGTGGGCCTCGATGTTCTCCACCGGCGTGGCGGAGAAGAAGGACACGTTGCCCGTGCGGCAGGCGTAACGCTCCTGGGCCATCAGGGCGGCCGGCGCCAGCAGGGCGGCGGCGGCGAGGGATCGGATGTTCTTGTTCATGGTCGTCGTTTCCGGTCGTAGTTCAAGTATCATTCCACGATCGCGCAGCGCTGCAGCAGCACATCGAGGTTGTAGCCCGCGCAGAAGCCCTTCACGGACACCTTGTCGTCCTTCTTCACGGTGGGCGCGGCACCGGCCTCGAACTCGCACACCACGGCGCCCAGGGGGTCGCCGGTCTCGAGCAGCACGTTCAGCGGGGCACCTCCTCCCCCGTTCACTTCGCGCACGGTGCCGTTCACCTGCACCAGCTTGTCGTTGAAGCGGGTGCCGGCGGCCACCTCATCGGTGGTGAACGCCTGGAAGAGCTCCGTGGCCGTGAGGGACACCTCCGCGGAGGCTTCGGCGGCCTTCTCGGGCTCGCGGTTCCATTCGCGGTAGGCGTAATGGGCCGTGGCGGCCACCACCACCAGCCCGATGATCAGAATGAGGCGCTTGTTCATGGTTCAGTTCTCCGGGGCGCCCGCGTCGAGCCAGGCCTTCAGTTTCGCACGGTCGCAATTGGGCATGCCCGAGGGCGGCATGTCCTTGTCCACGATGGCGCGCTGCATGATGCTCCCATCGTCCACCTTCGGCTTGATGCCGCCGTAAGTGGTGAAATTCCCTGGAGCCCCTCCCGACACGTGACAACCGCTGGTGGCGCAATTGGCGTCGAAGATGGGCTTGATGCCGTTGTTGTAGGTGAGCGCGCCGAAACCCGCGGTGTCACAGCCGGCGCCGCCCAAGGGGTACAGCTCATCCTCCACGTCGTAGTAGCAACCGGTGGAACCGGCGATCACCAGCGCGGCAAGGGCTCCGATCAGAATGGGACGGATCATGCGCATGGATCAGTTGTTCGGCGCGCCCTCACGCTTCCACTTCATCAATTTCAGGATGTCGCAGGCCGGCAGGTAGGACCCATCGGGGTACGGCGGCATGTCGCTGTAGCTGCCCAGGTGCTTGATGGACCCCTCGAGCGCATTGGTGAGCGCGATCGAATTGCAGGTCGACCACTGGGTAAGGTCCAGACCGCCGGCAGGCAGGCCATCGTTCGGGTTGTTCCCGCCATGGCAGCCGGTGCACTTGTTCTGGAAGATCGGCTTGATGTGCGCGTTGTAGGTGACCACCGTGGTGTCGCAGGTGTTGCAGCCGTTGTTGGACGCCCC
>JAEUSV010000006.1 GCA_016788485.1 Flavobacteriales bacterium
CTCGGCGAGCTTGAGCGCGGTGAGGGGGGTGGTCTCGGCGGGCTTCAGCACCACGGTGTTGCCGCAGGCGAGCGCGGGGGCGAGCTTCCACGCGGCCATGAGCAGCGGGAAGTTCCAGGGGATGACCTGGCCGGCGACGCCAAGCGGCGATACGATCTTGCCGGGGAAGGCGTAGTGCAGCTTGTCGGCCCAGCCGGCGTAGTAGAAGAAGTGCGCGGCGGCGAGGGGCACGTCCACGTCGCGGCTTTCGCGGATGGCCTTGCCGCCATCCATGCTCTCGATCACGGCGAACTCGCGGGCCTTCTCCTGCAGCAGCCGCGCGATGCGGTAGATGTACTTGGCGCGTTCGGCGGCGGGCATCTTCGACCACACCGTGTCGTAGGCCTTGCGGGCGGCCTTCACGGCGGCGTCCACGTCGGCCCCGCCCGCCTCGGCGATGCGGGAGAGGACCTTCTCGTTGGCGGGGTTGATGGTGTCGAAGTACTTGCCGCTCTTGGGCTTCACCCACTTGCCGTTGATGAAGAGCTCGTATTGGGCGTTGATCTTGACGTGGTCGGTGGACTCGGGGGCTGGGGCGAGGGTCCAGTCGAGGGCGTTCTTCTTGGCCATGCGTCGAAGATAGAGCCAGCGGTTCGTCCAGCTAGCTGGGATGGGATGTCATCCTTGAAAGGCGATGCGTAAGCTGAACGTATTCAACTCAAGACGCTCCAGCGTTTCAGTATATACAGTGCCGTTCCGTATCAAGAGATCGTTCAGCGATTTGGCAGCCATGACCTCTACCCTGCATTGGGCGCCCGCCAGTGGGAAGCCGACACCAAATCCGAAATCAAGTCGCCAGGCAATACGCTCCAGGGAGCCGTCCTTGTCCGGAGAATAACCCACAGAGCCTCCTAGCGCCATGTACGGACGCACCTTCCCCCTGACCGTCGGACAAACCAACGGTTGAACTGTAAGGCCCAGCTCCGTCCGCTCCGTCGACACGCGTTCAACAGTTCCGTCCACAAAGTGGTAGTCCATCGACCCGGTCAATGAACTGAACGTACCTAGAACGCGCAGTGATAGGTTCTTCTTGATGCTTCGCTCGTAGATACCGCCGAAGCTGAAGCCTGGCTCAGGCACGGTAGCGACAGACGAGATACTGTCCCGGAAGGTCGACGGCATTTCCTCCTCATCCGTCTGCCACGGAGCAAGCATGCAGTAGTCAGCACCTGCGAAGGTCCCGAACTGGAATGCAGGTGGAAACCAGGGGGCGTCTGCTTGGCCACAAGTCGGCATGGCCGTCAACAAAGCACCAACGTGAACCACCACGCGAAGCCTGCCGCATAGACCCATCCGTACCACCTCACCGAACGACATGCTGCCAAAACCAAGAAACCATGGAGATCATTGTTCAGGCATCCGACCGATGCGGCCTTGCTCCTTGCTCTTGGGGGTGGGGGCGAGTGCCGGCCGATGGCTTACTTCTTGGTCGTGGTGGCCATGGTCCGAAGATGAACCAGCTACAACTGCGTCCCCACACTCCACCAATTCCCCGCGTAGTCCTTGAAGGAGGCACGGCGGTCGGGGTCGCCCTCGCGTTGTTTCGGCGCTTCCACGGCATCGCAACCCAGCTCGATGGCCTTCGCGTAGGCCGCATCCACATCGGGCACATACACGTGCATCACGATGGGCACCGCCGGGAACCTCTCTGAAGCCTGTCCTAGCATGATCACGGAGTCATCGAGCAACAACTCGGCATGCATGATGGCGCCATCGGGCATGTCGTAGCGGCGCAGTTCGTTCGCGTTGAACAGGGACTTCATCAGGTCCATGAAGCGCTTTGCGTCCGGTACAATGAAGTAGGGCGAGACAGAGTTGTAGCCGTCCGGCTTGAACGAGGTGCTCATTCTGCGTATGTCATTTGCTGCTCAACAACATCAACTGCCCGCGGTGGTGCGCAAGATGGATGGTCCGGGTGATGAGCACGTTCAGCCGGTTGCGGTGCGGCTCCCTGGCGAAGTCGGTCTCCGCGATGTTGTTGTGGCGCATGAACCAGTCGTTCGCGGCCAGCGCCATCACGTGCGTGTTCAAGGCCGTGTGCACCTGCGTCCATCGTGCACGGAGCTGTGCCACGTCGTACGCATCGACCGCCGGGCCATCGGCCGCATCCACGAACACGGGCTTCAGTTCGGGGAAGAGCGGTGCCCCGAAGCGGAGGAGGGGGAAGAGCAGGTCGTGCTCGGCGGTAAGGTGGCCCACGAGGTAGGTCCCGCGGTTGCGGCCCGTCGCCACCTCCTGCTTCAGCTGCGCGTCGGTCAACTTGTCGAGGAGCGCGGTGGTGCCGTTCACTTGGGCGTGCCAGGCATCAAGCACCATCTTCACGAAGCGCTGTTGGTCGGGCATGGGCAACTCTTTTCCAATGCCACCAAGTTACGCCATGCGGAGTCGGCGATGACCTCGGCAATGATGCCGGTCACGGCCACTTGGAAGCGGGCTTTCGTACCGGTGTTAAGGACCCTGGGCTTGATCAAGGCCATCCAAGTTCGACCAACAGCTCGGGCGGTCGTTCGCACCTACCTTGCACACATGCGCCATCACTCTATTCCATGCTGGTCCATACTTCTGCTCGCCTCCTTTGCGGGCGGCTGCAAGCATGAGGCGGACATCTCCTCGCTCGATCTGGAGCTGTACGAGCTGGCGCAGAGCACTAATGGCCACGTCTGGTACCGGGCCAACGACGACCTGCTCGATCGGACCGGTGGCTCCGGCCATGGCGAACCACTTCTCCGCACCCGCTACAATGCCATCGCGGCAACCGTATTGGACAGCAGCGGACGGGTGGAGCCCGACACGCTGTTCCCGAGCGGCTCCCTCATCGTGAAGGAACTCTGGGAAAGTGGATCAACCCTCGGTACATACGCCGTGATGCTCAAGCGGCCTGGCGATCCCTCCGCGGACGCCGGCGGATGGGTCTGGGGCTACATCCGCGCGAGCGGGGAAGTGCGCGTGAGCGCGCTTGAACAAGGCGCCGCCTGCCGCAATTGTCACACGCAGGCAGGGCATATCGACGCCACCCTCATGAATTTGGCGTTCCCGTAGACCCTCAGTCCACGCTGAAATAGTCCGCGCTCTGGTAGTGCCCATCGGCCTCCTTCTGCAGCTGCATCAGGATGTCGTTGGCCAGGCTGCTCGCGCCGAAGCGGAACCAGTGCGGGTCGAGCCATTCGGGTCCGAGCTCCTCCTTCACCATCATCAGGTAGTGCAGGGCCTCCTTGCTCTTGCGGATGCCGCCGGCGGGCTTCATGGCGATCATCTGCCCAGTGCGTAAGTAGTGGTCGCGGATCGCGTGGAGCATCACCAGCGTCACTTCCATGGTGGCCGCTGGGTTGATCTTGCCGGTGCTGGTCTTGATGAAGTCGGCGCCGGCCGCGATGGCGATGTCGCTCGCCAGGCGCACCTTGTCGTAGGTGCCCAGCTCGCCGGTCTCCAGGATCACCTTCAGGCGGGCCTCCCCGCAGGCCTCCTTGATCGCCGCGATCTCGTCGAACACGTACGCGTATTCACCCGTGTGGAACTTCCCCCGGCTGATCACCATGTCGATCTCGTCGGCGCCCTCGTTCACGGCGAACCGGGTGTCGGCGAGCTTCACGTT
>JAEUSV010000016.1 GCA_016788485.1 Flavobacteriales bacterium
GTTGGCGATGAAGCGCGTGGCCTTGTCGGCGCTGTCGCTGTAGATCACGCCGCCGAACTGCATCTCGCCCTTCTTGCTCTTCACCACCTTGCGCTGGTTGGCCACGATGCCCACGGCCCAGCCGTCGATGCGGGCGTAGGCCGTGATGATGCTCTGGCCGTAGCCTTCCTTGTATTCGGTGTAGTCGCTGTCGTCCACCAGCCGCGCGATCACCTCGCGCATGTCGTAGGGCTTGGCGCGGTCGGCAGGCAGGATGCCGAAGATCTCCTTGGGGTCGGCCTTGGGCGGCGCGGGTTTCTCCCGGCTGAAGCCCGTATCCTTCGGCTTGCCGAGCTTGTCCATGATGGCGCGGATCTTCTTCAGGCAGTCCGCATCGTCCTTGCACTTGTAGTCGGTGACGCCGCTGATCTCGCTGTGGGTAGTGGCGCCGCCGAGGGTCTCGTTGTCGATGTCCTCTCCGATGGCGGCCTTCACCAGGTAGCTGCCCGCCAGGAAGATGCTGCCGGTCTTCTCCACGATCAGGGCCTCGTCGCTCATGATGGGCAGGTAGGCGCCGCCCGCCACACAGCTGCCCATCACGGCGGCGATCTGCGTGATGCCCATGCTGCTCATGATGGCGTTGTTGCGGAAGATCCGGCCGAAGTGCTCCTTGTCGGGGAAGATCTCGTCCTGCATGGGCAGGTAAACGCCGGCGCTGTCCACCAGGTAGATGATGGGCAGGCGGTTCTCGATGGCGATCTCCTGGGCGCGCAGGTTCTTCTTGCCGGTCATGGGGAACCACGCGCCGGCCTTCACGGTGGCGTCGTTGGCCACCACGATGCACTGGCGCTTGCTCACGTAGCCGATCACCACCACCACACCAGCACTGGGGGCACCGCCATGTTCCTTGTACATGCCATCGGCCGCGAAGGCGCCGATCTCAATACGGGGCGCGCCCTTGTCCAGCAGGGCGTCGATGCGCTCGCGGGCGGTCATCTTGCCGTCGGCCTTGAGCTTCTCGATGCGCTTTTCGCCGCCGCCGAGGTGCACCTTCTTCAGGCGGCTGTTGAGCTCGCTGAGGGCGAGCTTGTTCTTGTCCTCGTTCTTGGATGCTTCCAGGTCGATCTTCTCAGCCATGCGTCACGGGCCCAGGTCATTGGCCCGGGCGTGGTACGAAGATCGGGCGTGAGGGCCAAATCGTCGCGCTATGGAGTGGTAGAGGGGCGTGCCGGTGTGATCCCTTCGCTGCGCAAAGCCTTCGCTCCTGAGCAGGCCCGTTGGGTTCCCCACAGCCAATACCGGGCGGATCCCTTACTCCAACTTGAACCGAACTGGCAGGGTGATCCGCACAGGAACAGGACCACGGATGTTGCGTCCGGGTGTCCATGCGGGCATGGCCTGCACCACGCGCATCGCCTCGCGATCCAAGCCGGGGTGCACGCCGCGTTTCACCTGGACCATGCGCACCGATCCATCGTTCCAAATGACCAGGTCCAGGAACACGGTGCCTTGGATCCCAGCCTCGCGCAGGTCTTCAGGGTAGTGCAAGGCGCTGAGGAGGTAGGCCTGGAGGCCAGTTTCTCCACCGGGGAACTCCGGTCTCACCTGCGCTTGGGCCACATCGATCGTAGGGTCATCCTCCGGAGGTGGTAGCCGTTCACCCTTCTGTTCACGAACGGCCGGGGCAGGCGGTGCTTTGAATTCCCACGTGATCCTTGCCCAATGCCGCTTGGGAGCATCCGGGCTGGGGCCGAACGCGTAGCCGCGTGCGATCGCCAAGGCCTGGTCGATCGTGCGCTCGTCGGTGCAGGTGCACACAGGCTCGTCCACGCTGGCCTCGATCACGTGGCCCTCGCGGTCCACCACGATGCCTACCGCCATCACGCAGGGCTTCTCGCTATACAGTTCCGCCAAGGATTCTTGTGTCGCAAAGCGCGTCGGCTCGGACAGGAATTCCAGCTTGCGCGGTGAGCTTGGCAGTTGTGCGGCCGCTACGAGTGGCCACACGCCGACCCATGTGAGGACGGCCTGGCGAAGAAAGCGGTGGATGTTCGTCATGGTGCTGGGGCGCTTACGGCAGGTCGAAATGTGAGCGTGGGGGCCTCTTCCACGGGTGTTGGCACCTGTACTTGCGCGGTGAGCGGTTGGCCAAGCAACAGGGCGATGGCGAGGACAAGGCTCAGCGGGTGCATCTTAGTGGGGTAGGAGCGTGATCGAGCGAGGGTGGTCCGTAGCGAACGCGGGTCACTTCGCGCCGAACCGGAATCGGATCGTGCCGATGCTCGTGCCATTGATCGGCTCGAACAGGAAGTCGCCCAACATACGCAGGGCGAGTAGCTCACCCGGGGAGTACGGCGGTTGCTTGAAGCCTTCTCCATCCGGCAGGAGCACCTCGGATCCCTCCAGATCGATGCTGCCGTTGGCATTCCCTGTGTACATGATCAGCACCTCTTCTTTTGCTGCGTCGATCGGCGGTGCAGCAGGAATGTGCAGCAGCCGGCGTTCCGGAGAGCTCTGCACATCGATCCACGGTGGCAGCACGGTTTCGCGGAGCGGCTTTCCTCCGCCGTTGGCAGAACCCCCTACTGGACCAACTGAACCGGAGGAACCTCCTCCTGGCGAGCCCGTACCGTCGCCCGCGGATCCGCCACCACCAGGGGCGCTCCGGGGCTTCATGGCATCATGCAAGGTCGGGGCAATGCTGTTGATGCGTTGGCTCCAGTCCTGGACGCGTTCGTCGACCAACGGGTAGGAACCCAGGTCGAAGGCGGGGGGAGGCTGCCTGCCTTGCTTCACTTCGGTGATCTCGATGACAAGGTCCTCGGTCGAGAGCAGCAGGGGCATCGGATCGCCGAAGGAGCCCAGCAGCCCGAAGGCCATGAAGTAGCTATCGCCGCTCATGGGCATCCAGTTGCTCCCGTCCACGAACGGGGAGTGAGGGATGTTCGATGCATATGCCCACAGCGTGTCGCTCCCTTCCAGCTTGTAGCGCTCCGCACAGGTGATGCCCATGACCTGGCGGGTCCGCCTGGTGTGCTCCGTGGTCTTCCCCTCGAGCGGAGCACGCATCAAGGGGTTCAGGATGGTGAGCTCATCCAACGCTATCACATGAGCCGCTTTGCCACGGCTGTCGCTCGCGGCCATGATCGCGGTGTTCGCGCGCAGATCGGCGAGGTAGGTGATGGTGGTCACCTTGCCTTGGCCGGATAGGGTCAACGCCATCGCGCCTTTGGTGGTGTCCGCCCAACCGCTGAAGTCGACACGTTGGTCCTTCCCGATCAAGCGGATCCCGCCTTTGTAGGTGCCGATGAAGCGGTTCGCCACCACGCTGTCCGCACTGGGACCTGCATGCAGCGCTGCATAGGAAGCGGTATCGGCAGTTGCGGAACGATCGCGCGCGACTGCTTCCAGCATCCACGCGGGCAGCTCGATCTCCTGCGCTTGCAGGAGCGTTACGGTGAGCAGCAGGACAACAGTGACCGGGAGCCGCATGCGCAAGGTCAAGCGTCTTGGGTCAGCAAGGTAGGCTGCCCGCGGAAAGGCACGGAGCAACGAATGGGGCTCATGGACGGTTCTGCTTGATCATGCCATCGAACAAGCCGCAGTCCGGGTCGGACATGCTGCGGAAGATGAAAGTGAGCCGGGGTTCGCGCCACTCGGGTCCGTTGGTTGTTGCCTCATAGCGGAACTCCCGCGCGAAGGCCAGCGCTCGCGCGCGCTGTGTCGTTGATGCCGGCGTGGTACGAAGCTCGGGCGCGAGGCCGACATGTCCGATCGGCCCTTCCGTGGAAGTTCCGGGCCCGGTCCTATCGTTCCACGATGAAACGCAGGGTGCGCCAGCGGTCGGCGACCAAAGCCCGCAACACATAGGCACCGGCCGCCAGCCCGGACAAATCACCGGATGCTGGGATCGGAACGGTGCGTCCGTGCACATCCATCACCACCAGCTGCTGGGGGCGTTCCTGGCCCAGGCATCCGATCCGGCCCGTCGTCGCATCGTACAACAGGCCGCCGGTCACCGGGGCCTCGTCATCGGACAGGCCGGTGATCATCATCATCTGTACCGTGACCGTGTCGCTTGTCGTGCCGCAGGGCCCGTTGTCGCAGGTCCAGCAAAAGGTGTTCGCGCCCGCGGAGAGGCCGGCGACCGTGGTGTTGGGGTCGGTCGGGTCCGTGATCGTGGCCGTGGCGGACACCACGGACCAAAGGCAGGTGGCCGGGTAGATCGGAGCCGGCCAACCGCTCAGTTGTGCCCAGTTCTGCGGTCCGATGATGGTCTGGTCCACCCCCGCATTGGCCGCTGGCATGTTGGTGTCGTACACGGTGATCACGACGATGTCCGTGGTGATCGTGCCCCCATCGTCCACGGTCCATACGAACACGTTGGAGCCGATGCACATGTTCGTGATCGGACTGGCCGGGTCATTGGGTGCGTTGATGGTGCCGCAGCCCATCACCAGCGTCCACGCCCCGGTCGCCCCAATGGGGACCTGACTCCCCTGCATGGTGTAGAAGTTCACGCAAAGGCTGGTGTCGGGGCCCGCCTCGGCCACCTGGGCACGGCCAGGGGTGGCACTGAAGGTGAGCAATGCCAGAAAGAGGAGCGTACGGGGTGCCATCATCCGGGTGTTCCCACGAAGTTGACCAGGGTATGGCCGATGGCCTGCTTTGCGTGCCCCCGGATCTCAACCAACGGCTGTGCGTTCGCGCGATGGGAGCGCGCCCGAGAGCGGGATCCCCGTGATGCCCGCACAGCTCACCGCACCACCACCAACGGAGCGGCTTTCACGCCGTCGGACGTGCGGGCCAGCAGGGTGTAGCGGCCAGGTGCAACGCCTTGCAGGGCGATGCGTCCTTGGGCGAAGGGCACCGTGCTCGCGCGGCCAAGCCCGTCTATCAGGCGCACATCGAGCACGTGGGCCGAAGCTGGCAGGTCGAGCGTGAGGTGGTCGGTGGCCGGGTTCGGGTACACGGCGATGTGTTCCTCCAAGGCCAGCGGGGTAAAGCCCGTCTGCGTGTTCTCCGCGCTCACATCGTCGATCAGGAAGCGCGTGTTGAATGAGGCGGTGCCCCCCGGCGTGGCGGTGTGGAAGGCGAGCCGCATGATCGCCGCTGAGTCGGTGGCTGTGTAGGTGATGGGGAGAATGAACTCCGTGTACGTGGCCACCGTGCCGCCGATGCGAAGCGTGCCCGTGCCGATGACATCGTAGGAGGCGTTGCTCACCTCCACCTCCACATACGCGCTGTCGTCGGCCTCGGGGAAGTACGCGGCGAAGAAGCGAATGGCCTGCGGGCGTGCGGTGATGAGGACCTGGTCGATGGGGAAACCACCGGTGAAGATCGTGTCGTAGCTGGCGGCCAGCCTGCCGGTGCAGGGCGTGTTCGTGGTGAAGTTGAACCCGTTGCCGATCTCCATGGCGTAGAGGCCCGTGTGGACCTGGATGGTGTTGAGGGTGTACCGCCCGCCGGGGTACGCGATGGAGTCGGGCACGCCACTGGTATCGATGCTGATGCTGATCGGTCCGGAGATCCACTTCCAGTAGAGGGGCTCTTGGGCGCTGTTCAAGGCTTCGAACCCGCCGTTCTGCACTTGTGCGTTCGCGCAGCCTGCAGCAAGGGCGATGGCGAGGGAGAAGATGTGCTTCATGATGTCCGGTGTTGGTGGGATGACCGGCGATGGAGGCGCCAGGTTGTCCGGCGCGGATCCGCCGAGGCGGCAAGGATATACCGGTCAGACCGGTTCACGCGCGGATCACCTGCTTCGCTTGAGGACCGCAATTGCACACGAGGTCGATGATGCTCATCCGGGCCTGGAAGCCGTGTCGATCGGCGAAGACCTGCGGGTAGGGGGGCACAGGCCCCACCTCCGGCGGCAGGGGCTTCTTGGGTTGGAAGGAAGTGCGGAGGTCCATGTGGCGATCAGTGCCCTCGCTCGCCACTTCCACATAGGTCCCGCTCACCACCACCTCGGTCGTCAGCCCCAGCCACTTCATCCCCAGCCGCATTGTCGCCAAGTCCAGGTCGATGAGGCGATGATGGCGGCGCATGAGCACCTCCTCGATCGCATCGATGTAATGGATGTACCACGGCGTGTTGCCGTAGGCGCTGCGCATGGCGTGCAGGTGCTGCTGCGGCCACGTCTCCGTGGTGCTCAGCCCCACGGTGTGCATGGGCATCTTGTGGCCATGATCGCGGGCGATCTGCACGTTCAGGTCCTGCACGCCGTTGGGGCCCACGATGCGGGTGCGCGTGCGGTAGCTCTGGCGCTCGTAGTGCTCACCGGTGTCGATGATCACCTTCGGGTGCCGCGCCAGCACGCGGTAATGCTCCACGCTGCCGAAGTAGAAGGCCGAAAGGACCGGTACCATGGCCGCAAAGGTCGCGCTACCTTCGACAGCCACACCTTCCATCATGCGTGCGTTCCGCTTCCTCGCGCCCGTGCTCCTGCTTGCCGCATGTGGCGGCGGCTCGGGCAACGAACAGCCTTCTTCGAACGATAGCGTTCCCGCGCCTGATACGTCCGCGGCCCTGCCACCTGCGCAGGTGGACTGGCCGGGCTACTTCGAAGGCACCTGGGCCGCAATGGGTGTGACCGTGCAGCTGTGGGTGCACAGCGACAGCACCTTCGTGGTCCGCACGCGGCATGGAGAGGCGGATACCCTGCCCACAGGAGCGATCGGCACGTGGCGGGTGGCGCAGGTGCCGGGTGGTCCTGCAGCGGGCCTGCTCAGCGTGCAGTATGAAGGCGACCCGCCGGACCACTACATGCGCACGGCGAAGGGACTGGTCTTCGTGGACGTGATCGGCGGTGTGGACGTGGAGCAAGGCATGGTGCTGGAGAAGTTCGCGGACGAGATCCATGACGAGGTGCCGCGCATGCGGCTCAAGGGCACCTTCACCTACATGGCCGATGCCCTGAGCTTCCATCCCTGCGGTGCGAAATACAGCTGGCCGTGCGCCGGTGGCCTCGACGCCGGTGGCGAGGAGGAAGGGGAGGTGCTCAACAGCATGGGCACCATCGACCTGCAGAAGGCCTATCGGAAAGCCGTGAAGCAGGGCGGCGATCCCTGGACGATCGAGGTGGAGTGCTCGCTGGGCATGGGCCCTGCCATGGAGGGCGATGGGGCGGACGAATACGTCTTCATCCACCAGGTGCTGAAGGAGGGCGTGACCTGTCCCTGATCACTTGCCGATGCAGAACCGCCCGAAGATGCTGTTGAGCAGGTCGTCGGCGGTGATGCGGCCGGTGATCTCGCCCAGGTGATGCTGCGCGCGGCGCAGGTCGATGGCCAGCAGTTCGCCGCTCATGCCTTGGTCCACGGCGCGGCGCGCATCGAGCAGGGCCTGGCGGGCCTTGGTGAGCGCGTCCACATGCCGCGCGTTGGTCACCACGATGTCGCCCGGACCGTTGCGCAGGGCGTTCACGTGCTCGAGGAAGGCGTCCTTCAGCCGGTCGAGCCCCTTGCCGGCCTTGGCGCTGATGGCGAGCATGGCCTTCGCGCTGGCCACACCGGGCAGGTCGGCCTTGTTGAGCACGGGCAGCACCCTGGGGCCCGGCCCCAGGCGTTGCGCGAGCATGGCGGCCTCGGTGCGCAGCGCGCCCTCGCTCATGGCGCTGGCGTCGGCGAGAAGCACCACCAAGCTGGCCTCGGCGGCCTTGCGGTAGCTACGCTCGATGCCCAGCTGCTCCACGGTGTCGGTGGTCTGCCGCAGGCCGGCGGTGTCGATGAATCGGAAGAGCACGCCGCCGATGGTGAGCGTCTCCTCCACGGTGTCGCGCGTGGTGCCGGGGATGTCGCTCACGATGGCCCGGTCCTCCTGGAGCAGCGCGTTCAGCAGCGTGCTCTTGCCGCTGTTGGGGGCGCCCACGATGGCCACGGGGATGCCCTGCTTCACCGCGTTGCCATAGCGGAAGCTGTCGATGAGCTCGGTGCAGAGGTCGGCGATGCGGTCCAGCAGCGCGAGCAGCTCCACGCGCTTGGCGAACTCCACGTCCTCCTCGCTGAAGTCGAGCTCGAGCTCGATGAGGGCGGCGAAGTCGATGAGCTGCTGGCGCAGGCCTTCGATGCGCTCGCCGAAGCCGCCGCGCAGCTGGCTCAGCGCGAGGCGATGCTGGGCCGCGCTCTGGCTGGCGATGAGGTCGGCCACGGCCTCGGCCTGGCTGAGGTCGAGCTTGCGGTTGAGGAAGGCGCGCTGGGTGAACTCGCCCGCCCTGGCCACACGCGCACCGAAATGCAGCATGGCCTGCAACAGCCGCTGCTGCACGTAGGGGGAACCGTGCACCGCCACCTCCACCACGTCCTCGCCTGTGTAGCTGTGGGGGCCCTTGAACAGGGTGATCACGCCCTCGTCGATGGGACCCTCGGCATCCACCAGCTCCACGAAGTGCGCATGCCGCGGGCGCAGCTCGGCCAGGGCCGGTGCAAGGGCCCGCGCGATGTGCATGGACCGCTTGCCGCTGAGGCGCACCAAGGCGATGGCCCCGGCACCGGGCGGTGTGCTGATGGCGCAGATGGTGTCGGTGTCGAGCATGATACGGCCCGCGAAATTGCGCAACTTTCGACCCGTTCCCGATGACGAGCGAAGCGAAACGACGGTATGACGCATTGCCCCACCCGCAGGTTGTGGTGGTGGGCGGCGGTTTCGCCGGGCTCGAGCTGATCAAGCGGCTCGAAGGCGCGCCCTACAAGGTGCTCCTGCTCGACAAGCACAACCACCACTGCTTTCAGCCGCTGCTCTATCAGGTGGCCACCGCCAGCCTCAGCGCCGACAGCATCGCGCACCCGTTCCGCCGCACCGTGGCGCCCATGCCCAACGTGGCCTTCCGCATGGCGCGGGTGCTCTCCGTGAAGCCACAGGAGAAGCGCGTGGTCACCGACCACGGCGAGTTCGCCTACGACATCCTCGTGCTGGCCACGGGCAGCACCACCAACTTCTTCGGCAACGCCCAGCTCGAGCGCGAGGCCATGCAGCTCAAGAGCATCGGCCAGGCCCTCGACATCCGCAGCGACTTCCTGCAGGACTTCGAGGCCGCGCTCTACGCACAGGACGAGGCCGGCCAGCGCCGCTGCCTCAACTTCACCATCGTGGGCGGCGGTCCCACCGGTGTGGAGCTGGCCGGTGCGTTGGCCGAGATCCGCCGCACCGTGCTGAAGCGCGAGTACCGCGAGCTCGACAGCGACCGCATGCAGATCTGGCTGGTGGACAGCAACGACCGTGTGCTGAAGAACTTCAGCGAGCAGGCCAGCGCCCACGCCCTCGCGTACCTCCAGGACATGGGCGTGAACGTGAAGTTCGGCGCGCGCGTCACGGGTTACGATGGCGATGTGGTCACCTTTCAGGATGGCAGCACCATGGACAGCAACACGCTGATCTGGGCGGCCGGGGTGAAGGGGGTGACACTGCCCGGCCTGGAGGCCGCCGAAGTGCCGAAGGCGAACCGTTACCACGTGGACCGCTTCAACCAGTTGCAGGGCGTGCCCGAGGTGTTCGCGCTGGGCGATGTAGCCCTCATGGCCGAAGGGAAGTGGGAGCGCGGGCATCCCCAGGTGGCCACCGCGGCCATCCAACAGGCTCGTCTTCTTGCCGATAACCTCAACCGCAGGGCGAAAGGCGGTGCCATGCGGCCGTTCACGTACACCGACAAGGGCAGCATGGCCACGATCGGGCGCTACAAGGCCGTGGTGGACGTTGGCCGCCTCCACTGGGGGGGCTTCGTCGCCTGGCTGCTATGGATGTTCGTGCACCTGATGGCGCTGGTGGGCTACCGCAACCGCCTGCAGGTGCTGGCCGCCTGGGCTTGGAAGTACCTCAGCTGGAAGAACACCATCCGCCTCATCATCCGCCCTTACATACGCCGCAGCGCGCAGCAGGTGGTGGAGGTGCCGCAGGGGTGATCATTTCCCACGGAGCAGCACCACCCGCCCGGTCCATGCCGATCGGGCCGTACGGAATCGCACCAGGTATACACCATCGGCGAAGCCCCGGAGGTCCACCACGCTGTTCAGTTCCGAGGTGGTCAGCACCCGTACGCGTTCACCGCCCATCGTCCAGAGGCTCAGTTCGGCAGCGCCCACTGCACCGGATGGCCGCACCACGGTGATGGTTCCTTCAGAGGGGGATGGATACGCCACCAGTGCACCGCCTTGATCCTCGGCAGCCCCCTGCGGAACGCCGGTGATCACCCAGCTGGTGTCGCAGCCTTCCCACACGCGCACCTCGCCGGTCTCGGCATAGCTGAGGATGTCCGCGATGCCATCGTTCGTCCAGTCGGCCACGTTCACGCGGTGCGCACCGCCGAGGGTGGTGGCCAGGGTGGTCGCGTTGTAGGCGAAGCTGCAGCTGCTGTAGCCGAGGCGTTGCGTGGCGGCGTTGCTTCCGGCGAGCATGCGGAAGCTGGTGTCCTGCGGGAAGGGCGCGATGATGAAGTTGGTGACCTGCCCGATGCTGCCATTGATGCGCGGCCCGAAGATCCCGTTGCCCAGGCCCGGTCGCAGGCACCAGCTGTTCGAGCCATTGCAGGCCACCAGGTCGGTGATGCCGTCGAAGTCCATGTCGCCGATGCCCACCACCGGGCTGTAGTTCATCCCGGTGTAATAGCCGTGCCGCGGACCGAAGCCACCGAGGCCATCGCCGTCCAGCACGTAGATCGAGTCCTGCACGATGCGGCCCATCAACAGGTCGATGGTGCCATTGCCGTCCACATCACCCGTGGCCAGGCCGGTCACGCTCGGAATACCGGTGGGCGTGCTGGCGGTGAACGAGCCCGCCCCGTTGTTGAGGTACACGAACAGGTTCGGCGCTGCATTGGTGGTGACGACGATGTCCGGACCGTTCTGCCCGTCGAGGTCGGCCACGCGCAGCGCGTTCACGCCCTGGGTATTCGTGGAGAGCGTGGTGCCGAAGGCAAGCGTGCCACCGGAGTTGAGCACCAGCCGCAGGTCCGCACCGCCCAGCTCGGCGGCCACCACATCGTCATCACCGTCCTGGTCCAGATCACCATGGCCGAGCACGGAGCTCGTGGCGGGAAGCGCCACCGGGAAGGTGAGGGTGAAGCCGCCGGGGCCGCCCATGTACACCCCCAGCGTGTTCTGCCCGGGCATGGTGAAGATCAGGTCGCGCCAGCCGTCCTGGTCGATGTCCGACCCGGTGATGTCATTGGCCGGGAAGGTCGGCTGCACTGTGGGAGCGAGCAGGCACACGCCGTCCTCCTCGGGGCACAGGCAGTAGGTGACGCCCCGGATCAGCGACTGGCCGCTCTGGTCGTAGAGGCCCGTCACATAGATGGCGCCGTTCGTGCCGACAGCCACGTCACGGCCTTCTTCTTCATTGAAGCTGTTCGTGGCGGTATAGCGATGCATCCACAGGGCCGTGCCGTTGCTGTCGTAGGCCCGCACATAGGCATCGCGCAGCAACTGGTCGCCGATGGTGCCGGTGACGATCACGTTCCCGTCGGGCGCCAGGGCCAGCGCCGCGGGCACGGGGTTACCGATGCCGTTGATGAGGTTGGTGGCCGCCCACCCCAGCGTACCGTTGGTGTTCACGCGCACCACCACTTCGCCATCACCACCGCTCGTGTTGATGCGCCCCAGTACCAAGGCGCGGCCCGCGGCGTCCAGCTCCAGGTCGTACACCGCCAGTTCCACCTGGTTGTTGTAGTGGTGCTGGTTCAGGATGTTCCCGTTGGGGCCGAACCGGTACACGCTGATGTCCTCGCCCTGGTTGCTGCCGGGGCTTTCCGTGAGACCGGCCACGACCACGTTGCCGTTGGGGTCCACCTGCACGTGCGTGGCGATGTCCACATGGCTGCCGAAGCCGGTGTTGCGGTTGATGACCAGCTGCCATTGGAACACCCCGGCCGCATCGTACTTCAGCACGAGGAGGTCCTGGCTGTTCACCGCCGATCCGGTGCTGTAGCCGGCCACGTACACGTTCGACTGTGCATCGGTCCAGATGGCGTTGGGCTCGTCGTCGTTGTTGGTGGCCCCGTTCCAGGTGCGGCGCCACAGCAGGGTCCCGGCGGCGTCGAGCTTCAGCACGCTCACGTTGTTGAACACGCTGGGGTTGCCGAAGAGCTCCTCGGTGGTGGCGCACAGCACGATGTCGCCGTTGGCGTCGATGTGCAGGTCGCGTACGATGTCATCGCGGTTGAGGGAGTCGTTCCAGGTGAAGGTCCACAAGGGATCGCCGACGGCCGAGAACGCGCTCACACCGATGTCCAGCGGCGAGTTGAAGGGTTCGTTGTAGAAGACCCACCCCGCCACCAGCATGCCGTTGGGGTGCCGCACCAGGTCGACGGCCACGGTGGCCGAATCCCACTGCGCCGTCCACTGCGGCTGGCCGTCGTAGCTGCGGTACTTCGCCAGGTAGCAGCTGCTGCCGCCTTCACCGAACGCGTACACCGCTGTGTCCGGTCCGATGATCACGCGCTTGCCGGTGTTGGTGCCCTGGCCGGTGTAATGCACCTCGTCCCAGTTGAGCTGGGGTTGTTGGGCGAGCAGCGCGGGAGCGGCGAGCAGGGTGGGAGCGAGGAACGAAAGGAGGCGACGGGACATGGTGTGGTGATCGGTCGGCAAGATCGCGCTCCATGGGAACAACCACAGGTGCGCGGCCACCCGTTCATCACCCGATGAGGCGATGGGGTGCGGCGCCCATGTCCGCCTACCTTCGCCGCTACCCATGGACCGCCGCCTCTTCATCCTCTGGCTCACCATCTTCGTGGACCTGCTCGGGTTCACCCTCTTCATCCCGGTGGTGCCCTACTTCGCCGAGCGTGTGGGGGCCACGGAGGACACGGTGATCCTCAGCGCCGCGGTCTTCAGCCTGCTGGTGTTCCTGTGCTCCCCGATCTGGGGCAGCATGAGCGACCGGTACGGCCGCCGCCCGGTGATCATCATCAGCATCATCATCAGCGCGCTCAGCTACGTCGTTTTCGCGCACGCCACCAGCGTGGTGCTGCTCTTCGTGTCGCGCATCCTCACCGGCATCGGCTCCGGCAACATCGCGGCGGCGCAGGCCTACGTCAGCGACATCAGCAAGCCCGAGGACCGTGCCAAGCGCATCGGCCTGGTGGTGGGTGCCTCCTTCGGCATGGCCTTCGCCTTCGGGCCCGCCATCGGCGGCTTCATCTACAGCCACTTCGGGCTGCTCGCGCTGGGCTACGCCGCGGTCGGCCTCTGCGCCCTCAACCTGGTGGGCGTGCTGGGCATCCTGCCCGAATCCCTGCTGGTGAAGGACCCCACGCGCCCCATCAACTTCCGGCCCATCGCCAGCACCTTCGCCTCGCTCAAGGACACCCGCTTCCGCGACATCTTCCTCATCGGCTTCGTGTACATCACGGCCTTCAGCATGATGAACGTGAGCATGGCCTTCTTCTGGGAACAGGAGTACGGCCTTACGGTGGACCAGGTGGGCCTGATGTTCTCGCTGGTGGGCATCTGCTCAGCCATCGCCCAGGGCGCCCTCGTGAGCGTGTTCCAGCGCTGGTGGGGTGAACGGCGCATGATGATCTACGGCTGCGTCCTCGTGGGCCTCGGGCTGGCGGCGATCCCCTTCGTGCCGAAGGTGTGGTTCGTGTTCTTCAGCCTCATCCCCATGATCATGCTCTCGGTGGGCAACGCCTGCTTGAACCCCAGCCTGGTGTCGATCCTCAGCCGCCAGGCGCGGCACGACGAGCTGGGCGAGGTGATGGGCCAGAACATGGGCTTCGGCTCGCTGGCCCGCATCGTGGGACCGGCCATGGCGGCCCCCCTCTACAAGCTCGGCCACAGCCTGCCCTACTTCGTGGGCGGCGCCATCATGCTGGGCACCCTCTACCTGGTGTTCGACTACCTGCGCACCAGCTACAAGCCCTTGGAGGTCAAGGGTGAAGAGCAGGCCTGAGGGCGCCGTTCCGCCGGATCGTCCGTGCGGTTAGTTTTGCGGCCGCTTCCCCGGGCCATCCCCGCCCAAGGGCATCGACCAACGAACCACGGACAACGACCGCACCATGAGCGTACTCGTCAACAAGAACAGCAAGGTCCTCGTACAGGGCTTCACCGGCAGCGAAGGCACCTTCCACGCCACCCAGATGATCGAGTACGGCACCAACGTGGTGGGCGGTGTCACCCCCGGCAAGGGCGGCCAGCGCCACCTCGACCGTCCGGTGTTCGAGACGGTGAGCGATGCGGTGAAGGCCACCGGCGCCGACGTGAGCATCATCTTCGTGCCGCCCGCCTTCGCCGGCGACGCGATCATGGAGGCCGCCGAGGCCGGCATCAAGGTCATCGTGTGCATCACCGAGGGCATCCCTGTGAAGGACATGGTGGCGGCCCGCGAGTACATCCGCGGCAAGGGCTGCACCCTCATCGGCCCCAACTGCCCCGGTGTGATCACCGCCGGCGAGTGCAAGGTGGGCATCATGCCCGGCTTCGTGTTCAAGAAGGGCAAGGTGGGCATCGTGAGCAAGTCCGGTACGCTCACCTACGAGGCCGCCGACCAGGTGGTGAAGGCCGGCATGGGCATTACCACGGCCATCGGCATCGGTGGCGACCCCATCATCGGCACCACCACCCTCGAGGCCATCCAGCTCTTCGCCAACGACCCCGAGACCGAGGCCATCGTGATGATCGGCGAGATCGGCGGTGACCTCGAGATCCGCGCCGCCCGCTGGATCAAGGAAAATTGCAAGAAACCCGTGGTCGGCTTCATCGCCGGCGAGACCGCCCCCAAGGGTCGCACCATGGGCCACGCCGGTGCCATCGTCTCCGGTGCCGACGAGAGCGCGGCCGCCAAGAAGGCCGTGATGCGCGAGTGCGGCATCCACGTGGTGGAGAGCCCCGCCACGATCGGCGCGAAGGTGAAGGAGGTGCTCAAGGCCTGAGCGCGGCGCGATCCGTGAAGCATCGGATCATTGCGTTGATATTCGGTCTGGTAGGCTTCTACCTTGTCGCGCTGTGGATGCGTCCAGGGCCGATCGAGCATGTGGGTCACCTAAATGAGCATCGCTTGGTGGTCATGACCGTGCGCGATGCCTCCGGTGCGAGGTTCAATACGGAGGATACGGTCTTCATACGGCAACTCGCTGCAGCCATGGATGAAGTTCCTGCGATCGGTGATGTCGCCGCTCGCATGAGCCGGGGCTATGTCGAGTTGGCTTTCACGCGTGCGACCGACCTTCCGATCAAGGTCGAGGTGCTGTGTCACATTAAGCACGGTCCGGTCCTTCGCGAGAACAGGAATTACGCAGGGCCGGAAATGGTGAAAGTGATGCAGCTTATCGCGCTGCGGTTTCCTGAGGGGAGGTGGTGTCCAGATGAAGCCGGATCGGCGCCACGGTGAAGGTGCTGCTGGGCGCTCGGCAGCTTCCCGCCCCGTTCGGTCAATACACGATCTGGTGGTCGATCAGGTCCTCCTGCCGGATGACCACTTCGTTCAGATCATAGACCATGCTGCGGATCATGCCCACGCCGCACGCATAGAAGTTCAGCGTCCGGGGGCATGAGTCGGGCGACAGCAGCTCGTAGTGGATGGAGGTCACGACGACGTCCTGGTAGACCACCCCGTTCACGGTGACGGTGCTGTCCACGGTCAGGATGTCCCCGACATAGTGCGTCTCGGGCGCCTGGACATAGCTCGCGTAGTGCGCTCCGGGATAAATGCTGTCGGGCAGCAGGCATCGCCATTGGGAATCGTTCGGTCCGGGCATGCCGTTCCCGAAGGTCATCCAGTACCCTTTCAGGAACTCCGCACCGTATGTCGGGATCCAGCAGCAGTGCGAGGTGTCGTCGGGCGCGTTGTACGGATGGTAGTTGGCCAACAGGTGCCAGTTCCCTGCAACGATCGTCGTATCCGTTCCATCCAGCCTTTGGTAGGTCCAGTAAGATCCAGGCCAAGCAGGAAGGTAGCAACCCGGAAAGATCGTATCCCAGCCGCCGAACGACCCGGGGCCATTGCTTGCAGCACCGACATTGATCGGTGCATCCTTCTGGCAGCCCACGGTCATCACCAGCATTGCACCTGCGACCAGGGGGATGATGTAGGTGCGTTCCATGCGGGAACTGGTCTGTTATCACAAGTTAAGCACTATCCATGAACACTTCGTGGCATAGGGGGGCCATGCCACCTCAGTGCGGGCCATCACAATCCGTAGCCGAGCCCCAGGCACGCGAAGCCTTGGAAGCGCACTGGCGGACCGTCGGTGATCTCCTGGCTGTTGCGGTCGTTCAACCAGCGCCCATCGCTCAAGGGCACGAGCACGCCAGTGCGCAGCAGCGCGCTGAAGCGACCGCCGTACCGCACCAACAGTCCGGGTGAGAGCGCCGGCCGCCGGAAGCTCACCTGCGGGAACGGCCCGGTGTACAGGTCGCGGTCGGCCTGGTATGCGTAGTCGTTGATGCGGTAACCGAGCGTGGATACCAGGTCGAAGCGTTTCCTGCGCACCAGGCAATAGCCCAGGTGAAGGTCCATGCTGAAGAAGTAGGTGCGCGCCGAGGCCGAATCTGTGCGGGTCCGGGCGCTGCCGATCAGCACCTCGGCACCGAAATGGATCCGCCGGCGGCCGCGCGTGTACAGGCCGAGACCCTGTCTGAACACGCTGGCGGATGGTGCTGGAAGCCCCACCTCCTGCACCAGGGCCTCGAACCCGCCGGCGTTGAAGGCCTCGGCCCCGCCCAGCCACGCGATGCGCGCCGTGATGGTGCTGTCCGACTGGGCCAGGAGCCGCAAGGTGGTGCCCAGCAGGACGGACCCGAGAACGAGCTGCCGCATGTGAACCTCGAACGGAAGGAAGGCGCCGTTCGTATCCGGTGAGGCGCAAGGCCCCTGCCCGTGCAGGCGTCGACCGCCCCGCATTCCGCCGCGCGCCCCCTACATTCGTCCCCATGGGACTGCTTGATGGAAAGGTCGCGCTGGTCACGGGTGGCTCGCGCGGCATCGGACGCGGCATCGCGGAACGCTTCGTGCAGGAAGGGGCCGACGTGGCCTTCACCTACATGAGCAACGCCGAGAAGGCCAACGCCCTCGCGGTCGAGCTGAGCGCCGGAGGCCGCAAGGTGATGGCGCTGCAGAGCGACGCCGCCGACTTCAACGCCGCGCAGAAGGCCGTGGACGACGTGGTGAACGCCTGGGGTCGGCTGGACGTGCTGGTGAACAACGCTGGCATCACCAAGGACCAGCTGCTCATGCGCATGAGCGAGGCCGATTTCGACGCCGTGGTGGCCACCAACCTCAAGAGCGTCTTCAACATGACCAAGGCCGTGATGCGCACCATGCTCAAGCAGCGCAGCGGCAGCATCGTGAACATGAGCAGCGTGGTGGGGGTGAAGGGCAATGCAGGACAGGCCAACTACGCCGCCAGCAAGGCCGGCATCATCGGCTTCACGAAGAGCGTGGCCCTCGAGCTGGGCAGCCGCAACATCCGCAGCAACGCCATCGCTCCGGGCTTCATCGAGACCGAGATGACCGGCGTGCTCGACCCCAAGGTGGTGGAGCAGTGGCGCGAGGGCATCCCCCTGAAGCGCGGCGGCACGCCCACCGA
>JAEUSV010000024.1 GCA_016788485.1 Flavobacteriales bacterium
GGGGCTCTGCTCGGCGATCACCTCCAGGTAGGGCCGCATCTGGGCCGCGCCCAGCGCGCAGTTGAGGCCCATGCTGAAGAGCGGCACGTGCTGCATGCTGATGAGGAAGGCCTCGATGGTCTGGCCGCTGAGGGTGCGCCCACTGGCATCGGTGATGGTGACGCTGCACATGAGCGGTACGCGGGTGCCCCGCTCTTCGAACACCTCTTCGATGGCGTAGAAGGCGGCCTTGGCGTTGAGCGTGTCGAAGATGGTCTCCACCAGCAGGATGTCCACGCCGCCGTCGAGCAGGGCCTCCACCTGCTCCTTGTAGGCGGCCACGAGCTGGTCGAAGGTGACGGCGCGGAAGCCGGGGTCGTTCACATCGGGGCTGAGCGAGGCGGTCTTGTTCATGGGCCCGATGGCGCCGGCCACGAAGCGCGGCTTGCTCGGGTCCATCGCGGTGTACTTGGCGCAGGCCTCCCTGGCCAAGCGTGCCGACGCGAGGTTCATCTCGCGCGCGAGGTGGCTGCACTCATGTTCCGCTTGCGCGATGCTGGTGGCGGAGAAGGTGTTCGTCTCCACGATGTCGGCGCCGGCCTCCAGGTATTGCTCGTGGATCTTCCTAATGGCCTCTGGGCGCGAGAGCGAGAGCAGCTCGTTGTTGCCCTTCAGCAGGATCTTGTGGTCCTCCATGCCCTTCGGATGGAAGTCCGCCTCGGTGAGGCCGAGCTTCTGGATCATGGTGCCCATGGCCCCGTCGAGGACGAGGATGCGTTGTTGGGCGAGCTGTTCGATGGTCTTCATGCTTCGCTGTTCCTCCGATCGCTCCCAGAATGAAAAAAGCCCCATCCGATGGACCGGATGAGGCATCAAGGCTCCCGAAGGAACACTGCTTCCTGATCACGGCTCATCTTCTTGCTCTTGTCTCCTTCGACTGCGCTCAGGATGACAAGAGCAACTGGATTTAGCACCGATCATCGGATGTCCGCCTTCGTCAGCTTACTAGCTGACTTCGGCGCGACGATGGTTGCCAAGGCTTCGCAGGGCCAGTCCCTCCGCCTTTCTGGATAAGCGATGGAAAGAACGCGGTGCGAAGATAGTGCGAAGGCCTTACCGCCCCCCGCCGATGTGCTTCTCCAGCCACTCGAACACCTTCCTGTGCCATTGCATGGAGTTCTGCGGCATCAACATTAATGGTTCAACTACCCCCTAGACTGGTATGAGTCATCCCTTCCGTGTTCGCCAGTAGTAAATGACCCCTGCTCCAGTAACGAATACCCCAAGCCAGATCCGAACAACTGGAGGGATGAGATAGCCAGCATCGCTGGATCCGGAAATGAGCAGGAGCAAGCCAAGACCAGTGAAGATGACCCCGGTGCTCCGCTTCCGCTCCATCATGAAAAGAGGTCTTACCGCCCCCCGCCGATATGCTTCTCCAGCCACTCGAAGACCGTGTCGTGCCACTTGAGGGAGTTCTGCGGCTTGAGCACCCAGTGGTTCTCGTCGGGGAAGCGGAGATAGCGCGACTCGATGTTGCGGGCCTGGCAGGCGGTGAAGCTGCCGATGCCCTGCGTCATGGGCACACGGTAGTCCTTGTCGCCGTGCACCACCAGCATGGGCACGCTCCACTTGTCCGCGTGGAGCATGGGATTGAACAGGTCGTAGTTCGCGGGCTTGGCGAACACGCTGCCACCGTTCTCCCAGTCGGTGAACCAGAGCTCCTCGGTGCTGTAGCCCATGGCGCGCGTGTCGAAGATGCCGCAGTGCGACACCAGCGCCTTGAAGGGCGAGTTCCACACCCCGGCGATCCAGTTGACCATGAAGCCGCCGTAGCTCGCGCCGAGCGCCGCCACGTTGCCCCCGTCGAGGAAGGGGTACTTGTCCAGCGCGAAGGCCAGCCCCTTCTGCAGGTCCTCCAGCGGGCGGTCGCCCCAATGTTCGTTGATCGCATCGGTGAAGGCCTGGCCGTAGCCGGTGCTGCCGTGGAAGTCGATCATCACCACCGCGAAGCCGGCGCCGGCGTAGGTCTGCGGGTTCCAGCGGTAGCTCCACGCATCGCCGAAG
>JAEUSV010000031.1 GCA_016788485.1 Flavobacteriales bacterium
TACTACTACCTGGGCACCATGTACTACGCCCAGGACAAGTTCCCCGAGGCGGCGCAGGCCTTCGACAAGTTCCTGAAGTTCCCGAGCGACGACCCGTCCAAGATGGCCAAGGACGTGGACAAGAAGACCAGCGACGTGAACGAGGTGATGCCCGAACTGCAGTTCTACGCCGACTTCTACCGCGACACGCGCCCCTTCAACCCCGTGGTGATGCGTGGCGTGTGCACCGGCGCCGATGAGTACCTGCCCATGTTCTCGCCCGACAACGAGCTGCTCTTCTTCACCCGTGTGAAGCAGGTGCAGGCCAAGGGCGACATCGTGAGCAAGGCCGTGGAGGAGCTCACCGAGGCGCGCCGCCCCGACGTGAGGACCGACTTCGATGCCGGCAAGGCCCTGCCCGAGCCCTTCAACACAGGCGACAGCTACGGGGGCGTCACCGTGAGCGTGAACAACAAGGAGATGTTCGTCACCGTGTGCACGCCCGTGCCCGGCACGCAGTACAAGAACTGCGACATCTTCCGCACGCACTACGACAGCAGGGTCGACTTCGGCACCGGCAAGGTGGCCTACGAGTGGACCGCGCTCGAGGACCTCGGGCCCAACATCAACACCCCCGATGGCTGGGAGAGCCAGCCAACGCTGAGCTCCGACGGTCGCACGCTCTTCTTCGCCACCGTGAGGAAGGACAGCAAGGGCACCGACATCTTCATGAGCACCCGCGATGAGAAGGGGCAATGGGGACCCGCGAAACCCGTGCCGGGCCCCATCAACACCCCCGGCGACGAGAAGGCGCCCTTCCTGCACAGCGACAGCCACACGCTCTACTTCGCCGCCCGTGTGGCCAAGGACGAGAACGGCAAGGACGACCTCACGCGCGGCCACCGCGGCATCGGCGGCTATGACGTGTTCTTCAGCCGTATGAACGACGACGGCACGTGGAGCAAGCCGCGCAACATCGGCAACCCCATCAACACATCGCAGGACGATCACGGGCTCATCGTGAGCGCCGACGGACGCACCGCCTACTTCGCGAGCAGCCGCTTCCGCGGGGTGGGCGGCCTCGACATCTACGGCTTCGAGCTGCCCAAGGACGCCCGTCCGGAGGATGTGCTCCTGGTGAAGGGCGAGGTGCGCGACGAGAACGGACAGCTGGTGAAGGACGCCAAGGTGGAGATCAAGTACACCGACACGAAGGCCACCGAGGTGATCGAGGTGGACGGCAACGATGGGCGCTATGCGGCCGTGCTGCGCCTGAAGCCCGGTGCCGACGTGGTGATGACCGTGAAGAAGGAGGGCCACGTGTTCGATAGCCGCGCCTTCAGCGCCGAGGACACCACCCGGGGCGGTGTGGCCGCCATGGACATGAAGGTGGAGAAGATCGAGGTGGGGCGCAGCTACAGGGTGAGCGACATCCGCTACGCCACCGGCAAGGCCGACATCACCAAGGGCAGCGAGCACATCCTCGATGAGCTCATCGTGTTCCTGAAGGAGAACCCCACCATCAAGATCAAGATCCAGGGCCATACGGACAACGTGGGCTCGCAGGCCGACAACATGGCCCTGAGCCACGACCGCGCCTTCACCGTGTTCAGCTACCTCCAGGAGCACGGCATCGCCGGTGCGCGGCTGGCCTTCGAAGGCTTCGGCCCCACCAAGCCCATCGCCACGAACGACACCGAAGAGGGCAGGGCGAGGAACCGACGGACCGAGTTCGTGATAACTTCACGGTGACGGTGAGGTGGAAGGTGGGTTATTAACAATGGCGATTACATTTGTTGATAACTCGGATGGCCATGAGAACGCTCTTCCTCGGGCTCACGATCACGCTTGCCCACGGGCTTGACGCCCAGATCGCCCACGGCGGCAGCCCCATCGGCTGGGGCATGGGCAGCCCCCACGCCACCACCATCCCGGCCGTGCAATTGCCCGCCCTGGACCGGCAGGTGCTCGCCGCACAGGACCAGCAGGCCCATCCGGACGAGTTGCGGTACGGCGTGCAGCGCTTCCTGAGCGTGGACGTGATGGCCCAGGCGCAGGTGGACGTGCTGCCCGATGACCGCCAGGTGCGTAGGGTCCGGATCCAGAGCCCCGGCGCCGTGATGCTGAGCGTGCAGTTCGACCAGTTCGACCTGGCACCGGGCGCCTGGGTGTTCCTTTATGATGCCGACCGCCACCGCTACCTCGGTGGGTTCACGGAGGAGAACGAGCAGCCCACCGGCGGACTCGCCACGGCCGTGGTGCCGGGTGACGAGGTGGTGATCGAGGTGCAGGAGCCCGCACCCGCCAACGGTCCCTCGCTGCTCCATGTGGCCAGCATCACGCACGGCTACCGCGACATCTTCCACTTCGGCGACCAGGGCCTGCTGCGCGACTATGATCCCGGCTACCAAAGCTCGCCCTGCCACAACAACGTGAGCTGCCCGATCGCCTCCACCTGGCAGCAACAGAAGCGGGCCGTGGCCATGTTCCTGCGTCCCGACGGCAATGGCTGCACCGGGATCCTCCTGAACAACACCGCCCAGGACGGCACACCCTATTTCCACGCGGCCAACCACTGTTACACGCCCACCGAGGGCCAATGGGTGTTCTACTTCAACTACGAGTCGCCCACCTGCGTGGGTACCATCGGGAACACGACACAGACGCTATCCGGGGCCACGTTGAAGTCCAACGACTATTTCGACGACTTCTGCCTGGTGCAGCTCAACAACGCGCCCCCTTCGTCCTACCAGCCCTTCTATGCCGGTTGGAGCCGGAGCACCACCGCCCCTTCGAACACCACGGTGATCCACCATCCGCTCTACGATGTGAAGAAGATCACCTTCGACAACAGCGCCGCCACCAGCACCCAGGTGACGCCCTATACCGGAGCGCCGTTCGACACCTATTGCTGGAAGAGCTTCTGGGACAGCGGCATCGTGGAGGCCGTGTCCAGCGGTGCGCCGCTCTTCGACCAGAACAAGCGGTTCGTCGGGCACATGTACGATGGCGCCCAGGATTGCAGCAACGCATCCTCGGTGTTCACCCTTTGCGCCAAGTTCAACCAGAGCTGGGACGGGTCCGCGCCCAGCACCCGTCTTCGCGATTGGCTCGACCCGGCGAACACCACCACCACGCTCAACGGCTTCGAGCCCGCGTCCACCCCGTTGGTGAAGGTGCGGGTGAAGGTGATGCTCGAGGGGCCCTACAGCACCGGCACCCAATTGATGACGGACGCCTTGCGGTCGGGGGGGCTGCTGCCGCTCTCTGAACCGTACACGGGCCTCGGCTATGTGCATGTGAACGGCGGGGGCGGGGAGAGCACCACCAGCGGCGTGCTTGCGGCAACGGGCAACACCGCCGTGGTGGACTGGGTGGTGGTGGAACTGCGCAACAAGAACAACGCTTCGCAGGTGCTCGCCACGCGTAGCGCCCTGCTCCTGCGCACCGGCAGCGTGGTCGATGTGGACGGCACCTCCGATGTCACCTTCACCACCGTGGCCACGGACGATCACTACGTGGCGGTGCGCCACCGCAACCACCTCGGCATCATGACGCAGAACCCGGTCGCGCTCAGCGCCACGGCCACGCTCATCGATTTCCCATCAGGTGCGGCCACGGCCGGTGGCACGGCCTCCACCAAGCTCGTGGGCACGGCGCGCTGCCTCTACGCCGGTGATGTGAGCGGGAACGGGGAGGTGAAGTACACGGGGTCGGGCAACGACCGCGACCTGGTGCTCGCCCGCATCGGCGGCACCGTGCCCACCAATTCCGTGTCGGGGTATCACCCGGCCGATGTGAACATGGACGGCATAGCCAAGTACAGCGGCAACGGCAACGACCGGGACATCATCCTCGTGAACATAGGCGGTGTGACGCCCACGAGCACCCTGGTCGACGCGCTGCCTTAGTCGTCCTTCCGGTCGGAGAGCTTGCGCTCGTTGCGGCGCATGCGCAGGTTCAGCGCCTCCACAAGGATGCTGAAGGCCATGGCGAAGTAGATGTAGCCCTTGTTGAGGTGCGCGCCGGTGCCCTCGGCCAGCAGTGCCACGCCGATCATCACCAGGAAGGAGAGGGCGAGCACCTTCACCGTGGCGTTGCGGTTCACGAAATCGCTGATGGAATCGCTGGCCACCAGCATGATCAGCACCGCGGCGATCACCGCCAGCACCATGATCAGGATCTCGTTGCTCATGCCCACCGCGGTGATCACCGAGTCGAGGCTGAACACGATGTCTATCAGAACGATCTGCATCACCACGCTGGCCATTCGGGCGGCCTTGCGCCTTCCGCCTTCCTTCTCCCGCTTCTGTTCCACCTTGGAGTGGATCTCCACCGTGGCCTTGTAGATCAGGAACAGGCCGCCCAGCAGCAGCACCAGGTCGCGCCCGCTCACCACATGGTCCATCACCGTGAACAGCGGCTCGGTGAGGCTCATCACCCAGCTGAGGCTCAGCAGCAGCAGCACGCGGGTGATCATGGCCAGCGACAGGCCGATGCGGCGGGCCTTCCGTTGCTCGCTCTTGGTGGCGAGGTCGCCGCTGAGGATGGAGATGATGATGATGTTGTCGATGCCGAGCACGATCTCCATCATCGTCAGCCAGATCAAGGCGATCCAGCCGTGGGCGGTGAGGAAGACGGACGGGTCGAGCTGCGCGAGGTCGATCATGACGAGGCCGCGAAGATACCCGCCGACACGTTCACCCTACCGGGCCGCACCGACCTCATCGCGCACACGCATAACGGTGATCACCTCGTTGCGGTTCACCGGGTTCAGCCAGTGCACGAAGCGGTCCACGAAGCCGGGCTCGGCCTGGCCCACAGGCTCCAGCGGACCCATGGCGCCCTCCAGCCGTGCGATGCGCCGCTGCAGGTCCTCCTGGCCGATCAGGAAGGCGTAGTTCGGTGTGCGGCCGGGGTGGCCGCGCCAGAAGGTCATGGTGCTGTCGATGTTGAAGGTGGTGTCGGGCATGTCCACCACCGTGGCCTCCCAGTGCAGGCAGTAGTACTTGGGGAGCATCGGGGGCTCATGCTCGGGGCTGTCCTCCACCACCCAGCCCTCCACATCGGGGCGGTCCTTCACCAAACGCATGGCCTCCAGCCGGCTCTGCTTGCTCGTGGTGAAGCACAGCACCACCAGCAGCAGCGTGCTCACGCCCCAGGTCCAGGCCAGGATGCCCCGCCACAGCCCTTGGTGCCGCTGCCACCAAGCGGAGGAGCGTCGTAGGCCTTCCCATGCCACGAGGCCCAAGGTGAGGTACAGGGGCACGATGGGCAGGATGAAGCGTTCCTGCTTGTTGGGGAACCACGAGTGGATGGCCACGAAGAGCACCACGGGCAGCCATACCACCAGCGGGGCGGGGCGCCGCACGAAGCCCCACATCACCAGCAGGCCGAAGGGGGGGATGAGGAGGCCGGCCAGCAGCAGCAGGTAGTTGTACCAGGGCTGCACCCCGTAGGTGGTGGTGTTCACCAGGTTATAGCCCACGTACTCCGTGAGCTCCGCGAAGGGGCGCCCCCACAGGAACAGGTCGATGCCTCCCTGCACCACCACCAGCGGAAGCAACAGGCCGGCGCCGTAGGCCAGGGTGCCCTTCCAGTTCCGCTGGAGCAACAAAGCGAGGCCTGGTCCCGCGGCGAAGAAGATGGTCTGGAAGCGCACGTTCATGGCCATGCCCAGCCACACCCCGGCCAGCAAGGCCTCCCGCAGGCCGGGACCGCCGCTGCCGCGCACCAGCTGCCAGGCACCGAGCATCAGGAAGGGGATGCAGGCCACCTCCACCAGGTTGCGCACGCTCAGGAACGGCATGAAGCCGAGCAGCGCCAGGAAGAGTCCCGCACGCCACGCCGTCGCCGGGTCGGAGAGGCGCAGGGCGATGCGGTAGCCCATGCGCACCACCACCAGGCTCCACACGGCATGGATCAGGCGCACCACCACCATGCAGGCGTCGGGGTCCTTCAGACCCACCAGCAGCATCAGCTTGAAGAACACCCAGTGCAGCCCCACATAGAAGAAGCTGTGCCCGCTGGGCCGTGGTGTGCCCTCCTGGTGCCAGGGCAGCCAGTAGTTGTAGTCCGAACCGTCGGCCCAACTGCGCGCCGGTTCGGCCACCAGGAAATGGTCGTCGTGCGCGAAGTATCCCCCCGAGAAGAAGGCCGCCACCACGCGGGGCACCAGGGCGATGAGGGTGAGGCGCAGGAGCGCGCCGTGGGTGGGCTGTGCGAAGAGGCGTTGCAGCATGCCGGCCGCCAAGGTAGGCAGCCCCGGAACGGCCGCTGCGTCATGCTGTGTACTAGCTTCGATCTCCCGCCGCCATGCGCCGCCTCCTCGCCCTGCTCCCCGCCCTGGCGGTCCTCGCCGATGCCAGCGCCCAGCTGATGCAGCGCCCCGCTCAGGAAGTGCCGGTGGTGGTGCTGACGCAGGCCGCCGATGTGCGCGGCACGGTGGAGCAACTGCCCGAGCTGCGCGCCCGCGGCTTCGGTGCCGCCGTGATCACCGGGCCGGGCTGCCTTGTTGGACGCGCACCGCTCAACTCCCTCACGGGCCTGCGCGCGCTGCCCGTGGTGCAGAACGTGGTGGAGGCCGCCACGCCGGTATCCCTCCTTCAGACCCTGCCCGAGCACCGTGCCACCGCGCTGCGCTACCTCAACGAACTGCTCGACGGCACCTTCGAGACCCCCGCGGTGCGCGCGCCCATGGATTGGAACGCCCACCCCGCAGCCCACGCGCTGGAACCGCCCGACGACCCGGGGATGCCCGCGCACGACCACGGCAACGAACGCCTCTGGATCCCGCAGGCGCAGGACTGGACCTGCGGCACCAGCTACAACAGCGAGACCATGGAAGGGGTGGTGGTGGCCAGCACCTTCTTCATCGAGAGCAACGGCACCATCGATGCCGACCTCTACACCTGGACCGCCACCGACATCAACAGCGTGAAGTCGCAGGTGATCGACGCGTGGAGCATCTGGAGCTACTCCGCCTCGCTCTACGGCCGCACGGTGACCGCGGTGATGGACTGGTACGAACCGGCGGGCGGCATCCCGGTGCAGGGCTACGAGCCCGTGACGCGTGCGGGTTCTTCCGACGGGCTCTGGATCGACGCGATCATGACCAATGCCGGCCGCACGGAGTTCGGCAGCTTCGGCAAGCTCAACGCGTTCAACCAGGCGCGGCGCGCGCAGTTCGGCGCCGACCGGGCGTTCTGCGCTTTCGTGGCCTACAACCCGTCCGGCGCGCCCACGGCGTTCACCGACGGCAAGATCGGCTACGCCTACCTCGGCGGTCCCTACACGCAGATCCTGTGGCGCGCCAATGGCTGGCTATCCAGCCAGATCAACCGGGTCTACGGCCACGAGGTCGGCCACATCTTCCACGCGTTCGACGAGTACTCCAGTTCGAGCACCTCGAACTGCTCCCGCTCCTTCAACGGCAGGCCGAACAGCAACTACCAGGGCAGCACCTGCAACGGCACCGCGGGCTGCGTGATGATCAACAACGCCTTCGGCGGCAGCGGCGCCACGCGCACCTGGAACTTGTGCAGCCACACACCCTACCACCTGGGCTGGCTCGGCACCCTCACCGAGCCCGCTTCCCTGGCCCCGGTGAACGACAGCATCGTCACCGTGAACCCGGTGGTGCTGCGCTACAACCGTGCCGCGCCGCCCATCGGCACCACCTGCTACCTCAAGGTGTATGACCGCGCCAACGACTCGCTGGTGTACTGCGGGGCCATGGGCACGGCCGATACGCTGGCCCTGTCCCTGGTGAACGGGGAGTACCGTTGGACCGTGAGCGTGGGCCAGCAGAGCTCGGGCAATGGGTATGCGGGCATCATCGGCGATGCGGCCCTCTTCCGCGTGAACGCGCCGCTCACGGCCTCCTTCACGCGCAACACCGGCACCATCTGCGCGGGCGGCACGGTCACCTACACCAACACCAGCACGGGAGCGCCCGCCAGCTGGACCTGGAGCTTCCCCGGCGGCGCGCCAGCCAGCTGGACCGGGAAGTTCCCGCCGCCCATCACCTACATGGTGCCGGGCACCTACAGCGCCACCCTCACGGTTGGTGACGGGCTCACCACCAGCAGCACCACAATGGCCGCGGCGGTCACTGCGGCCGGTGGCGACGCGCTGCCCTTCGCGCAAGGCTTCAACGGAGGTGTGTTCCCGCCCACGGGCTGGACCCTGCAGGGCGGCACCGGTGGGCAGGGAGGGAGCCTCAATTGGAGCGCCCAGGTGGAGCCCGCGTGCGGCCAGGGCACCGCCGCCGGGGTGAACGCCTACGTGTCATCGGGCATGTACGTGTCGCCCGTGCTGCGCTCGCCCCGTATCGACCTCACGCAGGCCACCATGCCCTACCTGCGCTTCAAGCACAGCTATGTGCGGCGCAGCACGGCACCGGGCGCGCGGTTCTCCATCGCCGGCAACAACTGCAACTTCACGCGGTACGCCGAGGTCTTCAGCAAGGTCGATTCGGCGCTCAGCACCAACGGCGGAACACCGGTGGCCTCGCCGCCCTGGGTACCCGCCGCCTGCAGCGACTGGCACGAGAACATCGTCCGCCTCGACAGCCTGGCGGGCCATGTGGTGGAGCTGAACTTCCGTTTCACCGTGCCGGCCGCCGACCAGGACCTCCACGTGGACGACATCCTCGTGTTCAACGGTGTGCGACCGGCGGTGCGGGCCCTGCTCGATGGACCGTACGATCCGGTGAGCGGCCTGATGCACGACCACCTGCGCACCGCGGGCCTCATCCCCGCCACCGAGCCCTACACGGCCATGGGCTTCGCTTGGAAGGGCGAGGGCGGAGGCCAGACCGTGGCCCCGGCCGTGCTCACTGTCAGTGGACCCGATGCCATCGTGGACTGGGTGGTGCTCGAGGTACGCGACAGCATTGATGCCACCAAGGTGCTCGCCTCACGCGCGGCGCTCCTGCAGCGCGATGGCGACATCGTGGACGTGAACGGGGTGAGCGCGCCGCGCATGCCCGTGCCCGCCGGCAACTACCGCATCGCCGTGCACCACCGCAACCACCTGCCCGTGTGCACCGCCGCTCCGCTGCCGCTGGGGCCCGGCCAGCCACTGTGCGACCTTTCACTCTCGGCCACGCCGGCGCACGGTACCGATGCCCGACGCAACCAGGCCAACGGGCGCGCCACCCTCTGGTCCGGCGATGCCGTGCGCAACCTCTTCCTCTCGTACACCGGCTCGGCCAACGACCGCGATGCCGTGCTCATGCGCATTGGCGGCACCACCCCAACGGCCACCGCCACCGGCTACTGGCCGGAGGACACCAACCTCGACGGGGTGGTGAAGTACACCGGGGCGCAGAACGACCGCGACCCCATCCTGTTCAACATCGGCGGTACGGTGCCCACCAACGTGCGCAACGCGCAGCTTCCCTGAGGATCGCCGAAGTTCGCGGCATGAACGAAGCTGGCTGGCGCGAGGCCTGGGCCGCATGGTCCTACCGCACGGCGTTGGGCGCCGGCGTGCTGCTGGCCCTCACGCTGGCCGCGTGCCTGCCCTTCTTCTTCGCCCTGCTCCAGCAGCGCCCCGGAAGCATGCCCTTCGATCCGGTGCTCGCGCGGTTCGCCGCGGTGGATGTGACGGTGCCCGTGTTCGTGGTGCTGTACGCGGGCGTGGCGGCGGGCATCGCGCTGCTCGCGCGGAAGCCGCTGCGGCTGCTGCACATGGTTTGGGCCTACGCGCTGCTGCTGGTGCTGCGCATGTGCACCATGTACCTCTTCACCTTCGAGCCGCCGGCCGGCATCATCCCCCTGCAGGACCCCGTGACGGCGCTGTTCTATCCGGGCGGCGTGCCCTTCCTCAAGGACCTCTTCTTCAGCGGGCATACGGCCACCCTGGTGCTCTTCGGGCTGGCCGTGGGTCCGGGCCGTGCGCGCCTTGCGCTGTGGGTGCTCGCCGCCGCGGTGGGTGCCCTGGTGATGGCGCAGCACGTGCACTGGACGGTGGACGTGGTGGCGGCCCCCTTCTTCGCCGCGCTCGCGTGGTGGATGGCCTGCCGCCTGATGCAGCGCCTCGGCCTTTCGTTCAGCGTTTCGGCAGGCGCTTGAGGTAGATGCCGCTCGCCGTGGACTCGATCAACGACGCGGGCAGCAGCGCCTGAAGCCCCGCCGTGATGCGGTTCAACAGGCCCGGCACCACCTCGGCCCGCCCCTTGAACAGGGCATCCACCGCGCTCTTGGCCACAGGCTCAGGCGGTGTGCCGAACTTCCGCGCCAGGTCGTCCATGGCGGTCATGCCCGCCCGTTCGGTGAAGCCCGTGATCACGCTGCCGGGGCATACGCAGGTCACCTTCACACCGGTACCCTTGAGCTCCAGTCGCAGCGAGCGCGACCAGCGCAGCATGAAGGCCTTGCTGCCGCTGTACACGGCCATGCTGGCCAGCGCGTGGTAGGCCACCATGCTCGCGACGTTGAGCACCCAGGCCTCGCGCTGGGCCTTGAGGCGCGGCAGCAGGCGGTGCGTCAGCTGCACCGGTACGTCCATGTTCAGCCGCATCATGCGGTGCTGCTCGGCGAAGCCCAGCTCGTCGAAGAGGCCCCACAGGCCCTGTCCTGCGTTGTTCACCAAGGCCGTCAAGGGGCCGTCCAGGGCCTCCACCGCGTGCTCCAGCCGGTCCACCGCATCCGGGGCCAGCAGGTCCAGCGCCACCACCGACACGCGGCCGCCGTTCAGCGCTCCGGCCTCCTGCCGCAGGGTCTCCAAGGCCTGCCCGGTGCGGGCGGTGATCAGCAGGCCGAAGCCCCTGCGGGCCAGCTCGAGGGCGATGGCCCGCCCGATGCCCTGGCCGGCACCGGTGACCAGCGCGTAACCGCGGAAGGTGCTCATGGGATGTAGCGTTCGGTGATGGGGGCGCCCGTGCTCACGTCGGTGCCGTACAGGTCGATCCACGCGATCTTGGGCCGCCAGGCATCATCGTCGGCCTGCACGTACACGTGGTGCAGCCGCGCCATGCGCCCCTTCAGCATCACCCACGCCTCGGCCTGTCCGTTGGGGCGCAGCTGCACGATGAAGGGATACTTGTCGCTGGCCACGAACTTCATGGTGGCCATGCCGTCCTTGTGGTGCTTCTGGTTCACGCCGTAGGCGATGGTGCGCTCCACCAGGTTCAGGGGCTCGTGGCCGCCGCCCGTGGTGTGGCGGATCCAGTACACCTGCACGGGCTCGTCGGCGTCGAGCTTCCCCGTGCCGTCGCGCTTCGCCTCGTACACGATGGTGTTGGCGTTCTTGTTGCGCTGGATGTAGAAGAGCAGGTCCTTGCTGGCCGGCGGCACCGGGAAGGTGGCGAAGACCGAACCGGGCGGCGGGGGCGGGGGTTGTGCGACGGCGCACAGCGAGACCAGGACGAACAACAGGACCAGCGGTCCCCGGCCACACCTCACCGCACCAGGTGTTGGAACTTGTGGTAGAACGGGGTGGGGGAGTCGGCCGTCTTGGGCGCGTACTTGCCGTTGATCACGGGGATGTACATCACGCGGCGGCGGCTGGCATCGCCCACCAGGCGCGAGCGCTGCACCCGGTGCCACAGGCGACCGTCGTGCACCGTGAGGTCGCCCGCCTTGATCGCGAAGCCCACCTCGTCCTTGTCGGGCTCGTTGTCCATGAAGTAGCGCTTGCGGAACACCATGTTCCACAGGCCCTGGTTGTGCGTGCCGGGGATCAGGCGCAGGCCGCCGTTCTCGGGCAGCTGGTCGTCCAGGTGGATGCCCACGTTGAGCATGGGGCCGATGCGCTTGCCCAGGAACACGTCGCGGATCGAATCGGTGTGCCAGCCCATCTGGGTGAAGTTGCTGGCGTCGGTGTTCACGTAGTGGTTCACCACCAGCCCGTCCTTCTCGTTGATGCCCAGGCGGGCGTCGGGGCCCACCAGCTCCAGCAGCGCGTTGAACCGGGGGTCCTTCAGCAGCTCGGCCAGCACGCCATGGTGCTGGTTGGCGAAGGCGAACCGCTGCACGATGCGACGGCCGTCCACATCGTTCCCGTACTTCACCGGGGTGCCGTTCACCACCTTCCGGTCCTCCTGGATCCACTGGTCCTGCACCTGCTCGATGGCCTTCAGCACGGTGTCCACCGTGCTCCGGTCCAGGAAACCCGGGAAATGAAGGAAACCGTTGGTGGCGAAGAACTCCTTCTGGGCGGCGCTGAGGCGCTCGCCGAGCTGGGAACTCGCTTCGATGATCCGTGCCACGTGGGAGGAATTCGGTGGCGGCGAAAATACACTTCAGCCAGCGATCACATCCTGTTAACGCTTGTCAATTCCCTTCAAGGCCCCGTTGACAGCCCCGCAACGCGGTACTTTCGCGCCCCCGCCCGCCATGAACATCGTCGTTCTCTCGCGCGACACCAAGCTTTACTCCACCAAGCGGTTGGTGGAGGCGGCCCAGCTACGGGGCCACCAGGTGCGCGTGGTGGACCATGTGAAATGCGACCTCACGATCGAGAAGCGCAACCCCCGCGTGGTCTACAACGGCGAGCCGCTCACCGACGTGGATGCCATCATCCCCCGCATCGGCGCCAGCGTCACCTTCTTCGGCACGGCCGTGGTGCGCCAGTTCGAAATGATGAAGGTGTTCACCACCACCGAGAGCCAGGCGCTGGTGCGCAGCCGCGACAAGCTGCGCAGCCTCCAGATCCTGAGCCGCGCGGGCCTCGACATGCCCAAGACGGTGTTCACCAACTACAGCAAGGACGTGGAGAGCGTGGTGGACAGCGTGGGCGGCGCGCCGGTGATCATCAAGCTGCTCGAGGGCACCCAGGGCCTGGGCGTGGTGCTCGCCGATACCAAGAAGGCCGCCATCGCGGTGATCGAGGCCTTCAACAGCCTCAAGGCTCGCGTGATCGTGCAGGAGTTCATCAAGGAGGCCAAGGCCGCCGACATCCGGGCCTTCGTGGTCGATGGCCGCGTGGTGGGCGCCATGAAACGCCAGGGCAAGGAGGGCGAGTTCCGCAGCAACCTGCACCGCGGGGGCAAGGCCTCCCTCATCGACCTCAACCGCGAGGAGGAGGTGGCCGCCATCAAGGCCGCCAAGGCCCTCGGCCTGCACATCGCCGGGGTGGACATGCTGCAGAGCGACCGCGGCCCCCTGATCATCGAGGTGAACAGCAGCCCCGGGCTGGAAGGCATCGAGAAGGCCACTGGGCAGGACATCGCCGGCGAGATCGTGCGCTTCATCGAGCGGCACGTCTAGTTCTCCGGCGCGTACAGCTCAATCAAGGCCCCTTGGAACGGGGTCCACAGGCAGGCCCGCGCCCCGCAGGCCTTCAGCCCCCGGTTCGTCCAGCTGTTGCAGGTGCCGAACACGTGGTACCGGCCGGTGCCCTCGTAGAACACATCGGTGGCCTCGTAGTGCGCGCCCGCGATGTGCAGCGGCCGCCCATCAGCGTCCGTGCGGAACCCCGCGCGCACATGCGCCACCAGCCGGTCCATGGCCGCCGGGGTGAGCGTGAAGCGGCGGCACAGCGGCCCCTCCTGCGGGGTGCGCAGCCAGCTGATGTGCATGGCCGAACCGCTGAGCCCGAAGGCGGCCTTCACCGCGGTGCTGGCCTTGAGCTCCGCCCAGGTGGGCGTTTCGAGGTAGAAGCCCTTGTCGCCCCAGCCGAAGGCGATCCACTCCGCCAGGCTGTCGGGACGCACCGCATGCGCCGGGTCGAGCAGCGCACGCCAGTCGTGGGGGCCCGAGCGCACGGGCAGCACCAGGTCCGTGTGCACGCCGTTGCTCCGGATGTAGGCGGTGAGCGGCCCCGGCGCACCGGCAGGGTTCACCACCACGCGCGCCAGCAGCCAGGCGAATGCCAGGTACAAGGCCCCCGCGCTCAGCAGAACGGCCACGCCGCGCAGCAGCCACCGCAGCCCGCGCAAGGCCACCCGCCTCATGTGCCAGGGGTCAATGGTAGGCGATGGACCGGTCGATCACGCGCACCGTCTCCGTGCGTTCCGCGCTGGGCGTGCCGTCGTCGTTCTTCGTGTCCTGCACGAAGAGGAACCGGCTGCGGTCGCCACTGCCCTCCAGCTTCACCATGTCCAGGGAGAGCTTGGCACCGGCCATCTCGATGTCGAGGCGGCGACCGGTGTAGGCCTTCCCGCCCAGCTTCAGGCTGGTGTTGCTGGGCCTGCAGTTCTTGCGGCCGAACTGCTCGATCATGCCCTCCTCGAAGTCCTTCACCTCGCCCTGACCGTCCACCTCGAACACCATCACCACCACGTTGTTGCCGTCGAGCGTCCAGTGCTGCATGCCGGCGTTGGCGCCGTCGAACTCAAAGGCGAAGTGGCGCGGGTACTCGAAGCTGAAGCCGCCGGTGTTGAGGGTGCGCGTGGCACCCAGGCGGGCCACCACGGGGGTGCCGTTCACGTCGAAGGACTCGCCCTCGGCCACCTTGCGCGTGCTGCCCCCCACGGTCACCTCCAGCATGGTGGGCGGCTCCACCGTAGGATCGTTCTGGGCCAGCAAGGGCAGGGGCAGGAGCAGCAGGAGCGGGGCTAGGCAGCGCATGGGGTGTGTTTCATGGCAAGGTAGGGTTCAGCGGCGTTCGCCTTTGCGCCAGGGTCCCTCTGTGCCTGAGAGAAAGGGCTAACGTTTTGCCGCTTTGCGAAGGCGGGGATTTTCAGCACTAAACTTCATTAGATGCACAAAGCTTGAATTTAGCACTTCACTGTCATAGAAGCACGAAACCCCCGCTTTTGCAAAACGGCTGTTATGCGGTCGCCATTCTTTATTTTCGTTATAGTTCTTCAATTTTCTTTACATATTTTCTGTTTTCAACTGCTACTAGGTCATACTTATTCTGTCCGACAAAAAACGCTGAATATGCCCAAGTGTTTGTCGGTTTCTTTAAATCTTCAATGTAATATTGTCCTGATACTTCAAAGTCCAACATTGCAAGTTCAAAGGGATAAATTTTATACAATGCTTTTAATACACTTGTAAAAAAGTCCGTTATCTGTTTCGGTACTTTTGGGTTTTCAGTCCAAGTTTGATACTCTGCCCCAAAGACCTTTTCAATTGCAGCTGTGTAAAAGCAAATGTCAAACCAATTGAATCCAGTTTCGATAGGCTCGTCTTCCCGTATATTACAAGTCATAAATGGAATCTCAAAATTGTCAAGTCTTAAAAGTCCACGGTGTTGAAAATTTTCAATGTTTGTCTCTATTGCTTTAAAGTCTTCGTCAAAAGGTCCTGAAACATTGTTAAGTGTCCAAATAAAGTCAGTGTAAAGTTTTATTGGGACGTTGTCAATACTTGGGCAAACCTGAATAGCAAGTTCATAGAAGCCACCGCATCTTAAATCTTTGTCAAGAAATATGTTTTTTTGTCCTGTCATTCTTTATTCGTTGGCTGTCGTCCTATGGTGTCGCATAACTGCGGATATACGCAACTCACCTTCGCTCTATTGCAGCCGGTGGCTCAACGGCCAATGTAGTGAGCCTTAGGTACAAAACCGTCCAGTAAGCGTTTGCTTTCGGTAGTTGCCGCAACGCACCTACCCCAGCAGGTTCTTCCCGCTCACGTCCACCACGAAGCGGCCGCGGAGGAACTTGCGGCCCAGCAGCACCTGGTGCTTCATGTCGCTGCGGTCGAACAGCGTGAACTGGGTGGCCACGCTGTGCCCGTTGAGCCGCACCTTGGTGGTGATGAGCCAGCGGCGGCTGGTGTCGCCGTTGCTGCTCTTGACGGTGACCCGTTGGAAGCGCCGGAAGATCTTGGTGACGCGCCGCCCGCCCATGCGCACGGTCACCAGCAGTTCCTTGCGCCCGTCCACCGTGCGGGTGCGCACCTTCTGGAAGTGGAGCGCGCTGCGGTAGGCCCCCGTGTCGATCTTGGCCTGCACGCGCTCCACGCCCAGCCCCGGCAGGGCGATGTGCTCCAGCCGGCCGATGGTGAGCTTGCCTTTGGCCATGCACCAAAGGTGCGCCCGGCGGGCCAGCCGCCCACCGATGCCCGTGCAGAGGTTTCCATGCCCGCCGGTGGAAAGCGTTAATGAACTGTTGATCGCGACCGCGGTGCGTGCCGATCACCGATCTTCGCCACGCAGACCAACACCCCATGAAGCTCAGCAACGCCCTCATCCTCGGCATCGGCCTGTTCGTGGCCGCCCCCGCCTTCGCCCAGAACACCGGCCAGGAGATCGTGCCCGGCTACAAGAGCTACGGCGCCGCCATCACCACCGAGGGCGCCCAGCCCATCGGCACCTTCATCGCCCAGCCTGCCAAGGACGGCCAGGTGGCCGGCAAGATGGAGTGCGAGGTGATCACCAGCTGCACCAAGAAGGGCTGCTGGATGGACGTGAAGATGCCCGACGGCGGCACCATGAAGGTGCGCTTCAAGGACTACGGCTTCTTCGTGCCCACCCACGGCCTGGAGGGCAAGCACGCCATCCTCGAGGGCACGGCCACCAAGGAGACCATCGACGTGGCCACCCTGCGCCACTACGCCCACGACGCCGGCAAGAGCAAGGAGGAGATCGAGAAGATCACCGAGGCCGAGACCAGCTGGACCTTCGAGGCCGTGGGCGTGCTCATCAAGAATTGAGCGCTCTACGCACCATACCGGCACTGCGGCCCATGTCCCGGCGATCCGGCGCATGGGCCGCGCTGCTTTTCGCCCTGGTCCTGCGGCCGGTGGCGCAGGGCCAGACCTGGCACACGCTGAAGCCCGGTCGCGAGGCCGTGACGGTGGGGCTGGGCGTTTCGCTGCACGGCACCGCCTGGCTGCTCAACGAACGTCCGTTCACACCGCCGCTCACGCTCAACGCGTCCGCGGTGCCGCCCATCGACCGCATCGCGCTCGACCGCTGGGACCCGCAGGCGCACACGGCCAGCAACGTGCTCTTCCTGCTCACGGCGGGCGGCGGCCTGGCGCTGGGCATCGCCAACCAGCACGGGCAGGATCCGCTGCTGCCGGCGGCGATCACCCTCGAGAGCGTGCTGCTCACCAGCGGACTTACCGATGTAGTGAAGGAGCTGGTGCACCGGCCGCGTCCGTATGCCTACGGCACGCTGGCCCCCGCCGACGTGCGCGCCAGCGACGAGGCCTACCTGAGCTTCTGGAGCGGCCACACGGCCAACACCAGCGCGCTCACCTTCAGCACGGCCATGCTGGTGCAGCGGAGCGATGCGTCGCCCGGGCTGAAGACCGGCACCTGGATCGGCGCGGCGGCGCTGCCCGCGGTGATGGGCCTGCTGCGCGTGAAGGCCGGACGCCATTTCCCCACGGACGTGTTGACAGGCTATGTGGTGGGCGCCGCCGTGGGCATCCTGGTGCCCTACTTTCACCGCGCCGATCCACCGGCGAAGCACTGATCCATGAGCACGTTCGCATTGGCCGTCCACGGAGGGGCGGGCACCATTCCCCGCGAGGACATGACCCCGGCCCGTGAGAAGGCCTACCGCCAGGGGCTGGAGGACGCGCTGCGCCGCGGGCATGCGGTGCTGAAGGACGGCGGCAGCGCGCTGAACGCCGTGGAGGCGGCGGTGCGCGTGCTGGAGGACTGCCCGCACTTCAACGCCGGCCGGGGCAGCGTGTTCAACGCCGACGGGCAGCACGAGATGGACGCCGCCATCATGCGCGGCAATGACCTCGGCGCGGGCGCCGTGGCCGGGGTGAACAACGTGAAGAACCCGGTGGGCCTGGCGCGCCTGGTGATGGAGCACAGCGGACACGTGCTCATCAGCGGCATGGGCGCCTTCGAGTTCGCGCACCAGCAGCGCGTGCCCCTGGAGGACGACCAGTACTTCTTCGACCAGTTCCGCTACGACCAGTGGCAGCGCACCAAGGGCACCGACACCTACCAGCTCGACCACAGCGACGGTGAACGCAAGTTCGGCACCGTGGGCGCGGTGGCGCGCGATGCCAATGGCGACCTCGCTGCGGCCACCAGCACGGGCGGAATGACCAACAAGCGCTTCCAGCGCATCGGCGACAGCCCCATCATCGGTGCGGGCACCTACGCCAACAACGCCACCTGCGCCGTGAGCTGCACGGGGCACGGCGAGAGCTTCCTGCGGGCCGTGGCCGCGCACGACGTGCACTGCCTGATGCTGTACAAGGGACTGTCGCTGGAGGAGGCCGTGCGCACCGTGGTGCACGACAAGCTGCCTCCGCTCGACGGCGACGGCGGCCTGATCGCCGTGGACCGCGAGGGGCGCCTGGTGCTCGACTTCAACTGCAGCGGCATGTACCGCGGCCACGTGGGCGCCGACGGCGTGTTCCACACGGCCATCTGGCGCTGAGCCGCCCCCGGCCCGCCGATCGACCGCTCATCCCGATCCGGGACCACGCACGCGCCGTCCGCGGAAATTTGCGCCGTTCGGACCATCTTCGTGGTCCACACCCACATCATGAAACGCAGCACCATCATCCTGCTCGCCGTGCTCGGCATCGCCGTGGTCTACGGCATCAGCCTCTTCAACCGCGTGAAGACCGCCGGCGTGGCGGTGGACGAGCAATGGGCCATGGTCCAGAGCGCCTACCAGGCCCGTGCCGACAAGAGCAAGAACCTGGTGGAGATCATCAAAGGCTCGGCCGAGTTCGAGAACAGCACCCTGCGCGAGGTGGTCGAGGCCCGCGCCAAGGCCACCAGCATCACCCTCAGCGGCGACGACCTCACGCCTGAGAAGCTCGCGGCCTTCGAGCAGGCGCAGTCGCAGTTCACCGGCGCCCTCTCGCGCCTGATGGCCACCGTGGAGCAGTACCCCACGCTGCAGACCACCTCCGCCTTCCGCGAGTTCCAGGCCCAGTACGAGGGCATGGAGAACCGCATCAAGACCGAGCGCGACCGTTTCTCCTCGTCGGTGGCGGCCTACAACAGGCTCATCGTCACCTTCCCCGGCAATCTGTTCGCGTCCATCTTCGGCTTCAAGGAGAAGACCGGCTTCACGGCCTCGCCGGGCTCGGAGAACGCGCCCGACATCAAGTTCTGACCGGGGTGCCCGCGCTCAACGCCGCCGAGCTGCTCAACGAGCAGGACCTGCAGCGCGTCCGCGAGGCCGTGCGCCAGGCCGAGCTGCACACGAGCGGGGAGCTGCGCGTGCACCTGGACGACGCCATCGCCGAGCACGTGCTGGACCACGCGGCCTTCGTGTTCGAGGAGCTGGGCATGTTCCGCACCCGCGAACGCAACGGCGTGCTCATCTACGTGAGCGTGGCCGACCGGCGCATGGCCGTGATCGGCGATGCCGGCATCAACGCGGTGGTGCCCCCGGGGTTCTGGGACGGCGTGCTGAACGAGCTGCGGTCCGCTTTCGGGGCTGGCCGCTACGCCGATGGGCTCTGCGCCGCGGTGCAGGCGGTGGGCGCCAAGCTCGCGGCGCACTTCCCCCCGCGCGCCGACGACCGCAACGAGCTCCTCAACGACGTGAGCATCGGATGAGCACCCTGCGACGCCTCTTCACCACGCTGGTGCTGGTGCTGGCCGTGGGCGCGCTCCACGCGGCCAAGGACTGTTTTCCCGCCAAGCCCGACCGCGAGGACCGGCTGGTTTTCCAGTACACCACGCTCCTGGACCCGCACGAGGAGGAGCGCCTCAACAACAAGCTCACGCGCTTCGCGCAGGAGACGAGCAACCGCATCGTGGTGGTGGTGGTGGACACGCTGTGCGGGCTGGAACCGTACGCCTACGCCACGGCCATCATCGAGAACTGGGGCATCGGCGATGCCGCGCGCGACAACGGGGTGGTGGTGCTGGTGAAGCCCACCGGCGGTCCCGGGCAGCGCGCCACCTTCATCGGCACCGGCCGCGGGCTCGAGGGCGCCATCCCCGACGCGTACTGCAAGCGCATCGTCGATGAGCAGCTGATCCCCCATTTCAGGCAGGGCGACTTCATCGGCGGGCTCGACCAGGCCACCGACACCCTGATGGGCCTGGCCAAGGGCGAGTACAACTTCGAGAGCCGCGACAAGGCGCCGGTGGTGCCCCTGCTCATCGGCCTGTTCCTGTTCGTTCTGATCATCGTGCTTTCGTGGCGGGCCAGTGTACGCCGCTATGCGACCGTGAACAACATCGACTTCTGGACGGCCATGCGCCTGCTCGCGGAGATGCAACAACGCCACAGCGGACGCTGGGGAGGTTTCACCGGCGGTGGCGGTGGCTGGAGCGGCGGCGGTGGGGGCGGCTTCGGTGGCTTCGGCGGCGGCAGTTCCGGTGGTGGCGGTGCAGGCGGAAGCTGGTAGACCATGAGCTATAGCAAGTGGATCGGTGGAGGATTGGGATGGGCCCTCGGCGGACCCATCGGTGGCATCGTGGGCTTCACCCTCGGCGCGCTCATCGACAGCGTGCAGGGGCCGAGGCCCGAGGTGGAGGTGGAGGACCGCTACGACCGGCATACCCGTTCGCAGCACGCACAGCAGCACACCACCGGCGGCGACATGGCCGTGAGCCTGGTGGTGCTGACCGCCGCGGTGATGAAGGCCGACGGCACGGTGACGCGCATGGAGCTGGGCCACGTGCGGGAGTTCTTCGGCCGCCAGTTCGGTCCGGCGCACGCGGCCGAGCTGCTGCGCCTGCTGCGCGATGTGCTCAAGCGCGACATCCCGCTGCGCGAGGTGTGCGAGCAGGTGCGCGTGAACATGCCGCACCCCATGCGGCTGCAGCTCATGCACTACCTCATCGGGCTGGCCAACGCCGATGGGCGGGTGGACCGCGCCGAGGAGGAGATGATCCACCGCATCGCCTCGTACATCGGGGTGAACGAGAAGGACCTGGGCAGCATGCACGCCATGTTCCGCAGGCCCGCGCCCAGCACGGCCTACCAGATCCTGGAGGTGGAGCCCTCCGCCACCGACGAGGAGGTGAAGAAGGCCTACCGCCGCATGGTGATGAAGCACCACCCCGACAAGGTGGTGAACCTGGGCGAGGACTTCCAGAAGGCCGCGGCGGAGAAGTTCCGCAAGGTGCAGGAGGCCTACGAGCGCATCTGCAAGGAGCGCGGCATCGCCTAGGCCAGTGCGGAGGTGATCCGCAGCGGGTTCGTGAGCGTGCGGTGCACCGGGCACATGTTGGCGATCTGCAGCACACGCTGCCGCTGCTCGTCCGTGAGGTCGCCGTCCACGTGCACGGCCAGGTGGAAGCTGGTGTCCACCGCGCCGCCATCGGCCTTGCGGTCCATGGTGCAGGTCACCGTCACCTTGCGCACGGGCAGCTGCTTGCGGTCCACGTACATGCGCACGGTGATGGCGGTGCAGGCCGCGAGGGAGGTGCACAGCAGCTCGTGCGGCTTGGGCCCGAGGTCCTGGCCGCCCTGCTCCACGGGCTCGTCGAGGCGCAGGCCATGGTGGCGGATGGCGACGTGGGTCTCGTACGGCGCGCCTTCGAGCGTGGCGGAAACGGCGAGGTGGGTCTCCTTGGTCATGCCGCGAAGTTGGCACGCCGGGCCCATCACCGCGTTCACCAGCCGGTGACGAGCAGCCGGCGTGCCGCGTTGAGGCCGCACTTCTGCCAGGTGTGGTACGCGCTTGCGGCGGCCTCGCGCACGGCGGCATCATCGCCCTTCGCCAGCCAGGTGTTCAGCGCGGCCTCCAGCGTGTAGGCCTCCGGGGCCATGAGCCCGGTGGTCCAGAGCAGGGGCGAGGCACCCGTGGCGCGCACAGGCTCGCGGAAGTAACGCTGGCTGATGCAGGCCAGGATGATGGTGCGGCGCAACGCGCTGTCGGCCGGCGCCTTGACCGGCGGTGCCGCGAAGTCCATGAGCCCGTCGTGCCCCACGTAGGCGTGCACATCGGCGCCGCCGCCGAGGGCATGGTCGGCGCGGCCATCGTTCACGGTGAGCGGGGCGTGGCCGCCGGCCTGGTCGAGGAAGGCGCCGGTGGCCTCCGCGATGTACCGGCCGTCCCACGCATCGGCCACCAGCACGGCCCCGGTGGCCCGGTGGCGCCACACGCAGCGTTCGAGCACATGGGCCGGCGCGGTGGTGGGCACCTTCACGCGCTCCCAGGCCTTCGAGCGGTCGAACCAGGTGCGCACGCCGTAGGCCGCGCCCCAGTACAGGTTGCGGTCCTTGTCCTGCCCGTTGCCAAGAGCGGCGGGCACCGGCACGATGCCCTGGTGCACGTTGTCGCACAACGCCACGGTAACGTGGATGGTGGGTGGCTGGGAGCGGGCGAGGCCGGCGGCCAGCAGGGCGGGAAGCAGCAGGGGGCGCATGGGGGTTGGAATGCGCGTGGCCCTTCGAAGTAACGTCAGTCCTGCTCGGCCTCCGGCGCAACTGGCTTGGCGGGCAGGGCGCGCTTCAGGGGCAGCTCTCGGGCGGCCTGCAGCACCAGCGGAACCTGCTCCACGAGCGTCACGTTCGGATCGAGGCCGAAGGCATCGCGGTCGCTCAGGGCCAGCGTCTTCAGCGCGAAGTAGGCGTCGAGGATCAGGTCATCGCGCAGGGTGAACTCGTTCTCCACGCTCAGGAAGCGCTCCATCAGCACGTAGCAGATGTCGGTGTGGAAGTCGCCCTTGTGGATGGACTCGTACTTGCTCTTGAACTCGAGCTCGTGGGTGGCGTCCATCTCCTCGAGCACCTGGCGGAACAGCTTGTTGATGCGCGGCTGAACGCGGAAGCCGAGGTCGAAGTCCACGCGGATCACCTTGTCGTCCACCAGCTCCATCACGCGGTACTGCATGGTGTAGGGCTCGTCGGTGTAGTTCACGTGGAGGAACCAGTAGATGTCGGCCCGTTTCACCTTGCGCGCCAGGATGGAGTCGATCACCTGCTTCTCCACGTTGATGGGGCGGTCGGCCTTGGTGAGGTAGACCAGGTGGGTGGCGTACTTGGTGACGTCCCTGTCGTTGCTGAGGTCCTTGAGCTTGTGCGCGTAATCGGGCAGGTGGGCGAACTCGATGAAGCGGTTGGTGATCTTGCGGGCGCGGAACCAGATGTACATCACGCCCAGCAGCGCGAGCACGAAGAGGATCAGCCAGGGCAGGCGGATCACCTTCACCACATTGGCCACGAAATTGGCCAGCTCCAGGCTGAAGAAGATGAACATCATGGCGAACACGATCACGCGCGGCCAGCGTCGCACGTAGCTCAGGTAGCCGAACATGAGGGTGGTGGTCATGAGCATGGCCACCACGATGAAGAAGCCGTAGGCCGCCTCCATGGCGCCGCTCTCGCGGAAGTAGAGCATCACGGCCACGCAGCCGCTGAAGAGCAGCCAGTTCACACTGGGGATGTAGATCTGCCCGCGGATGTCGGTGGGGAACTTCACCCGCACGCGGGGCCAGAAGTTCAGCGTGATGGCCTCGTTGATCAGCGTGAACGAGCCGCTGATCACCGCCTGGCAGGCCACGATGGCGGCGATGGTGGCCACGCCCACGCCCACGAGCAGGAACCACTGCGGCATGGCCTCATAGAAGGGGTTGCGGCCTTCGAGCAGGTGGCCTTCCTGCTGCATCAACCAGGCACCCTGACCGGCGTAATTGAGCACCAGGGCGGTCTTCACGAAGATCCAGCCGAGCTGCACGTTGCGCCTGCCCACATGGCCCAGGTCGTTGTACAGGCCCTCGGCACCGGTGGTGCACAGGAACACCGCGCCCAGCAGCCAGAAGCCGCCGGGATACACCGTGAGCAATTCGAACGCGTAGTGGGGGCTGAGGGCCATGAGGATGGCCGGATACTTCGAGATCTGGTAGATGCCGATCACCAGCAGCATGCTGAACCAGGTGAGCATGATGGGACCGAAGGCGGTGCCCACGATCTTGGTGCCGAAGCGCTGGAAGAAGAACAGCCCGGCGATGATGGCGATGACGATGGTGACGGTGAGGTTGTTCCCGGCCACGATGATGCCCTCGAAGGCCTTCACGCCCCCGAGACCCTCCACGGCCGAAGCGACGGAAATCGGCGGTGTCAGGATGCCGTCGGCCAGCAGCGAGGCCGCACCGATGATGGCCGGCAGGTAGACCCACTTGCCGTAGCGGCGCACCAGGGTGTACAGCGAGAACACGCCGCCTTCACCGCGGTTGTCGGCCTGCAGCGTGATCAGGATGTACTTGAAGGTGGTCTGCAGCGTGAGCGTCCAGAAGACGCAGCTCACCCCGCCGAACACGAGCATGCGGTCGATCGGGTGCTCGCCCACGATGGCCTTGAACACGTAGAGCGGCGAGGTGCCGATGTCGCCGTAGATGATGCCCAGTGCGACGAGAAGCGTCCCTACGGTCACCTTGCTCAGGTGGCCATGCCCCGAATTACCCATGGATGATCGGCATTGGCCGTGGCGGGCGGATGAGCTGCACGCGCGTTCGTCCCTCAAGGGGCGAGCGGGTCGATCTGGACCGGTGCTGAGCGGAGGCCACGGCGTAAAAGCGGGACGAAAGTAGGTGGTGGCCCCGTGCGCCACACGGTCCGTCCCCGGATTTTCCACCATCGGCTCAGGGGCCGAGCGGACGGTGCTCCAGCCAGCGCGCCAGCATCGCATCGTCCAGCAGCTTGCCGATGTATCGGTAGCGCGAATCGGCCAGGGGGTTCCGGCCCCGGAGCGGTTCGGCCATCACGCCCACCTCGCGCTGGTAGTAGTTGCTGTGCACGAAGAGGGCTTCGCCGCTCTTCACCCGGATGAACCCGACGTGGTTATCGAGGCCTACGGCATAGAGCCCGTCGCCCTGCTGCCGCAGCCAGGCCTCCACCTCGTCCACGGGACGGTCGCTGAAGGCCTTACCGGCGGGCGCCACCTTGCGGATCATGGGTTCCGCGGCCAGCTGGGCCCACTTGTAGCGGGGCAGGTCGAAGCCCGCGTCCTGCAGCACCGTGGTCACGAAGTAGCCGCAGGCGATGGTGCCCTCGCGGGGCACACGCGTGGTGCCGTTGAAGTCCCAGGGCGTGCCCTTCCAGTGCTCGAACTGGGCGTCGATGGCGGTGAGCAGGTAGGCACGGGCCTTTGCGATCACGGTGTCCTTGCGGGTGGAACGCGCGTAGTGCTCGCCCAGCTGGGTGCGCTGGTGCACGATGGCCGCCTTGAGGGCGGTGTAGCCGCTGTCGGGCGCCGGGGCGAGCAGGGGAAGCAGGAGGAGGAGACGCATGCCCGCTGAATGCGCGGTGCACCGCCGGGTAACATCATTGTACCACGGACCAGCGGTAGGCGGCGATCGCCGACCACAACAACCCAGGCAGGAGGGCCACGCCCATGGAGAGCAGGGTGCCGCCCCAGAACAGGAGCCTCCGCCAGTGCGCCGGCGAAATGCGCAGCACCTCCAGCACCCAACCCGTCGTGTAGCCCACGTTGCAGGCGAAGCCGAAGAACAGTATGGCAAGGGGCTCCACCACGTCCTCGCCGGGCGGTACATGGGCGAAGCGCTCCACGAGCAGCAGGCTGCTGATGCCGGCAAGGAACACCAGCCCATTGTAGAGGAAGCGTCGCAGCTCCCACCAGCCGATGGTACCAAGGGTGCGCCCGAAATGTTCGCTCATGTGCGCACCATCAACGCATGGAACGGCCGTATAGCATGAGCCCCCGGTGTTCCGACCGGGGGCTCATGCGTTCCAGCGGGGGCGATCAGCGCATGTCGTTGATCTCCACGCCGGGGAACTTGGCCTTGTCGAACACGAAGTTGCTCTCGGCCAGCTCCGGGTTGCCCACGAAGCGCTTCAGGGTGTAGGTGACCACGTTGCCGTCCTTGTAGAGCACCTGGGCGGTGCGCAGCTCCACCTTGTTCTTGTCGATGCCGAGGATCACGGTGTGGTAGGGCTTCTTCGCCGGGTCGATGGGGAAGAGCTTCACGGTCTGCACCACCGCGCCGGTGGCGTCGGCCTTCTCCTCCACGAACTGGCTCTTGAAGCCCTTTTCGTACACGGTGAGCAGCTTGCTGGGGTCGAGCTCCTGGTCCATCTCGGCCGGGTCGTTCACCTGCACCTCGTTGCTCTTCTTGCTGTAGGCCCACAGCGCGGTGCCATCGTTGATCACGGTGTTGTCCGGCAGGGTCAGGCGGAAGCGCTTGCCCTTCACCTTCACGTTGCCCTCCTGCTTCACATCGAGCTTGCTGGCCGTGTTCACCAGGCGGCTGCTGAAATCGGCCTCGAAGCTGGTGTAGCTCTTGTTCTTGGCGATCAGCCGGTCCATGATGGCCTTGCTCTTGGGGTCGTCCTGCGCGTGCAGGGTGGTGGTGAGCAGCAGGCCGGTGGCCAGGAGGGAAAGCAGGGTTCTCATCGGTGGCAAAGGTAATCCCGCCCCGCACAGGCAAGGGGCGTGCCAGAACCGGGCGAGGACCTATTTCGGCAGCTCCTGGCGCAGCATGGTGCCCACGCACTTGGGCGAGCCGCAGTGGCAGGCCCATTTCTCACGCTCGGCCTTGGTGAGCTTGCGCTTGATCACGATGCCGTAGTCGTAGATGATCTCCTCGCCCGGCTTGATCGAGCGCGTGGCCTCGATGATCACGCGGTCCTTGCTGCGGTCCTTGCCGGGGTGCTCGTGCACCAGGGCCTCGGCGTTCACGTCGCAGCCGGTGTTGATCCAGCGGGCGATGTTGCCCTGGCGGTTGCCGTCGATGACGTAGTCGTCGTTGAGGATGAACAGGAAGGTGTGCCCGGTCTCGGGCCCTTCGTAGCGCTTGTCGGCCTCGGAATGGGGGATCAGCCTGCCCTTGTACTCCACGATGCGTTCGCCCTTGCGGATGGGGGCGATGGCGAAGACGCCGTTGCCGTGGATCTTGGAACGGCGGCGCTTGATCTTGTGCTCGGCGAAGGCCATGGGGTGGGGAAAGGGGCCGCAAAGAAAGGCAGCGGCGGCGATCGGGCTTGAAGGAGCGCTCAGAAGTAGGCGCTCACCACCACCACGGAGGTGATCACGCAGATCAGGTCCACCAGCAGCATCACGCCCAGCGCATAGCGGCTGTTCTTCACGCTCACGCTGCCGAAGTAGAGCGCCACCACATAGAAGGTGGTCTCGGCGGCACCTTGGAAGAGGCACACCAACCGCCCGGTGAGGCTGTCGGCGCCGTAGGTGTGCATGGCATCGAGGAGGAAGCCGCGCGCGCCTCCCGCGCTGAACGGACGCATGAGCGCGACCGGCATGGCGTCGATCACCTCCTTGCTCACCCCGGCCAGGGCCAGGCCACGGGAAAGCCCCTCCATCACGATGTCCATCAAGCCGCTGTTGCGGAAGATGCTGAGGGCGGCCAGCATGGCGATCATGTAGGGCAGCACCCGCAGCCCCGTGGTGAAGCCGTCCTTCGCCCCGTGGATGAAACTGTCGAACAGGTTGGTGCCCTTCTCCGTGAAGTACTTCTCCTTGAGGAGCGCGTAGCCCACGATCACCGCGATGATCAGCAACAGCATGCCGTTGCTGAGGTTGTCCGTGAAATGCGACTTGCCCAGGCCGGAGAGGGAGGTGAGGTAGGCCATGAGGCCGGCGATGGTACCACCGATGCCCACCACGAAAAGGACCACGGGCAGCTTGAACAGGTTGATCCGCTGCCGGAAGGCGACGAGCACCATGGCCGAGAGCGTGCCCACGAAGGAGGTGATGATGAGCGGCACCATGATGTCCGCCGGGTTCGCCGCGCCCATCGCCGCGCGGTACCCGATGATGCTGGCCGGCAGCAGCGTGAGGCCCGCCGCGTGCAGGCACAGGAACATGATCTGGCTGTTGGTGGCGGTGTCCTTCGTCGGGTTGTCCGCCTGCATGCTCTCCATGGCCTTCAGCCCGAAGGGGGTGGCCGCGCTGTCGAGCCCCAGGAAGTTGGCCGCGAAGTTCAGGGTCATGAAGCCGTAGGCCGGGTGGTCCTTGCGCAGGTCGGGGAAGATGCGGTGGAAGATGGGGGCGAGGAAGCGCGCGAGCTTCTCCATGGCCTTTGCGTCCACCAGCAGGTTCAACAGGCCGCAGAAGAAGGTGAGGTAGCCGATCAGGGGCAGCCAGAGGTCGGTCACCGTGTCCTTGCAAACAGGGAAGAGGCCATCGGCGCGCACGGTGCCCGAGGTCACCTTCACCGTTCCACTGCTGGTGAGGGTGTAGGTCGAGTCGCCCGCCACCACCGGCGCCCCGGTGCGCAGGGCGGGCAGGAGCGCAGCGAGCCGGAGGTCCGCGCTGTCAAGCTCGTTCACCGTCAGCGCCTCGCCCTGTTGCCCGTTCACCAGGGTCCCCAGGGAATACTGCCGACCGGTGGCCAGCAGGATCAGGATGTAGCCGATGCTCAACAGGAGCATCCAGGACCAGAAGCGGCTCAACGCCATGAAGGCGAAGATCCGGACACCCACCGGTCGCACACCCTCGCGCGGGGCGCCTTCGTGAACACCGCCGTGTGGATGGGCGCGCGTAGCTTCGTGGCTCCAACGCCATCGCCATGAACCGCTCGACCCTTGTGCTCTCCACCCTCGGCCTGCTCTTCCTGCTCGGCACCTCGTGCGTGAGCAAGAAGAAGTACACCTCGCTCAGCCTGTCGAACGAGACCCTGCGCAACAAGCTCGACGAGGCGAACCGCGCGCTCGATGCCTGCAAGGGTGACAAGTCGCTGCTGGAGTCGCAGATGGCGGTGATGGAGAACAGCAACCAGCACCTGAAGGACAAGGTGACCGAGCTCAGCAACACCAACGCGGTGCTGCTCGCCAACGTGGGCCAGATGGCCACCCTCAGCAAGCAGGAAGCCGTGAACCTGGAGAAGTCGCTCGAGCAGATCCGCGAGCAGGACATGCGCATCCACCGACTGCAGGACGCCCTCACCAAGAAGGACAGCGTGACGTTGGCGCTGGTGGTGAGCCTGAAGAGCTCGCTGGGCAACCTCAACGACACCGATGTGACGGTGAACGTGGAGAAGAGCGTGGTCTTCATCAGCCTCAGCGACAAGATGCTCTTCAAGAGCGGCAGCACCGAGCTCTCCCCGCGCGCCAAGGAGGTGCTGGGCAAGGTGGCCACGGTGCTCAACGACAAGCCCGACATGGAGGTGCTGGTGGAGGGCCACACGGACAACGTGCCCATCAGCCGCGACTGCATCAAGGACAACTGGGACCTGAGCACCTCCCGCGCCACCACCATCACGCGCGTGCTGCAGAGCGAGTACAAGGTGGACCCCGCCCGCATCACCGCCGGTGGACGCAGCGAGTACGTGCCCCTCATGACCAACGACACCCCCGAGGGCCGCTCCACCAACCGCCGCATCCGCATCGTGATCCTGCCCAAGCTCGATCAGTTCTTCGGCATGATCGAGGACGGCCTGAAGCAGGCCGAGCAGATGGAGAACAAGTAGGGGGCTACAGCACCACGATGCGCTCCTGCCCGAGCAGGACCCCGTGGACATCGGTAAGCAGCACCACGTAAGGTCCGGGTGCGAGCCCGGTGAGCGGCAGCTCGATGCGCTCGTTGCCTGAGGCCGTGGCACGCGCATGGTCCACCAACGAGCCGCGGGCGTCCACCAGCATTACGTGCACCTGTTCCGGCCCGCCGATCAACCGCATGGAGATCCGGTCCTGGGCCGGCACCGGGTAGAACGCGACCTGCATGGGTCCGCCGGCCGGGGACAGGCCCACGGAGAGCGGACGCAGCAACCCCACCGCAGGTCGCTTCATCGAGTTGCCCCAGTATGTGGAGCTTCCCCAGCTCACAAGGCCCGGGTCCATGAGCGAATCCTGATAGGCGTAGGTGGTGGGCGTGCAGTTGTAGGTGTAGGTGCTGTCCATCACCAACCTTGGGCTGATGCCCGGTCCGCCATTGCGGGTGACCTGGAAGTCGAGGGCAAGGCTGAATGAACCACCGGACCAGCAGAACGATCCGGGTATGACGGGAATGACAAGCGGGCCGGTCTGCAGGTGTACACCGGTGGTGTCGCCAAGGGTAACAAGACCCACGCTGATCGGAACGCTTGCGCACTGCTGGATCACATTCCCCAAGCTCAGCTCGATATCGACCGTGGTTCCTGGGGGATCGGTGTCCAGCACGTCGACCAGGACCCCGATCACGTCGCAAGCAAGCAGGCCAGGGAACTGTGAAAGCTCGGTCGCGCTGAACAAGTAGGAGGTCCGTGCGGTGGCTGCGATGCCGGTGGGGAAAGGGGTCTCCAATGGGCCACTGCTCACGCTGTTCGGCTGGTTGATGTGCAAGGTGTCGAACTGCGCCTGGGTGTTCATGGCGCACAGAAGCAGCAAGAGGCAGGCGGTTTCCTTCATGGTGCGTATGGCTCCAAGAGTGCGGGTCGTTGAACAGACGCCGTCGAACGATCAGGGTTGCCAGGGCGTTCACCGATCGGTCCGCCTGCCTCACCGATCCAAAGGAAGCCTCCGTCTGATCGGTCGAACATGCGCGGCCACTGCCCGTAACCACCGGAAAACAACACCGATGCAGACCCGTAAGCCTGCCCGCACCCTGGCCGCCCTCGCCGCCGCCGCGCTCCTGGCGCATGCTCCCGCCCTGGCCGATGCGCCCCCCCGCAACCTCGACGAGGTCACCCTCGTGGGCTGGCTGCATGTGGTGGACTACGACTTCGCCCTCACCACCGTGGAGGCCGAGGTGAACGGCACGGTGCTGGTGGCGCCGGTCTCCCGCACGGGCCGCTTCACGCTCGCTCTGCCCGTGAACACCGAGGCCGTGATCCGCTTCGATCACCCGGGCCACGTGGCCAAAGAGGTGAAGGTGGACACGCATTTCGCCCAGGACGGGGAGGTGGGCCAGCATCCGCGCACGATCCACATGGCCGTGGTGCTCGAGCAGGAGCGCCACATGGCGGGGTACACCTACGCCGGTCCGGTGGGTAGTATCGGCTTCGACAAGGGCGGTGGATGTGTGGTCGTGGAGAAGACGAAGAAGATGGTGCCTGCGCGCCGCGGCAAGGCGATCGAGTTCTGAGCTGAACATCGTCAACCACGGAACCCCTTGGAAGCCCCAAGGGGTTCTGTGCGTTCGGGCATCACCTGCTGAATGTCATTGCTATTTCGTGGGGAATTCTTAAATCTTGAACGATATAAACCCGTCGTTCGTCGACACAATCTCCCAGCGAACATGAAACATCAACTCGTTGCTGTGCTGCTCCTGGCAAGCGCATGCTCCTTGCAGGCCCAGGAGGCGGCCCCCGTGGCCGATGCGTTGTTCAGCCCCAAGCGCATCGTGAAGACCAACCTGGTCTCGTACGGTGTGCTTTCGATCAACGCGAACTATGAGCAGAAGGTGGGCACACGCACGAGCGTTGGCCTGCTCACCGGTTTCAAGGTCCCGAGCGTGATCCACGTGGAAGCCATCGGCGAGCTTGATGGGGTGAACCAGACCTACACCGGGGACGTGACGCCGGAGGGCTTCTACACGAACCCCTACTTCCGGTTCTACACGGGCAAGGCCATGACCGGCTTCTACTTGGAAGGCTTCCTGCGTTACTACAACTTCACCTACCTGGTGCCCTACGACTACACCAAGGACGGCCGGGTGATCCGGGCCAACCTGGACGGCACGGCCGATGGCTTCGGCGGTGGCATGGGGCTTGGCGTGCAGCTGTCGCTGGCGAAGCACTTCTACCTCGACTTCAACGGGGGGCTCGGCGTGGCGAACGGCAGCGCCCACGTGGAGACCAACGACCCGAACCTCGACGCCGAGGACTACCAGACGATCAAGACCAACATCGAGAACTCGGCCGATGATGCCGACATCCGCATCATGGTGCTCGACCGCACGATCAACACCCTGGAGGCCGGTGCGAACGAGACCTCGGCCTGGGCGGACATCGAGAACGAGCTGTTCCCGATCATCCGGCTGGGGATCTCGGTCGGCTACGCGTTCTGACCTTCAGCGGTTGACCGCGCTCATGGCCCGGGGGATGGCACTTCGCCACCTTCGGGCCATGTCCGTTCAAGGGCGGCTGGTGCTGATCAAGGTGGTGCACACCGTGATCTGGGTGGTGCTCAGCGCGGTCATCTACTACCTGCTCTACGCCGTCACCGTCGACCGCATCGACCGCTGGTTCTGGTGGGGGCCGGGCCTCGTCGGGCTCGAGGTCGCCACCCTGCTCGTATTCCGCATGAGCTGCCCGCTCACCGTGGTGGCCCGCCGTTACTCCGGATCCCAACGCGCCAACTTCGACATCTACCTGCCCGAGTGGCTCGCCCGCCATAACAAGACCATCTACTCGGTGATCATGGGCGTGGTGCTGGCGGGCCTGGTGTGGCGGTTGGTGGGGTAGGGGAGGTGCTCTAACAACGAAGGCCTCCGGTGTTCCGAAGGCCTTCGCTCAGTGTGTTCGTACCGGTCAGAAGCCCCCCACCCCCGGCCCCGCGGCCACACCCGTGTTGAGGTGCGCGGCCAGGGCGGCCTCGTTGGGGATCATCACGCGGCGGGCCTTGCTGCCCTCGAAGGGTCCCAGTACACCCGCGGCCTCCAGTTGGTCCACGATGCGACCGGCGCGGTTGTAGCCGAGCTTCAGCTTGCGCTGGATGAGCGAGGTGGAGCCCTGCTGCGTCTGCACCACCAGGCGCGCCGCCTCCTCGAACATGCTGTCGCGCTCGCCGTCCTCCAGCTCCACGCCGCCCTCGCCCTCTTCGGTGGGCACCTCGGGCAGCAGCAGGGCATCGGGGTAGCCGCGCTGCTCGCCGATGAACTCGGTGATCTTCTCCACCTCGGGCGTGTCCACGAAGGCGCACTGGATGCGGATGAGGTCGTTGCCGGTGCTCAGCAGCATGTCACCACGGCCGATGAGCTGCTCGGCGCCGCCGCTGTCGAGGATCGTGCGGCTGTCCACCTTGCTGGTCACCCGGAAGGCGATGCGCGCGGGGAAGTTGGCCTTGATCGTACCGGTGATGATGTTGACGCTCGGGCGCTGCGTGGCGATGATCAGGTGGATGCCGATGGCGCGCGCCAGCTGGGCCAGGCGGGCGATCGGGGTCTCCACCTCGCGGCCCGCCGTCATGATCAGGTCGGCGAACTCGTCCACCACCAGCACGATGTAGGGGAGGTAGCGGTGGCCCTTCTCGGGGCTCAGGCGGCGGCTGATGAACTTGGCGTTGTACTCTTTGATGTTGCGCACCTGCGCGTCCTTGAGCAGCTCGTAGCGCTCGTCCATCTCGATGCACAGGCTGTTCAGCGTGGCCACCACCTTCTTGGTGTCGGTGATGATGGCCTCGCCCTCGCCGGGCAGCTTCGCCAGGAAGTGCCGCTCGATCTTGTTGAAGAGCGTCAATTCCACCTTCTTCGGGTCCACCAGCACGAACTTGATCTGGCTGGGGTGCTTCTTGTAGAGCAGCGACACGAGGATGGCGTTCAAGCCCACCGACTTGCCCTGGCCCGTGGCACCGGCCATCAGCAAGTGCGGCATCTTGGCCAGGTCGGTGACGAAGGTCTCGTTGCTGATGGTCTTGCCCAGCACGATGGGCAGGTCGGCCGGGCTGTTCTGGAACTTCTCGCTGGCCACCACGGCTCGCATGCCCACCACCTGGGGCTTGCTGTTGGGCACCTCGATGCCGATGGTGCCCTTGCCGGGGATCGGCGCGATGATGCGGATGCCCAGCGCGGCGAGGCTCAGCGCGATGTCGTCCTCGAGGTTCTTGATCTTGCTGATGCGCACCCCGGCCTGCGGGATGATCTCGTACAGCGTGACGGTGGGACCGATCGTCGCCTTGATCTTGTCGATGCCGATGTTGTAGTGGCCGAGCGTTTCGACGATGCGGTCCTTGTTGGCCTCGAGCTCCTCCTTGGTCACCGTGATCTCGCCGGTGCCATGGTCCACCAGCAGGTCCAGGGGGGGGAGCTCGTAGCTGCTGAGGTCGAGCTTGGGGTCGTACTCGCCGAACTCCTGCAGCTTGGCCTCGATCTGGTCCTCGGTGAGCATCTTGTCCTCCGCGGCGGCCACCACGCTCATGCCGTCGACGGCGATGGGCACGGCAGGCATGATGGGGTCCACCACGGCCTCCACCGGTTGCAACCCTTCGATCTCGAGCGCGGTGCCCTCTTCCTCCTCGGCCACTTCCTCCTCCTCGCTCTCTTCAAGCTCCAGTTCGACGGCTTCGCTCGCCTCTTCCTCCTCTTCGAGCTCCTCCGCACCGAGCCCCATCACCAGGTCCTCGGGCTCGTGTTCGGCCACGAAGGGCGGTTCCTCTTCCACGGGCACCACGGGCAGCGGTTGATCGGTGCGCAGGCGGTTGCCGGCGGCGGTGGCGGGCTCTGCGGTCTCCACCTCGTCCACCACCGCGGCCTTGCGCTCGAACAGGGCGCTCATCCAGCCGAACGAGGGGTTGAAGGTGACCACGGCGAAGGCGCCGGCGGCGAAGAGGATCAGGGCGCCGGTGCCGAAGGTGCCGAGCATGGCCCCCAGGTGCGCGGTGATGGTGTAGCCGATGCCGCCGCCCAGGAACATGTACGGGGTCTTGGCGAAAAAGAAGCCGAGCAGCGTGGGCACCCAGAAGAGGGCCATGGCGCTCCAGCCCAAGGTGCGGCGGGCGGGCAGCAGCCAGGTGCCGAGCAGCACGCGCACGCCGGCCAGGAAGCTCCACAGCACGAACACGAAGGCGGCCACGCCGAACCATTGGTGGATGAACTGGTGGCTCACCAACGCGCCCACCTTGCCCAGCCAGTTCTCCACGTGGATGCTGGCGTCGAACAGGGCGCTCAGCGGGCGGCTCGTGATGTCCTGGTCGATGCGCCAGGTGAACAGGTAGCTGGTGAAGGCGACCAGCAGGAAGGCGCTGGCCAGCACCAGGAAGAGGCCGCCTACCTTGTGCGTGCGCTCGTCGGCCACGAAGGCCTTGAAACGGGCCCAGCGGCCGTCGCCGGTTTCCTTCTTGCGGGACTTGCGTTCACGCTTGGGGGCCGCCTGTTCCTCGGCGGGAGCCTCCTCACGGATCCGGTTCTTGCGTTCGCTGGCCACGGGGGTGTGAATGGGCGCGCACGCACGGAAAGCCCGTACGCGCGCGGGGTTGCGACCAAAAGTATCCGGGCGCCCAGGGAGCAACGTCCCGGGCGCCAGGCCTATTATCAACGGCGGTGTGTGGGGAAGGGCCTAGAGGCTGAAGGTGCCAAGCACCTCCTCCAGTTCGGCGTAAAGCACCTCGGGCGATACCTGTTGGTACTCGCTCTTGGAGGTGAAGCGCTCAGGGTCCACGGGGCCCGGGGTCACCGAGGTGGCGTCGAGGCGCATGCGCATGCCGTGCTGCACCATCTCGTAGCGCAGCAGCACGCCGGGCACCTCACTGTACGGACCGAACCAGTTCGGGTCCTTCATCTCGATGCGGTCGGTGTACCAGAGCTCGGCCTCGGGCTGCGCCAGACCGGGGTACACGGCCACGGCCTTGCGGCAGGGATAGCCCGCGATGGTGTCCACCTGGTCGGTGTACAGGATCGTGAGCGGCTCGCTCTGGGCGTTGAACTGGTGCAGGTCGCGGGGGTGCAGGTTCGACACGAGCTTCTTGCTCATCACGCTCAGGTGATAGTCGACCTGCCGGGCCTCGGCATTGGCCATCATGTGCGTCTTGAACACGCCCATGCCGGCGCTCAGCTCGGCCACCTGTTTCTCCGGGGTGAAGGCCAGGGTTGTCTTCTCGGGCAACATGTTGGCCATCAGGCCATTGGGGTCGTATTCCGGGAAGCTCAACGCATACTCGATCACGCCCTCCTTCACCTTGCGCTGCAGTAGGTCGTGGCCGCAGCCGCCGAACAGCAGGGCGCCGGCGATGAACAAGGCGGTACCGGTGGTTCGTCGAAGGATGTCCATGGTCCTGTCGGATTGAAAAGTGCTTCTGTCTACGGGATAATGGGCGGAAAGGTTGCCCCATGGCCTTCCACACGGGGCCGTTGAAGGCTCGGGAGCCCCCTGCTGACGGGCGCTTCGGGGCCGGTCTACCTTTGGGAGCCCCTTGAACGGGCGTGTGCATGGAAGTACGATTGATCGAGGCCGCCTCCGAAATCGGGGCCGGCAAGCGGGGAGCGAGCATGGGCATGGCTGCGCTGCGCGTGGCCGCATGGAAGCTGGGCAGCGAGCTCTTCGGCCATGCCGAGGAGAGCATCCTGCGCGACGAGAACGATGTGCTCTACGAGGACGACAAGACCCCCAACGCCCACCACATCGACGGCCTGATCCGCTTTGAATCGGACCTCGCGTACGAGGTGTACAAGTTCCTCCGCCACAACATCTTCCCGGTCGTGGTCGGCGGTGATCATTCGATCGCAATCGGCTCGGTGAGCGGCACCAAGATGGCCTACCCCGACCAGCGCCTGGGCGTGGTGTGGATCGATGCCCATGCCGACCTCCACACGCCGTGGACCACCCCCAGCGGCAACGTGCACGGCATGCCCCTGGCCCTGCTCATGAACATAGAGAAGCGTGGCAAGAACCGCCCGCGCGTGTTCACCATGGACACTTGGGACCGCCTGCGGAAGATCGGGGTGAACGGCCCCAAGCTGAAGCCGAGCGACCTGGTCTTCATCGGCCTGCGCGACTATGAGCCCGAGGAGGCGGCGATCATCCAGGAGCATGGCATCAAGGTGATCACGGTGCAGGAGGTGCGCGAGCGCGGAGTGGAGGCCATCCTGCGCGAGACCCAGGCCCACCTGGCCGCATGCGACAAGGTGCACGTGAGCTTCGATGTGGACAGCCTGGACCCCAGCATCTCGGTGGGCACGGGCACGCCGGTGCCCAATGGGCTCTTCCTCGACGAGGCGCGCGGCCTGCTCGCCGGGCTCTGTGCCGATCCGAAGACCGCCACGCTCGATGTGGTGGAGATCAACCCCGCGCTCGACAGCAACAACGCCATGGCCGAGAAGGTGCTCACCGTGCTTGAGCCGCTGTACGACATCCTGCGGGCCCGCTGATCGCCGCCCCGATGGAACAGCTGGCCTCCCGCGTCATCCTCATCCGCCCCACGGGCTTCGGCTTCGACCCGGAGACAGCGGTGAGCAATGCGTTCCAGCAGCTGGTCGATGATCCCGACATCCGGCGGCAGGCCGCGGAGGAGTTCGATGCGCTGCTGCAGGCCCTCGACCGCTGCGGCATCGGTACCACGGCGCTCGATCCGGTGGACGCCTCCGCACCGAACGCCGTGTTCCCCAACAACTGGTTCAGCACGCACGGCGATGGCACCGTGGTGCTCTATCCCATGTGCACACCGAGCCGCCGCAAGGAACGCGACCGGGCCTTCGACGAGACCCTGGAGCGCGAGGGCTTCCATGTGAAACGGCTGGTGGACCTGAGCGCCCTGGAGCAGGCCGACCGCTTCCTGGAGGGCACCGGCAGCCTTGTGCTCGATCGGGTGCGCACCACGGCCTACGCCGCGCTTTCACCGCGCACCAGCGAACGGGCGCTCAACGCCTGGTGCGGAGTGATGGACGGTCATCAGGTGCCCTTCCTCGCCACCATGGACGGCACCCTCGGCGGTCAGCCCGTCTACCACACCAACGTGGTGATGAGCATCGGCGAGGGCTTCGCGGTGGTGTGCCTCGATGCGCTGCCCTACCCGGTGGACCGTGAGGATGTGCAGGCCGAGCTGGAGCGGTCCGGCAAGCGGATCATCCCCATCACCCTGGAGCAGATGCACCGTTACGTGGGCAACATGCTCCAGCTGCAGGCGCAAGCAGGCGGTGCCCGCTTCATCCTGCTCTCCGAGAGCGCCTTCACCGCGCTGCGTCCCGACCAGCGTCAGGCGCTGGAGCGCGAGGGGCAGCTCGTTCCCGTGCCGATCCCCACGATCGAAACGGTGGGCGGGGGCAGTGTGCGCTGCATGCTGGCCGAGAATTTTCTTCATCCCACGGGCGCCTAGGTCGGAAGCGCGATCAGCGGGCGCCGAAGCATGGATCTCGATCAGCCCTTTGCCGGATCGGTGCGAAGGCGACCTTTGCGGTCATGATGACGGACCCTTTGCAGGCGCGCCTCGAACTGGCGGTGCAGCGCGCGTTCCAGGAACTGTTCGATGCGGAGATCCCCCTGAAGCAGGTCTCCTTCCAGGCCACGCGCCCCGAGTTCGAGGGCGACGTCACCATCAACGTGTTCCCCTTCCTGAAGCAGAGCGGCAAGGGTCCTGAGCCCACCGCCACCGCCATCGGGGAGTACCTGGTGCAGGAGGAGCCCGTGGTGGCCCGCTTCAACGTGATCAAGGGCTTCCTTAACCTGGTGATCGCCGAGTCGTATTGGACCGGCTTCGTGGCCGAGGCGGCCGCGCGCGACATCCTGCAGTTCCCCTCCAACGGCAGGAGGGTGATGGTGGAGTACAGCTCACCGAACACCAACAAGCCGCTGCACCTGGGCCACCTGCGCAACAACTTCCTCGGCCACAGCGTCAGCCGCATCCTCAAGGCCGCCGGCCACGAGGTGGTGCGCGTGCAGGTGATCAACGACCGCGGCATCCACATCTGCAAGAGCATGGTGGCCTGGCGCAAGCTGGGCAAGGGTGAGACGCCCCAGAGCAGCGGCCTCAAGGGCGACAAGCTCGTGGGCAAGTACTACGTGGAGTTCGACAAGGCCTTCAAGGCCGAGGTGGACACCTTGGTGGCGGGGGGCATGGTGCGCGAGGCCGCCGAGAAGGAGGCGCCGATCCTGCTCGAGGCCCAGGAGATGCTGCGGCAGTGGGAGGCCAACGACCCGGAGGTGCGCGCCCTGTGGGAGCGGATGAATGGCTGGGTGTACGACGGGTTCAACGCCACCTACACCCGCATGGGCGTGGAGTTCGACAAGCTCTACTACGAGAGCAACACCTACGTGCTCGGCAAGCAGGACGTGCTCGATGGCCTGGAGAAGGGCATCTTCTTCCGCAAGGAGGACGGCAGCGTGTGGGTGGACAACACGGCGGAAGGCCTGGACGAGAAGGTGCTGCTGCGCCGCGACGGCACCAGCGTGTACATGACGCAGGACATCGGCACGGCGATCCAGCGCTTCAAGGAGTTCCCCGGCCTGGCCCAGCTCACCTACGTGGTGGGCAACGAACAGGACTACCACTTCAAGACCCTCTTCATCATCCTGCGGAAGCTCGGCTTCCCGTGGGCGCAGGACCTGCACCACCTGAGCTACGGCATGGTGGACCTGCCCAGTGGCAAGATGAAGAGCCGCGAGGGCACCGTGGTCGACGCCGACGACCTGATCGAGGAGGTGGTGGGCGAGGCCCGCGCCATGGGGGAGCAGCTCAGCAAGCTCGACGATTTCAGCGAGCAGGAGAAGGCCGCGCTCTTCGAGATGATCGGCCTGGCCGCGCTCAAGTACTACCTGTTGAAGGTGGACCCGAAGAAGCGCATGCTCTTCGATCCCGCGGCCAGCATCGACCTGCAGGGGCACACCGGGCCGTTCATCCAGTACACCTATGCGCGCATCCGTTCGCTGTTGCGCAAGGCGGAGGGCATGGGCACGTGGGCTTCGGACCAGCGTGGCGCATGGGACCTGCTGCCCGAGGAGCGCACGGTGATCAAGCTGCTCCACCAATTGCCGACGGTGCTCCACGAGGCCGCGCACAAGCTCGACCCTTCCGCGCTCGCGAACCACACCTACGAACTGGTGAAGGCCTACAACAGCTTCTACCAGGCCATTCCCGTGCTTAAGGAGGAGAGCTCGGACCGCAGGGCCTTCCGCCTTGCACTGAGCGCAGCCGTGGCCGATGCCACGAAGAAGGCCATGTGGTGCCTCGGCATCAACGTGCCGGAGCGGATGTGAGCCAGGGACCAGGTCTTTTCCCGGGCCTGCACACCGCTGCGGCCTTCTCCAGGCCTAGAACTTCGGGCAGGGGATCGTGTGGAACTTGCGGTTCTTCTGCCGCGCGGGCCACTCGTAGGTGAGGCTGATCTCGTGCGAGCCGCCGGTCTTCAGCCCCAGCCAGTTGATGGTGATGTCGTAGCTGTAGATGATCCGCAGCTGCCTGGAGGTCTGCAGGCCGCCCATCAGGATCACCGCATCGTCGTTGGGGTATCCGGGCTTGTAGGACTTCAACCCGGGAAGGCCCCGGTACCACAGGCCGGCCAGCACGGGCTGGTGGTCCACGTACACGCCCAGGTCAAGCTGGTCCCAGTCCTGCTGCGCCTTGTAGTGCGCCGCCACGTTGAAGGTGCTGCGTGTGCGCGACATGCTGCGCCCATCGAGCGCCAGGCGATAGCCGGTGTGGATGCTGGTGCGGATGGGCAGGCGCACATCGCCGCCCACCATCAGCGATTGCTGCGGACGGTTGATGTGGTTGAACGAACCACCGAGCCAGATGTGCTCATCGTAGTAGAGGAAGCCCATGCTCGCATCGAAGTACGAGGTGCGCTGCAGCAGGGTGGGCTCCACCGAGGCGGGCGCACCGTCGCGGATCACCTGGTCGGCGAACAGGTAATTGCTCATGTCGGTGTAGCGCGTGGTGTAGCCCAGGCGCATGCCGAAGCGCACCGCGTGCGAGTGGTCGATGCGGGCCTCGTAGCTGTAGCTGCCGCCCACGTGCGTGAAGCTGAGGTTGTTGCTGCCGGCCTGGTCGTGCAGCACCATCAGGCCGTAGCCGCTGTGCGCCTTGGCGTTGTTGTGGTCGTAGGCCACCGCATAGGTCTCGTAGCCCGGTGCGATGCCCGGCCATTGGATGCGGTAGTTGAGCCCGATGCGGTCCTGGTACGTGTTGCCGGTGAGGGCCGGGTTCAGGTACATGGGCGCCGCGTAGAACTGCGACAGCTGGGGGTCCTGCGCGCGCACCGCGCACACCACCATCAGCACCGATACGGTCGTGAGGAGTCGTGTACGCATGGTCAACGGAACAGGGTAAGGTCACCGCGCTTCTCCACCTCCTTGTCGTCCACGAAGCGGATCCACAGCTTGTACACGTAGACATCCTGCTGGCTGAGCTGGCCGCGGTAGTAACCGTCCCAGCCGATGTTGATGTCGTTCGATTCGAACACGAGCTCACCCCAGCGGTTGTAGATGAGCATGCGGTACTCCTTCACGAACTTCACGAAGGGGTAGAACACGTCGTTGCCGAGGTCCGTGGGGTCGTAGCTGCCGCCATTGCCGCCATTGGGGTTGGGCGTGAAGGCGTTCGGGATGGTGATGTCGTACACCGGCAGGATCTCCACGTCGTGCGCGGCCTCGCCCGTGCAGCCGCTCACATCGGTCACGGTGAGCACCACCTGGAAGGTGCCGATGTCGTCGTACGTGTGCGAGGGCGTGAGGCCCGCACCGGTGGCGCCGTCGCCGAAGGTCCAGTCGTAGGCGGTGATGCCCGTGCCCTGGTCCGCGGTGAACTGGATGGTGGGGGCGTCGAAGGTGGTGCTCCAGGGCGAAGCGCTGAAGTCGGCCGTGGGTGCGCCGTGGCCGATCACCACGCCGGTGTTGGTGGCGCTGGCGGTGCACCCGTTCGGGGTGGTGACCTGGAGCGACACGGCGTAGGTACCGGCCTGCGTGTAGGTGTGCACCGCGCCCGCGCCACCGCCGGTGCTGCCATCACCGAAATCCCACAGGTAGGTCACCGGGTCGGTGGTGAGGCTGTCGGGCATGGTCACCTCCAAGGGCACACAGCCCTCGGCGATCACCGGCGGCAACGTGATGGTGGGCGGCACCTCGAGGTCGATGGTCACCGTGGCGGTGAGCGACTGCCCGCAGCTGGTGCTGGCGATCACGGTGTAGGTGGCATCGCCGGTCACGGCCACCGCATGCGGTCCGGGGCCGGTCACACCCAGGCCGGGCCAGCTGAAGTTCACGGGGCCGGGGTAGTTGTTCACCGTGGCACCCAGGCCGGCCACGCTGCCCGGGCACTGCACGCCGCCACCGTAGGGCGCGAGCGTGGCCGTGCTGAGGTCGAGCACCGTGACGGGCAGGTTGAGCGTGGGGCCCTGGCAGCCGGCCACGTCCGTAACGGTGACCTGCACCACCTGCGAGGCCGGGAAGGAGTAGGTGACCGAGGGGCCCACACCGATGCCGCTCCACACGATCTGGTGCCCGCCCTGGCCGCCGCCGGCCTGCGCCGTGAGCACGGTGGGCGCGTTGATGCACACCGTGTCGGGCACCTGGGCCGTGAGGGTGACGGCGGGCGGCGCGGTGAGCGTGATGGTGCCCTGGGCCATGCAGCCCGCCGCATCGGTGATCACACAGTTGAAGGTGCCCGCCCCGAGGTTCACCGCGGTGGGCGTGGTCTGCCCGCCCGCGTTGGCGCTCCATTGGTAGCTGTAGCCCGGTGTGCCACCGCTGGCGTTCACCGTGGCCGAGCCGTTGCTGCCGCCGAAGCAACTGGGGGCGATGCTGTTGATGGTGGTGGCCACCAAGGCAGGGGGCGCGGTGACCTGCGCCACCATGCTCGTGTCGCAGCCGTACGCATCGGTGATCTGCAGCGTGTAGGCGCCCGAGGCGAGGTTGTTGATCACCGGCGTGGTGGCGCCGCCCGGGCTCCACAGGTAGGTGAGGCCTGCGTTCGCGGGGGAGTAGGCGGCCGTACCGGTGCTGGCGTTGCTGCACGCCGGACTGGTGGTGATGGTGGCGCCCTGGAAGCTGTTGGTGAGGGTGAGCGTCACCTGGTCGCTCACCGGCGGACAGCTCGTGTTGCCGACCGTGGTGAGGGTGAGGATGGCATAGCCCGCGCTGATCTCGCTGGCCGAGGGGATGTACTGCACATTGAGGCCACCTCCCAGGAAGGTGCCGCCACCGCTCCACATGCCGCTCGTGGCGTTGACGACGGCGCCCTGCATGGCCACCGGCCAATCACCGTAGCACAGCGTCATGTCGGCGCCCGCGTTCGCCTGGTTGGGCTGGCCGGCCGCGTTGATCACGGCGGTGGCCACCACGGGCGCGCAGTTGTTGGCGTCGGTGACGGTGATGCTGTACGAACCCGCACCCGCGGTGATGGAGGGCGTCGTGGCCCCGTTGCTCCAGGTATAGCTGTACGGTGAGGTGCCGCCGAGCATGGCGATCGAGGCCGTTCCGTTCAGCTGGCCGGCGCAGGTCTCATCGGTGCTCGTGAGGCTGGCGATGGTGAGCGCCTGCGGCTGAGCGATGGTCACCGGGAAGGTGCTCGTACAGCCCAGCGCATCGGTCACCGTGAGGCTGTAGGCGCCCGCGGCAAGCCCGGTGGCGAGCGGACCGGTCTGCACCGGGTTCGTGCTCCAGCCGTACGTATTGCCGGGAAGGGCCGGCGTGTAGGTGGCGCTGCCCGTGGCGGTGCCGTTGCACAGGGCGTTCACGGAGGCCACGCTGGCGTTGGTGAAGGCGTTGCTCAGGTCGATGTGCAGCAGATCGGTGGCCGTGGGACAGCCCGCAGCCGAGACCGCGCTCAGGGTGAGGTCCACGCCGCCCGCGGCGATCTCACCGGCCGTGGGCATGTACAGCACGTTAGTGCCCGTGCCCGTGATGGTGCCCGCTCCGCCGCTCCAACCGCCCGAGGCGGCATTGGTGATCGCGCCGTTCAGGCTGATGGGCAGGCTGTTGGCGCAACCGATGAGGTCGGGCCCCGCATTGGCCGTGGGGTTCTGCGCGTTGGCGAGGATCGTGGCGCTGGCGGTGATAGGCGCGCAGCCGTTGGCATCGGTGATGGTCACCGTGTAACTGCCCGCCCCACCGACCATGGTGCTGCTGGTGGAACCGTTGCTCCAGAGGTAACTGTACGGTGCGGTACCGCCCAGCGCGGTGACCGAGGCGCTGCCGTTGTTCTGGCCAGCGCAGGTCTCGTTCACCACCTGCACACCGGCCACGGTGAGCGCCTGCGGCTGACCGATGGTCACGGGGAAGGTGCTCGTGCAGCCGAGCGCGTCGGTGACGGTGAGGTTATAGCCACCAGCGGAAAGTCCGATCGCGGTTGGAACGGTCTGCACCGGGTTGGTGCTCCACGCATATGTGTTGCCGGGCAGGGCGGGGGAGTAGGTCGCGCTGCCCGTGCCGGTGCCGTAGCACTGTGCGTTGATCGCGGTGACGCTCGCGTTGAGGAAGGCGTTGCTGAGGTCGATGTGCAACAGGTCCGTGGCCGTGGGGCATCCGCTGCCGGACACAGCGCTCAGCATGAGGTCCACGCCGCCCGACGCGATCTCGCCCGCGGAAGGCATGTAGAGCACATTGGTGCCGGTGCCCGTGATGGTGCCCGCACCACCGGTCCAACCGCCGGAGGCCGCGTTGGTGATCACACCGTTCAGGCTGATGGGCAGGCTGTTGGCGCAACCGATGAGGTCGGGACCGGCATTGGCCGTGGGGTTCTGGGCGTTGGCCGCGATGGTGGCGCTTGCCGTGAGCGGAGCACAGCCTGCGGCGTCCGTGATGGTGACGGTGTAGTTGCCCGCTCCACCGATCATGGTGCTGCTGGTGGAGCCATTGCTCCAGAGGTAGGTGTAGGGTGCCGTGCCTCCTTGCGGTGTCACGGTGGCGCTGCCGTTACCCTGGCCGGCGCAGGTCTCGTTCACCACCTGCATGTTCGCCACGCTCAAGGCCTGGGGCTGGCCGATGGTGACGGGGAAGGTGCTGCTGCAGCCGAGCGCATCGGTCACGGTGAGGGTGTAACCACCGCCGGCCAGACCGGTCGCAGTAGTGCCGGTCTGCACGGGCGAGGTGCTCCAGGCGTACGTGTTGCCGGGCAGGGCAGGGGTGTAGGTCGCGCTTCCGGTGGCGGCGCCGTTGCACGTGGCGTTCACCGCGCTCACCGAGGCGTTCACGAAGCTGTTGCTCAGGCCGATCTGCACGGCGTCCGAGGCGTTCGGACAACCGTTCCCGCTGATGGCGTTCAGCATGAGCGTGGTGCTCCCTGCAGCGATCTCGCCCGCACTGGGGGTGTACTGCACGCTGGTGCCCGTGCCGGTGAAGGTGCCGCTGCCACCGCTCCAGCTCGCACTGGCGGCATTGGTCACGGCACCGTTGAGGTTGATGGGGAAGCTGCCGCCGCACACCACAAGGTCGTTGCCGGCGTTGGCCGTGGGGGCACTGGGCGCGGTGACGATGGCCGTGGCCGGAGCGCTCTCGCACCCGTTGGCATCGGTCACCTGTACGTTGTAGGTGCCAGCTCCCACTGTGATCAGCGGGCTGTTGAAGGGCAGTGCGCCCCAATCGTACTGGTAGGGTGCCGTACCGTCGTACACGGTCACCGCCACGCTACCGTTGTTCACGCCCTGGCAGCTAGCCGGTGTGGCCGCCGCGCTGATGAACACGCCATCGAGCACGTGGATGGTGTACGCATAGGTCTGGATGCCGGGGATGGGGCACGCCCCGTCGTTCACGTTGATGGTGAAGGGATAGAAACCGGCGGTACCGTTACTGCCCGTCCAGCAGACCGTGCAGGTGATCGGGTTCGTCCCGCTCACGCTCATCGTGGCCCCGGGTAGCACGCTGGCCAGGTTGGTGGTGGCCGTGAGCACGTTGGCCGGGTTCACGTCGTTGATCACCAGGTCCACGCACATGGAAGCGCTCTCGCACACCTCGATGGTGCGCGGGCCCAGCACCACGGCGCCACCGCTGGGGTTGGTCACGGTGCCCGAGCTGGCGTTGGGGGGCACGTTGCTGCACGGGTAGGCCACGAACTGCATGTCGCGCATCACCGTGCCGATCAGGGTGCCGGTGGAATCGTACGCGTTCACCTGCACTACCACCACCCAGTTGCCTGCCTGTGTGGGCGTGAAGCTCAACAGGCCGGTCTGGGGGTTGATCGTGAGGCCCGTGATGGGCTGCTGGCCCGACCAGGGAGCATTGTAGGCCAGGATCGAACCGTTCACGCCGCGCGCATCGATCAGCTGGTAGGTGAGGGAGTCGCCATCGCTGTCATACGCACCAAGACTGTAGGTCACGGGATAGTTGAGGCATACGAAGGGGCTGGCGATGCTCGTGAACTGGGGGGAGTCATCACAAGGGTCCACCGTGTTGTCCAAGGTGGCCTCGATGTACATCTGCTGGTTGGCAGGCGCCGTGAGGTTGGCGATGGCACCGTTGCGGTTGCTCAATGACCAGCTGATCGTCCAGAAGTCGCAGGGGGGGAGCGTCACCACCGTCTGGTAGGCATACTGCTGGATGCCGGGCAGCGTACCGCCGTTGCAGGTGCTGTTCGGCAGCTGCTGGCCACAGAGCTGGGACACTTCCGTGCCCACCGGCGTGTTCACTGTGCGGGTGAACGTGCTGCACGGGCTGCTGAAGTTGACGGTGTACGACGCGTTGAGGTTGATGCCGGCGCAGTCCCGGTAGATCATCAGGGTGATCCGGTACTGGTCGTTCCCCAGGCAGTCGTAGTAGATCTCGCCTCCGCTGAAGTGCGTGGCATGGGCGGAGAGCGCGATGGCGAGGCTTGCGGCGGTAAGGATGCGCTTCATGCGGCCCGCAGTTGCCCGGTTGTGTCGGGTCTGCGGGTGTTCCTACCGATGCTGGGCTGGAAATGTTACCTGAATTCGACGGAACGGTCCGGATCTTCGACGGAACCGCTCTTCGGGGCGCAGCGATCGGCTTGGACCGCTCAACGCAGAAGCCGCACCACTACCGGGAAATGGTCGCTCACCTGGCGGTCGTTCACGGCAGGATGAGGCACATCGTAGGCCACCACCTGCCAGCGCGTGGGAGAGATCAGCACGTGATCGATGCGGGGCAGGGGCGGTTCCACGGTACCAAAGCCGTTGTACGTGCCTTCCGCGGAACGGTTATCGGGGCAGGTGCTCAACAGGAACTGGCCGAGGGTGCGCACCGAGGTCTCCTCCACCGTGGCGTTGAGGTCGCCCATCAGCAGCACATCCTTGCCTGCCACGAGCACGGGGTGCAGCCGCTCCAGCAGCAGCGCGGCGCTGTTCCGCCGGGCCTCCACGCCCACATGGTCCCAATGGGTGTTCACGACCCAGATGCTGTCGCCGCGCTGCCGGTCGCGCAGCACGGCCCATGTGGCGATGCGCACGCAGGCCGCGTCCCAGCCCCGGCTCACCGAGTCGGGCGTGGGAGAGAGCCAGAGGGTGCGCCCTTCGGCGAGCGCGAAACGGGCCGTGTCATAGTAGATCGGGCTGTGCTCGCCGGCCGCGTTGCCATCGTCGCGGCCCACGCCGAAGCGCGCATGGCCTGGCCATCGCGTGTCAAGGTCGCTGAGCTGGTTGGCCAGCACTTCCTGCAGCCCGATCACGGCAGGACGCTGTTCACGCACGAACAGGGCTAGCGCCTCCTTGCGATGGTCCCACCGGTCAGCGCCGTCCTGGGGGGTGTCGTAACGGATGTTGTAGCTCACCACCGTGACCGTGTCCCGCTGCGCCTGGCATGCACCGGAGACCAGCAGGAACGCCGGTAGCAGCAGGTGTTCAATGCCTTTCGGCGCGAGCGGAAGCATGGTGCTGGTTGGTCAGGTGATCACTCCATCACGAGGCGGCACAGGCCGATGCGCTCTCCGTTCCGCAGCAGTTCGCAGAGCAGCGCACCACGTACGCCGGGTTCCACGGACAGCCTTGCGGCAGGCTGCACGTCGCGCGCCAAAACCACGCGCCCGAGCGCATCGAGGATGCGCACCCCATCGAACGGCACATCGATTTCAAGCGTCACCGTTCCATTTGCGGGCACGGGGTAGGCGATGACCTCCGCTACGGCACCTGGGCCGTCCACCATCGTGGGGAAGCTGCCGCTGCGGGCCACGAACATCGCATTGGTGTTGGGGTTGACCATCTGCATCACCGGCACGCCGGGTAAGGCCAGGGAGTCCTGGAAGTACCCGGCCGCATAGATGTTGCCGCCGTCATCCAGACCGATCCCACGGATCCCGCGCGGATAGGAATTGCGCTGGGCCTGCACATTGAGCAATGCGCTGCTGCTGTCGAACCGCGCGAGGAAGAACCCGTAGGTGCCGCTGATCCCACTGTTGGGCGTGATGCCGCCGATGGTGAAGTTGCCTTGGTGCCAGCCACCGACGAGCAGCTTGTCGGGCGCCTCCAGCACCATGGCCTCGATGTCGTGGTCGTAGGTGCTGTTGCCCATGCGGGTGCCCCAGGTGATGTCGCCGGCCGCGTCCAGCTTCAGCACCACGTTCTTGTACGTGCCGAAGTTGCCGCTCACGGCGATGTTGGGCACCCCAAGATGTCCGTAATCGCCCTCCCGATGGATGGCGGCATAGAGGTTCCCGTCGGCGTCGGCCTGGAGCACCTGCGCGTCATCGTAGCCGTAGCCCCCGATCACCTTGGTCCACTGCGGTGCGCCGTTCAGGTCGTACTTCACCAGCACCACATCGTGCGCCTGCCCGCTGGGTTGGATGTTGAGCAGCGTGTCGCCTTCGAAGAACAGGGTGTCGCCACGGGCGCGGAAGCCGGCGTACAGCATGCCGTCGGCGCCCACGGTGAGGGCCTGCACCTCGCTCGCGCTGTAGCTCCACTGCTCGCCGCAATCGGGCCGTCGGCTCCAGATCCCGTTGCCGTTGGGGTCCAGCTTCAGGAGGAAGCTGTTGTAATACTGGCTGCAGCCCTGCAGGCCGGGCAGCCCGGACACATCGAGCGTGTACTTGAAGCATCCGCCCACATAGATGTTGCCGTTCGCATCGCAGGCGATGGCCTTTGCCCATTCCAATTGCCCGCTCTGGAAGTCATTGCTGCCGTAGCGCTGTGCCCAGGCCCAGCTCCCGTCGGTGGCGCTCAATTTCGCCACGAACACGTCCATGCCGCCCACCTTCGTGAGGGTGGTGGTGCCGAAGGCCGCGGTGGCGCTCTGGAAGTAGCCGGTGATCACCACGCCGCCCGTGCCATCGAGGGCCAGGTCGTACGCGTCATCGAAGTTGTTCCCTCCCGCACGAACGACCCACAGCGGCACGCCCTGGTTGTCGTACTTCACCACGAACACATCGCTCTGGCCCACGCTGGTGATGGGGGGGAGCGCCCCGAAGGTCACGGTGCCGTAGAAGGAGCCGGCCGCGTAGCTGTTCCCCAGGTCGTCGGTGGCGAAGCCCATCACGCCCGGTGCGGCGCTGGCGCCTGTGGTGGGTTCGGCCCACTGCCAGTTGAAGGGTTGGGCCAAGCCGGCCAGTGCGAGGCAGCAGGACAGGGTAAGGAAGGAGGAGCGCATGGGCAGGTCGGTTGCGTGGGACGAAGATCGGTCGCCGCGCCGTTCATGCCGTGCACGCCTTGGTTCAGCGCGCGGGCAGCTCGCGCATGAGGGCCAGCACAAGCTCCACGAGCTCCCGGCGTTGGTCGGGCGTCCCCGCATCGCCCATGTTGTTGTGGGGCACGCTGGAGGTCACCACGCGCATGTGGAGGTCCTCGGCTTCCCGGGGAGTTGGCAGCACGCCCTCATCGGCGGGTTGATCACTGCTGCGGATGCTGCACACGAACGGCTTGCGCGTTCGAGGCAGCGGCATGCGCCGGTTATCAAGTGATAACACGCATTCCACCAGGTCGGGGTGCAGTTGCGCGAACAGCATGCTGATGTCGCCGCCCTGGCTGTGGCCCATCACCGTCACGCGCGATACATCGAGCATGGGGCGTTCCGTGCGCAACCTGTCCAGTACGAAGTGCAGGTTGGCAGCGCCGCGCTCCCAGCTTGGCCTTCGCACCACCTGGGCCACACCGGTCAACGGCAGTGGATCATCGGTGGGCAGTTCGTGCTGCACGCTCACCACGCACCAGCCGGCGGTGGCGAGCGCTTCGGCCAGGTGGCTGTAGTGCAGGTAGGAGCCGGGGCGGTTCTCATTGTAGCCGTGGCTGAGGAGCACCACGGGCTTTCCGGTGTCGGCACCGGTGGTGTGGTAGAATGCCACCGGTACCGGGCGATGTCGGGTGCTGTCCAACCAAGTGAGCGTGTCCATCACCACCTGGCCACGCAGGTTGCACGAAGCGTGGATGACGAGCGCGATGGCCACGATGGACCGCATGTTGAGCAGGGCGTTCGTTGTGCTCATGGCGCCAGTTCGATCACGGTGCGCAGCCGGATATCCTTGCTGGAACCGCCGATCATCAAGCGGAAGGCACCAGGCTCAGTGACCTCCACGAGCGCTTCGTTGAGCATGCTCAGCCGTTCAGCGGTGAGGTGGAACGTGACGCGCTGCGATGCGCCGCCGGCGAGCTTCACCCGCTGGAAGTCCTTCAGTTCCTTCACGGGACGCGTTACGCTGGCCAGCTCGTCGCGCACGTAGAGCTGCACCACCTCTTCTCCGTCCACCTCGCCGGTGTTGGTCACCGTGAAAGAGATGTGCACGGTGTCCTTGGCCGTGAAGGTGCTGTCGCTGATCAGGAGGTCGCTGTAGGTGAAGCTGGTGTAGCTGAGCCCATAGCCGAAGGGGAAGAGCGGCTGGCCCGTGCCGTCCACGTAATCATCGCCGCGGCCGGTGGGGTGGTGGTTGTACACCAACGGCAGCTGGCCTTCGTTGCGGGGGAAGGTCATGGGGAGGCGACCGCTGGGGTTCCGCGTTCCGAGAAGCAGGTCGGCGATGGCGAGGCCGCCTGCTTCGCCCGGATACCATGCCATCAGCACGGCATCCACCTCATCGATCCAGTTGTCCATCGTGATGGCGCTGCCACCCACCAGCACCACGGTCACGGATCTGCCGGTGGAGGCCACCCGCTTGATCAGCTCCTCCTGCCGGCCCGGCAGCTTCAGGCTGCTCCGGTCGCGGAACTCACCTTCCTCAATGCCGGCCACGATGATCACCCGGTCGTGCTTCCGTGCCAGTTCCACCGCCTCGCCGATCGAGCGCTCGTCCCGTGCCCCATCCAGACCTGCGTCCCACACCAACCGGAAGCGTGCGTTGCCGGCGCGTTCGCGGTATTCGATGCGCAACGCGGTGGCCTGGCCCTTCGTGAACAAGAACGGCATCACGGTGGTGCCATGGCCTTGTTCCTCCCAGCGGTCGATGTAGAGCTCGCCGTCCAGCCACAGGCGATAGCCGTCGTTGCCTTCGACACCGATGTTGAACACACCGCTTTCCTTGGGCATGATCGTGCCTTCCCAGCGCACTCCAAAATGGTCGTAGGCCACGCGCGGGTCCGGACCGAAGAGCGTCCACTGGAAGTCGATGGTTCCATCGGTGCGCGTGAAGGCGGGCGTGGCATCCAGGTCGATGCCGTCGTAGTAGGTGCCCAGCAGTCCTGGCTTGCTTATCGCGCCTTCACTGTGGAAGAGCACGCTGTCCGGAACGGTGGGGTACCGCACGCTGCTGCGCCCGCAGCCTTTGGTCCATGATAGCCGGCCCACCCAGTGCACACGTCCTTCCATGGCATCCCAGATGGACACCGGCCGGTTCCCGGGACCGCTGTAGCCGCCAAGGCGCGCCTCCCGGGCCTCCTCACCGATCACCAGGATGCTCGGCGCGTTCTTGGGCAGTGGAAGCGTCCGGTTGCGGTTCTTCAGCAGCACGGCGCTCTTCACCGCCGCTTCGTAGGCAAGCTCGCGGTGCGCATGCATGTCCAGCGCGCGGAGCAACGAGTCGTCCGCGTATGGCCGGTCGAAGAGCCCCAGCTCGAATTTCATCCGCAGCACCCGCGCCACGGCACTATCGATCGCCGCCTGCTTCGCGCTGCCGTCGAGGTATGGCGGGATGAACAACGCCTCATGTGCCAGGTCGGTCTGGAAGATCACGTCCTGGCCGTTCTCCACGCTCTGCCGGCCCGCATCCGCGTAGTCCTTGGCGGTGAAGTGGAGAACGTTCGCACCGCCGGTCGCCGCCGCATCGCTGATCACGAAGCCACGGAAGCCCCAGTCTTTGCGGAGCACATCGTTCAGGAGCCAGCTGTTCGCGCTGCACGGGCGCCCGTTCAAGCTGTTGTAGGCGGTCATCAGGGAGCGCGCACCGCCCAACTTCGCGCAGGCCTCGAAGGGCTTCAGGTGGGTCTCGCGCAGCAGCCGTTCGCTGTGGAAGGCCGGATAGCTGTCGCGTCCGCCGTCGCCATGGTTGGCCACGAAGTGCTTGGGCGTGGTGATGATGCCGCGGCTTTCCAGGGCCTTCACGTAGGCCACGCCCATCCACGAGGCCAGGAGCGGGTCCTCGCCATAGGTCTCCTCCACCCGGCCCCAGCGCACGTCGGTGGCCAGGTTCACCACGGGGCTCAGCACCATGCGGATGCCGCGGGCCCTGGTCTCCAAGGCGATGGCCGTGCTCACCCGCCCCATCAACGTGGTGTCGAAGCTGGCGGCCAGGGCGATGCTCTGCGGGAACGCCGTGGCGCCGGGCAGCACCAGCCCGTGCAGCGCTTCCTCGTAGGGGATGAAGGGGATGCCCAGGCGGGTGCGCTCGCGGAAGTAGCGCTGGCTGGCGTTGATGCGTTCCAACAGGGGGGCGCCGGCAGTGCCCTGCGCGTGGCCGATCACCTGCTGGGTGGCGGTCTGTGCGTTGGTGCCGCGGTCGAGCTGGAGGCCGAAGATCCCGTTCGCGTAGCGCGCGCTGTCAGGCCCCACTTCACCCACCACCATGAATAGCTGCCTGAACTTCTCCTCCAGCGTCATGCGCCCGAGCAGGTCCTGCACGCGCGCGGCCGTGGAACGCGAAGGGTCCTGGTAGGGAAGCTGGGCCCGGAGCGCAGGACCGCCGAGCAAGAGGAGCAACAGGAGTGGGCCGCGCACGGCGGAAAGCTAGTGAGCGGGATGTTGATCAACGGTCCGCGGTCCTGGCACCCTGCCGACTAACTCTACCAAGGACCTGAAGTGCGAACAAGCGCTGCATCTTCGGAAGGGCCGGGCCCCTGGGTCCATCAACCGGCACAGGAAAGCACTTCTTCCGCGCGTTCGGACTGACCTTCGAAGAGGAATGCGACGCCGTCATCCACCGATCGGAAGTAACCCACCTTGAAGGGGATCTTGGGCGAGGAATGGTCCATGATCCGCTCCACGCTCATCTGGTTGAAATAGTCCGAAGAGGGTAGGATGGCCATGCGCTCCAACATGCCTGCCGCGATCAACCGCGGGAACCAGTTCTCGTTGGTCCATGTCTCTTCAGGCTTGAGGATCGCGGTCATCAACCGCAGATCGGCGAGCCATCGCTTGACGCGGTGCTCCACAACGAAGGCCAGCGCGGTTTCGAGCCCTTGTCGGTATTGTGCCGGGTCAGCATAGCCCTTCCAATGCAGCACGACCAAGGCATCCTGCGGCTTGTGCACGATCTCGAGGAAAGGCTCGTCCATGACGAGCACTCTATCCCCATTGTTCAATACGCGTTCCATGCGGCCTAGAAGGAACCAAGTTAGCCACTCCAGGCGCTGATCGCAATGGCGCCTGCTTTTCAGGAGGTCGATCCGGCCTGACGGGCTCCGGTCATGGTGTGGGTACTCCGGGGGGATCCCGTCACCAAGGCACGGCCCGGGCTGAAGAAGCCTGAACTGCGCGCCTCCCTAACTTCGTGCCCCTCAAGCGAAAGCGGGATGTTCGAGAACCTCAGTGACAAGCTCGAAAGAGCGTTCAAGGTCCTTAAGGGCCAGGGCCAGATCAGCGAGATCAACGTGGCGGAGACCGTGAAGGAGATCCGCCGGGCGCTGCTCGATGCCGACGTGAACTACAAGACCGCCAAGGACTTCACCGACCGTGTGAAGACCAAGGCGCTGGGCCAGAACGTGCTCACCAGCATCAGCCCGGGCCAGCTGCTCACCAAGATCACCCACGACGAGCTGGCGGAACTCATGGGCGGGCAGGCGGCCGGCATCAACATGGGCGGCAACCCCACGGTGGTGCTCATGAGCGGCCTTCAGGGGTCGGGTAAGACCACCTTTAGCGGCAAGCTGGCCAATTACATCCGCAAGAAGGGCAAGCGCCCGCTGCTGGTGGCCTGCGACGTGTACCGCCCCGCGGCCATCGACCAGTTGGAGACCCTGGGCAAGCAGCTCGACATCGCCGTGTACAGCGAGCGGGCCAACAACGACCCAGTGGCGATCGCGCAGAACGCCATCGCCTTCGCCAAACAGCACGGTTTCACCGCCGTGATCGTGGACACCGCCGGCCGCCTTGCGGTGGACGAGGCCATGATGGACGAGATCACCCGGGTGAAGAAGGCCATCCAGCCGCAGGAAACGCTGTTCGTGGTGGACAGCATGACCGGCCAGGACGCCGTGAACACCGCCAAGGCCTTCAACGACCGCCTCAACATCGACGGCGTGGTGCTCACCAAGCTCGACGGCGATGCGCGCGGCGGTGCGGCCCTCAGCATCCGCAGCGTGGTCGACAAGCCGATCAAGTTCATCGGCACCGGCGAGAAGATGGAGGCGCTGGACGAGTTCCACCCCGATCGCATGGCCGGCCGCATCCTGGGCATGGGCGACGTGGTCAGCCTGGTGGAGCGCGCACAGGAGCAGTTCGACGAGAAGCAGGCCCGCGAGCTCAGCAAGAAGATCGCGAAGGACCAGTTCGGCTTCGACGACTTCCTGGAGCAGATCGGTCAGATCAAGAAAATGGGGAACATGAAGGACCTCATGGGCATGATCCCCGGTGTGGGCAAGGCGCTCAAGAACATCGACATCCCCGACGACGCGTTCAAGGGCATCGAGGCCATGATCAAGAGCATGACCCCCGACGAGCGCAAGAACCCCGCCCTCATCAATGGCAGCCGTCGCACCCGCATCGCCAAGGGCAGCGGCACCAATGTGGAGCAGGTGAACAAGCTGCTCAAGCAGTTCGAGGAGACCCGGAAGATGATGAAGATGATGGGGGACAAGACCAAGATGATGAACATGATGCGCCAGATGCAGCAGGCGCAGGGCATGCGTCGCTGATCCCTCGTGCTCCCTGGTCCAGCGCTCCACCGCATATGTCCGTCCCCACCGACCCCCTCGAGGCGCTCAAGTACCCCATCGGTCGCTTCGTGCGCGGCACCAAGGCCTCCACACCGGAGCGCCGTCGGGAGCTGATCGCCCGCATTGAACGGTACCCGGTCGACCTGGAGGCCGCGCTGGAGGGCTGGTCCGATGCGGACCTGGACACACCCTATCGTCCAGGCGGGTGGACCGTTCGCCAGCTCGTGCACCACATCGCCGACAGCCACGGTCAGAGCCTGCACCGCTTCAAGCTGGCCTTGACCGAGGAGCGCCCGACCATCAAGCCTTACAAGGAGGCGCTATGGGCCGAGCAGGAGGATGCGCGCATCATGCCCCTGGCTCCCTCGCTCGCCATCATCCGCGGATCGCATGCGCGATGGGCCGTGTTGATGCGGGCCATGACCGATGCGGAGTGGGACCTGAGCTTCTTCCATCCGGAGCAACAGCGCGAGATCGGCCTGGCCGAGGCGCTTGAGCTGTACGCCTGGCACAGCGCGCATCACCTGGCGCACATCGCGCGGTTGAAGGCACGGGGATGATCCGAAAGCGTTCGTAGGAGATCCGCTGCGATCGGTCGAGCGCGGAACCAATTTCGTCGATCCCGCGTAGGAGGGCCGTCATGATGGCTCCCATGCGTTACCTCGCTATTGCCTTCCTCGTTCTTGGCGGACCCTCCTACGCCCAAACGGGGCCCGGTGGCGTCGGCAGCAGCGCGAACAACGTGCTCTGGCTCCGTGCGAACTCGGGCGTGACCCACAGCAGTGGTGCGGTGACGCAATGGAACGACCAGAGCGGGAACAACAACCACGCCTACCTGCCCGGTTCGATCCCCACGGCCACACCCATGCTGGTCACCAATTCGGTGAACGGCTATCCCTCACTTGATTTCGACGGTTCCGATGACCAGCTGTGGGTGAACGATGCCGCCTCGCTGGACCTGACCCAGTGGCATTTCTTCATCGTCGTCACGGTCGACCTTCAGAAGGACTACAACGCTTGGTTGGTGAAGGGGAACGACGGGCAGGAGAACTACGAGATGTTGAGCTACACGGACGGGAACATCCACACCCCGACCTACTACACCGATGGCACACGGACATTCCCGAGCTCCGCTGCCGGCCAGGTCACGACGACCACATTCGACGTGATCGAATATTCCTACAATACGGCGGTGGGGCGCGATGTGTACAAGAACGCGACCAACATCGTCACGGACAACGAGAACAAGACCCCCCAGGTGAACAACCTGCCCTTGTACATCGCCAACGAACGGAGCACGACCGGCAGGAACGTGAACGGCGATATCGCCGAGGTCGTCGCGTTCAACGCGCGGCTCAATGGCACGCAACGGATCATCGTCAACAACTACCTGGCCGCCAAGTACGGTCGCTCCCTTGGGGTCAACGACATCTATCTCCAGGACCTTCCCGCCAACGGCAACTACGACCACGACGTGGCCGGTATCGGCCGCATCAGCGCGGCCAACCAGCAGAACGATTCCCATGGGTCGGGCGTGGTGCGCATCAACAATGCGACCGGCCTTGGCGACAACGAGTTCCTGATCTGGGGCCACGACAACCGCGACATGGACGCCTGGGGCATCTCCGATTTCCCGCCCGCCATCCAAGGCCGTGTGGCAAGGGTGTGGCGCGTGAACGAGGTGAGCACGGCGGGCGCTGCCGTGGATGTGGGCAACGTGGACATCACGTTCGACCTGGCCGGTTTGGGCGCGGTCACCGCGGGCGATCTACGCCTGTTGGTGGATACTGATAACGACGGGTTGTTCGCGGACGAGACGCCGATCGGTGGCGCGACCAATCCGAGCGGCAGCCTCTATCGCTTCACGGCGGTCAACGCGCTTGCCAACAACCTGCGCTTCACCATTGGTACGGCGAACGCCATCGGCACCCCGCTGCCCATCGAGCTCATCGCGTTCAACGCCCGGCCCATCGGTCCACGTACGGTACGCACCTGGTGGTCCACCGCCACGGAGACGAACAATGCGGGCTTCCAGGTCGAGCGCAGCATCGACCTGCTCTCCTGGGAGGTGACGGCCGAGGTGGCTGGCGCTGTGAACTCGGCGGCCATGCTGAACTACGAGGCTTTCGACCGGGAGGCACCTGCCGGAACCGTCTATTACCGTCTGCGACAGACCGATCTCGATGGCCGGAGCGAAGTGTTCGATCCGGTCGCCGTTCGCCTTGATGCGGATGCGGGTGATGACCTGCTTGTCTTCCCCAACCCGATCGATGGTCCGTTGAACGTGGTGGTGAACGATGCGGGTGATGCACAGGTGCGTTTCCAGCTTTTCGATGCCGAAGGCCGGGAGATGCTGGTGCGAACTGAGACCATGGGCCCCGGGGCCTATCGCCTGGGCACGGAGAAACTGGTGCCGGGTGGTTACATCCTTCGTGTGTTGATGCCCGGACAGGTCCGCACGGTTCGCCTGGTCCGCTGACCGGTCTCCCGATCCCTGGTTTCGTCCAACATCGCTGTTCCCACGCCTCCGTGCGATCACGGTCGCGACCCCGTTCCATGCACTGACAGGGCGCAGGGTTCGCCGACCGGTCCAGCTATCCTGTCCGGGATGCATCCTGATCGGTCGAACATCCGTATGAAGCCTCGCCAGTTCAAGATCCCATGAAACACGTCCTGTTCCTCGCAGTGCTTTGCTCCGGATCCATGCAGGCCCAGACCGGCCCGGGTGGGGTGGGTTCGAGCACCACGAACGCGCTCTGGTTGCGCGCTGATCGCGGCGTTTACCGCGATGCCGGAACGAACCTGGCCACGAACGGTGAGAACGTCTTCCAATGGAACGACATGTCCGGCAACGCGCTCTTTGCGAGCGAGCCGTTCTCCGTGAACCGCCCCGACCTGCGAACCGGCGTCCTGAACGCCCAACCCGTGGTCCGTTACACGGCCGCCAGTAACGATCGGCTCATGGTCTCGGGGCTCACCTCCGGTAACCAGGCCTCCGTGTGGGTCGTGGCGCGGCACACCTCGTTGCCTTCGCCCAACCCGGGCCTGATCCAAGGCAGCTCGACCGGCAACGCCTATTCGGCCAGCGCGAACCTGAAGCACGTGGGCATGTGGGTGAATTCGACCAACACACAGCCCTGGGGACGTGGGGTCCGCTCCGATGGTACAGAACTGAACATCACGCAGACCACGGCGACCACCTCGGGCACCTTCTACATCCTCAACAACGATTACGGTGCCACCACCATCCAGCAGTACATCAACAACGCAACGGCCGGATCGGTGGCGACGAACGGCACGCTGCGCTCGTGGTCCGACATGGCGATCGGGGTGCAGGCGGGCACCGAAGGCTGGAACGGTGACATCGCCGAGGTCATCGCCTTCAACGTCTCGTTGAACTCGGTGCAGCGCATCATCGTAGCGAACTACCTGGCCGCCAAGTACGGCTTGGGATTGACCACCAGCGACCTGTACCTCCAGGACAACCCGGGCAACGGGAACTACGACCACGATGTGGCCGGCATCGGCCGGTTGAGCAGCACCAACCTGCACACCGACGCGCGTGGTTCGGGCATCGTCCAGATCTCCAAGGCCGGTCACGCAGGCCTCGGCGACAACGAGTTCCTGATCTGGGGCCACGACAACCGCGACATGGACGCTTGGGGCGTCACCGATTATCCGCCCACGATCCAGGGCCGCGTGGCGCGCGTATGGCGTGTGAACGAGGTGAACACATCGGGCACCGCGGTGGATGTGGGCAATGTGGACATCACCTTCGACCTCGCCGGCATGGGGTCCGTGACCGCGGGCGACCTGCGCCTGCTGGTGGACACGGATAACGATGGGCTGTTCGCGGATGAGACGCCCATCAGCGGTGCGACCAATCCGAGCGGCACCCTGTACCGCTTCTCGGCCGTGAACGCGCTCGCCAACAACCGCCGGTTCTCCCTGGGCACGGCCAACGCCATCGGCACGCCGCTGCCCATCGAGCTCATCGCGTTCAACGCCCGACCCGTGGGCGCACGCACGGTACGCACCTGGTGGTCCACCGCCACGGAAACGAACAATGCGGGCTTCCAGGTCGAGCGCAGCATCGACCTGATCACCTGGGATGAGGTCGCAGGGGTCGTTGGGGCCGTGAACTCGTCAGCTGTGCTGCATTATGAGGCCTATGACGAGGAGGCTCCTGCTGGAACCGTCTATTACCGCCTGCGACAGACCGACCTCGATGGCCGGAGCGAGGTGTTCGATCCGGTCGCGGTGCGCCTCGATGCGGGTGCGGACGATGACCTTCTGGTCTACCCCAACCCGATCGACGGCCCAATGACCGTGGTGTTGGGCGATGTGGGCGATGCACAGGTGCAGTTCCAGCTTTGTGACGCCAGGGGCCGCGAGGTGTCGGCGACGCTCGAGCCCATGGGCCTGGGTGCCTATCGACTGGCCACCGGGCACCTGATGCCTGGCAGCTACGTCCTTCGCGTGCAGTTGCCCGGGCAGGTCCGCACCGCGCGATTGGTGCGCTGAGCCACCGAAGCCCGCCAGGACCACCGCCAAGGTCATAGCGGCCATGGGTTCCCCTGGCGCTCGTGGTCATGGTCCGTGCCCGGGGGATCTCGTACCCTTGTGGCATGGCGGATGTGGCCACCTACCAATTACTGGATGGCAAGCGCTGCGGCGATGCCCTCCGCGTGGAGATCGCTGCCGGGGCGGCCGAGGTGAAAGCGGTGCGGGGCCGTGAGCCCCACCTGGCCGCCGTGCTCATCGGTGACGATGGCGCCAGCCGGACCTACGTGGAGAGCAAGGTGAAGGCGTGCGAGAGCGTGGGATTCAGGAGCACCCTGATCACAAGGCCGGCGTCGACCTCGGAGGCTGAGCTGCTGGCGCTCGTGGGGCAGTTGAACAACGACGCGGAGCTCGATGGCTTCATCGTGCAACTGCCGCTCCCCGAGCACATCGACGAGGAGAAGGTGACCCTGGCCATCGACCCGGCCAAGGATGTGGACGGCTTCCACCCGGAGAACATCGGACGCATGGTGCTCGGCCTGCCTTGCTACCTGCCGGCCACGCCCGCGGGCATCATGGAGCTGTTGAAGCACTATGGCGTGCCCACCGCAGGCAAGCACGCGGTCGTGGTCGGGCGCAGCCACATCGTGGGCACTCCCATGGGCATCCTGCTCAGCCGCAATACCGACCCCGGTAACTGCACCGTCACCATCGCGCACAGCAGGACGCGTGACCTGGCCTCCATCACGCGTCAGGCCGATATCCTGGTCGCTGCGGTCGGTCGCCCCGAGATGATCACCGGCGACATGGTGAAGGAAGGTGCCGTGGTGGTGGATGTCGGCATCCACCGTATCCCCGATGCGTCGAAGAAGAGCGGGTTCCGGTTGGTCGGCGATGTGAAGTTCGACGAGGTGGCGCCCAAATGCAGCTGGATCGCCCCCGTGCCGGGCGGTGTGGGGCCCATGACCATCACGAGCCTGCTGCTGAACACGCTGAAGGCGGCGCAGCGTTGAAAAGCCGCATGGCCGGTGCTTGACACCCCCTGTACGGTCGGGGTACTTTTGTGTCATGATGACACGTTACGCCCTTTCCGCTGCCACGGTCCTTCTGTTCGCGGCACACGGAGCTGCCCAGTGCACGGTGGACCTGGGGCCGGACACGGTGTCCATCTATTTCGGCTACGACCCGATGGCCTGCACCACGCTGCAGCCCGCCATGTCGGGCCCGGCGCCGTACGACTTCCAATGGAGCAACGGCGATAGCGCCGCGGCCATCACGGTCTGCGACACGGCCTCGAGCTGGTACTACGTCAGCGTGATCGATGGCGACACCTGCCTCGCCGGCGACTCGGTCTTCGTGAACGTGGTCGATGTACGGTGCGGCAACAACAACAACAAGGTGCTGGTATGCCACATCCCGCCCGGCAACCCGGCGAACGCCCACACCATCTGCATCAGTGAGAACGGCGTGCCCGCCCATCTCGCCCATGGTTGTGTGCTGGGCTCCTGCGCTCCGGACACGGCCCAGGTGCAGGTGGTGGGAGGGACGCTTCAGATGGCGCTCGCCCCGAACCCCATGGCCGATGCCACGCAGATCACCATCACCAGCACGGAGGACCAGGCGATCGACCTGGCCTTGTTCGATGCCGGAGGCCGTCGGGTGATGCAGGTGTACCAAGGCACCATCGCGGCCGGCGAAACGCGCACCTTCCCCCTGGCCGGCAAGGCCGTGGGCGCCACTTCGCACATGGTGTGGATGCACCTGCGCGGCTCCAGCGGCGATCGCGTGCAGCATGCCTTGATGCTGGAGCGCTGATCAGCGCGTGAAGGCCCTTGCACGTTCCGAGAGTGCCTCCACCAACGCTGCACGGCCATCTCCGGAAGGCTGCAGCTGCTTGAAGCACGCGTTGTTGCTCTTCTGCTGAAGGATCCGCTGCACCTCGTCATCATCCGGGCTGTCCGGTACGATCATGTACAACAGCCCGGTCTCCGCCGTCCACGCATAGCGATGCGCCGGCCCTTCATCCGCGGTACGCAGGATAAGGACCGTGAAGGTGTGCGTACGATACACGGACAGGCAGCCGGAGCGGGCCTCCCGGGGCAGTGATCGAGCCTTGATCGGTATCGTATCCTCCACCAGCAAAGGCCGCCTTGTGGTGCGTACACCGGCCACGTTCCAGTCCCCCGTGCGGTAGGGAACTGCGCGTGCCTCGACGAATCGGCCATCGGAACGCCGGACGATGCGCAAGGTGTCCAGGATGTTCGCCCGGACCGGCCATGGCTCGCAATAGCGCATGTACTCCCAGGTAAGGCTGTCCGGTTCCGCGGACCGGCGCATCCGCATGTGCATGCTTGAATGCCAGCTCGTCGTGCCCTGCCCGAGCAGGTCGTTCCCCTCGGAGCTCCATGCCAACGAGCCGCCCAGGCATCCTTCAACACGGATGTCGTCCGAACAGATCAAGGTGAACAGGTCGGGGACCTGAGCATGAGCCACCGTCAGGAGGGGCCCTCCAAGGACGAGCGCGAGCACTCGCAACGTCACCTTCTTCACACCCTTCCCGCCTTGATCTCCTCCACCACCGCCGGGTCCAAGAGGGTGGAGGTATCCCCCAAACTCCCCAGCTCGTTCTCCGCCACCTTCCGCAGGATCCGCCGCATGATCTTGCCGCTGCGTGTCTTGGGCAGGCCGCTCACGAACTGGATCTTGTCCGGCTTGGCGATGCGGCCGATGCTGGCCACCACCGCTTCGATCACTTCGCCGCGCATGTTCTCCACGGCGATGGCGTCTTCGGCGGGGATGGGCTTCTCGCACACCACGTAGGCGTAGATGCCCTGTCCCTTGATGTCGTGCGGGTAGCCCACCACAGCGCTCTCCACCACGCCCTTGGCCTGGTTGATGGCGTTCTCGATCTCGGCCGTGCCGAAGCGGTGGCCGCTCACGTTGATCACATCGTCCACGCGACCGATGATGCGGTAACGGCCGTCGGCATCGCGCTTGGCGCCATCGCCGGTGAAGTAGTAGCCCTTGTAGCTGCTGAAATAGGTCTGGCGGCAGCGCTCGTGGTCGCCCCAGGTGGTGCGCAGGATGCTGGGCCAAGGGAACTTCATGCATAGAAGACCCTCCACTTCATTCTCCAGGATCTCCTTTCCCTCGGGCGTGAGCAGCACGGGCTGCACACCGGGCAGGGGCCACGCGGCGTGCGCGGGTTTCTCATCGTTCACACCGGCCATGGTGCTGATCAATATGCCGCCGGTCTCCGTCTGCCACCAGGTGTCCACGATGGGGCAGCGGTCCTTGCCCACGTGGATCTTGTACCAGTTCCAGGCCTCCTCGTTGATGGGCTCGCCCACGCTGCCGATCACCCGCAGGCTGTCCAGCGAGTAGGCGAGCACATGGTCCAGCCCGGCGGCCATCAGGCTGCGGATGGCCGTGGGCGCGGTGTAGAAGATGTTCACCCCGTGCTTGTCGATCACCTGCCAGAAGCGGCCGGCATCGGGGAAGGTGGGCACGCCCTCGAACACCAAGGTGGTGGCGCCGTTCAGCAGCGGACCGTAGATGATGTAGCTGTGGCCGGTGATCCAACCCACATCGGCCGTGCACCAGTACACATCGCTCTCCTCGACCTGGAACACGTTGCGGAAGCTGTGGTCGGTGTACACCATGTAGCCCCCGCAGGTGTGCACCACGCCCTTGGGCTTGCCGGTGCTGCCGCTGGTGTAGAGGATGAAGAGCGGGTCCTCCGCATCCATCACCTCGACCGGACAGTGCTTGTCCACGTGGAGCAGCTCGTCGTGCAGCCACACATCGCGGCCTTCCTGCATGTTCACGCTCCAGCCCAGCCGCTCGGTCACGATCACCTTCTGCACCGTGGGACAGGTCTCCAGCGCCTCGTCCACCACGCGCTTCACGGGGATCTGCTTGTGCCCGCGGTTCAGGCCGTCGCTCGTCAGCACCATCGTGGCGGCGGCATCCTGGATGCGGTCCGCGAGGCTCTGTGCGCTGAAGCCGCAGAAGACCACGCTGTGGATGGCGCCGATGCGCGCGCAGGCCAGTGTGGCGATCACCAGCTCGGGGATCATCGGCATGTAGATGCAGATGCGGTCGCCCTTCTTCGCTCCATTGCGCTTCAGCACATTGGCATACTGGCACACGCGTTCATGCAGTTCGCGGTAGGTGAGCCGCACGAAGCGCTCCTTCGGGTCGTTCGGTTCCCAGATGATCGCGAGCTTGTTGCCGCGCTGCTTCAGGTGCCGGTCCAGGCAGTTCTCGGTGATGTTGAGCTTGCCGCCCGCGAACCACTTCACATCGGGCTTCTCGAAGTCCCACTGCAGGGTGGTGTCCCAGGTGCGGTGCCAGGAGAAATGCCCGGCCAGGGCCGCCCAATAACCTTCGGGGTCGCGGATGGCCTCCGCGCAGGCGTCGTCGTAATCGGCTTGGGTGCGGATGCGTTGCAGGGCCATGGTCTGGTGCGTCGGAAGGGCCGGCGCATGGCCAAGTTAGCCGCGTTGCACCATCATGCCAGGGACATCCATGCGGTTTGGGACGTATGTCCACCATCGGGAACTGCGATGCGGTCCCAAGGACCTTTCTATACTTATGGAATGAAGGCCGTCAACATCGCGCCGACGTTCCCAAGGCGCTACCTCCCCCTGCGCACCTGCCTGCTGCTCGTGGCCACCGCGATGCTGGCCGGGCAGGTGCATGCCCAAACGAAGACCCAACGGGCCGACATCGAATGGGGCGACCTGCTGGACGACAAGAAGGACGGGGATTTCAGACGCGTGATCGACCGCACAGGCGATGCGGTCTACCAGCTGATGTACAGCAAGAAGGACGGATTCCTGGTGCAGCGCATGGATCTGGACATGCGCCCTGTTTACCGCAAGCCCATCGAACTGGAGATGGGCAAGGATGAACTGGAACTGGAGGATGTGCACATCATCGGGCGCAACATCGTGGTGTTCGCTTCGAGCCATGACAAGCGGAACGACGAGCGGAACCTCTTCGTGAAGGTCTACGCCGCGGCCGACATGGGACCCGTGAGCATGTACACCAAGGTGGCACGCATGGACGTGGAGAGCCGGCGCAACCGGGGGGCCTTCAATACCGCGCTCTCGCCTGACAGCAGCAAGGTGCTCCTCTACGTCCAGAAGCCCTTCGAGAAGAACGAGAAGGACCGGTTCGCGGTGAAGGTGTTCGATGCCTCGCTTTCCAAGCTGTGGGAGGCCGACATCGAGATGCCTTATACCGACAAGGAGTTCGTCATGGAGGAGATGCAGGTGGACAACGATGGCAGCGTGGTGTGCGTGGGCGTGAAATACGCCTCTCCCAGGGAGCGGCGCGAGCTGAAGCGCTCCGGCGGGGTGCCGTATGACTATCACGTGCTCGTCTACTGGAAGGGGCAGGCCGCCCCGGTTGACGAGACCATCAAGGTGGAGGGAAAGTTCCTGCAGGACCTCACGCTGAGCCTGGGCAAGGACGGGGACATCCTCTGTGCCGGCTTCTACAGCGACAAGGGCTCCTGGAGCATCCGGGGCACCTTTTTCCTGCGCATCGACCGGGTGACCAAGTCCATCGTTCACCAGAGCTTCAAGGAGTTCGACAAGGAGTTCATCACGGCATACATGACCGAGAAGGAGAAGGGCAAGGCCGAGCGGAAGGCCGAGCGCAAAGGGGAGGAGGTGGAGATGATGGAATACGATGTGCGCGACATCATCAGGCGGGAGGACGGTGGCGCCCTGGTCTTGGCCGAGCAATACTATTGGTGGGTGGAGACGGTGCGCACGACCAACGCGAACGGTACGGTCTCCACCCGGGTCATGTACCACTACGTGTACAACGACATCATCGTGGTGAACATCGCACCGGGCGGCGATATTGAATGGGCGGCCAAGGTCCCCAAGCGCCAGCACTCCATCAACGACGCCGGCTACAACAGCTCGTTCGCGGCGAACCTCAAGGGCGGCAAGGTCCACCTGATCTTCAACGACTCGGGCAGCAACCTCTTCCTCAAGGAGGGGGACCGTGTGGCGCAGTTCGAGGTCACGGGCAAGGATGCGTTGGTGACCCTGGTGACGGTGGATGAGGACGGTATCACGCACCGGGAGGCGTTGTTCAGCCCCGAACGTCGCGATGCGAAGGTGTGCCCCAAGGATTGCGTGCAACTGGTGGACGGGCGCACGTTCCTGTACGCGTCGCGGAAGAAGGAGTACCGCTTCGGGATGGTGACCTTCGACTGAAGGTCTCAGCCGCGCACTCTACGTCGCAGCGCCGCCATCTTCAAGGCCGCCACGGCGCAATCAACGCCCTTGTTGCCGTGCTTGCCACCGCTGCGGGCGCGTGCCTGTCCGATGCTGTCGTCGGTGAGCACGCAGAAGATGGTGGGCACCCCGGTCAGCAGGTTCACGTCCATGATGCCCTTGGCCGTGGCCTGGCACACGTAGTCGAAATGCGGGGTCTCGCCGCGGATCACGCTGCCCACGCAGATCACGGCATCGAAAGGCTCGCTGTCGATCAGGATCTTGGCGGCCGGGGCGAGCTCGTAGCTGCCTGGTACACGCTCCACGCGGAGGTCTTCCTCGCGAACCCCGTGGTGCAACAGGGTGCGGCGTGCCCCTTCGGCCAGGGCGTGCGTGATCTCCTCGTTCCACTCGGCCACCACCAGCGCCATGCGCATGCCGGCGCCATCTGGGACCCCCTTCGGGTCGTAGTGCGACAGGTCGGTGAGGGCCGTGGCCATGGCGTTGGGCGCCGGATCAGCCCTGGGCGGCCATCGCCTCGGCGCGCGCCGCGAGCTTGCGGGCGTTCATCGCGTCGGCGCTGGTGCTGAACTCCTTGGCCACACGGTTGAAGGCGCGCGCGGCGGCTTTCCAGTCACCCTTCTGCTGGTGCAGTACGCCGGCCTTCATCAGGTACATGGGGGTGGTGAACTCGCTGTTCACCATTTCGGCCGCCTTTTCGAACTGGGCCACGGCCTCGTCGACCCGGCCGAGCTCCACAAGCGCGTCGCCCTGGTTGCCCACGGCCATCACGCGCAGTACATCGTCGTCGGGCTGGGCCTCCTGGTAGTGGTCCAACGCAGCCTGGAAGTCGCCCTTCTGCATCAGGATCGAACCCAGGTAGAAGTGGGCGAGCTCACCGCTGGGGGTGCTGCTGTAGTTGTCCACGATGGCCTGGAAACCGATGAAGTTGCCGTCGCCGTTCATGGCCAGGTCCAGCGAATCGACCTCGAAGTAGTACTGCGCCTTCCACATGGCATTGCGCGCCTCCTCGGCCTTGGGTTCGGCGATGAACTTCTTGTAGCCGAGCACGCCGGCCACCACCAGCAGCACCGAGGTGATGCCGATGCTCAGCGCCTTCTTGTTCTTCTCGAAGAACAGTTCGGTCCGGGTGTACACCTCACCGATGTCGAGGTCCTTCTGTTCGGTGGGGTTCGGGGCCTTGGTTGACATGTGCGTGCGCTGATTTTCGGACCGCAAAAGTAGGAGGTTCCCCCGTATGTCCGACACCCGCCCGGCGACCTGTCAACACCCTGTTGGTTGCGGAGCCCGGGGGGAGGGGCGGGGGCGGGCTATCTTTGGGCGCCTGCCGTGCATCTCGCCCAGCTCCACCTCTTCCAGTTCCGCAACCACCGCGAGGCCGGCGTGGCCCTCGGGCCGCAGGTGAACTGCTTCACCGGGCCCAACGGGGTGGGCAAGACCAACCTGCTCGATGCGGTCCACTACCTGAGCCTTTGCAAGAGCTACTTCGAGCCCAGCGACCAGCACAATGTGCTCCACGGCGAGGAGGCCTTCCTGGTGAAGGGTTCCATGGTGATGGGCGCCGACACGGACGAGCTTTCCTGCAGCGTGCGCCGTGGCCAGCGCAAGGTGTTCACCCGCAACCGCAAGGAATATGAGCGCCTGGCCGACCATGTGGGCCGGTACCCGGTGGTGATGATCACCCCGTACGACGGCCAGCTGGTGCTGGAGGGCAGCGAGGTGCGCCGCCGCTTCCTGGACGGGCTCATCAGCCAGTTCGACCGGCCCTACCTGGAGGCGCTGGTGCGGTACAACCGGGCCATGGCCCACCGCAACCTGCTGCTGAAGCAGGCCCGCGGCCGCGCCGACCGGTCGATGGTGGAGCCGTGGGATGAACAGCTCATCCTCCATGGCGAGGCCGTGCACGCCGCACGCAGGTCCTTCGTGGCCGAGCTGGCCCCCCGCCTGCAGGAGCACTACCAGGGCATCACCAGCGGGCCCGAACATGTGGCGCTGACCTACCGCAGCGAGCTGCACGAGCGGGCCCTCCGCGACCTGCTGGCCGAGGCCTGGCCACGTGACCAGGCGGCCGAGCACACCACGGTGGGGGTGCACCGCGACGACCTCCTGTTCACCCTGGAGGACCAACCCCTGAAGCGCTACGGTTCGCAGGGGCAGCAGAAGACCTACCTCATCGCCCTGAAGCTGGCCCAGTTCGACCTCACGGCGGCACGCTCCGGCCTGCGCCCGATCCTGCTGCTGGACGACATCTTCGACAAGATCGACCCCCAGCGGATGCGGCACCTGCTGCAACTGCTGGCCGGCGACCGCTTCGGGCAGGTGCTGATCACCGACACCGACCCGCGCCGCATGCACCAGGTGCTCGACGGGCTGCCGCTCGACGTGCGGTTCTTCGCCCTGGCCCATGAACGCCCCATCGCCCATGAAACGCTCGAACGAACGATCGCTGGGTGACGCCATCGGCGACATGGTCGAGGCCCTGGGCCTGCGCCAGAAGCTGGATGAGCAGGCCGTGATCGCGGCCTGGGAACAGGTCACCGGTCCCATGATCGCCCGGCACACCACCAGCCTGCGGCTCAGGGCCGGCACCCTGCGGGTGAAGGTGGATTCGGCGCCGCTGCGGCACGAACTGGGCTACCAGCGCGATGGCATCATCCAGCTGGTGAACGAACGGATGGGCCGCGTGGTGATCACGGCCGTGGTGGTCGAGTGACCCCGCAGGGATCAGTACTGCTCGCGCGAGCTGAAGAAGAAGTGGCCCTCGATCAGCGCGTTGGCATCGCTGTCGCTGCCGTGCACGGCGTTCTTCGCTTTGCTCTCGGCGAAACGCTTGCGGATCGTGCCCTCCTCGGCCTGTGCGGGGTCGGTGGCGCCGATGAGCTTGCGGAACGACTCCACGGCGTTCTCCTTCTCCAGGATGGCCGCGAACACCGGGCCGCTCGCCATGTAATCCACCAGTTCACCGTAGAACGGGCGCTCCTTGTGCACCTCGTAGAAGGCGCCGGCCTCCTTGTGCGAGAGGCGGGTGTACTTCAGGGCCACCACGCGGAAGCCGTTGCTGATGATCATGTCGAGGATCTTGCCAGCGTGTCCGGCGGCCACGGCCTCGGGCTTGATCATGGTGAAGGTGCGATCGGTTGCCATAGGGGGTTGTTGAAAAAGCGGCGCAAAAGTAACCGGTTGCGGGAAAAGTGACCCCGTCCGAACAAGCTTCCTTCGCTCAACGTATACACGCCGGCCCGCAGCGGCGCACTTTTCCGGACCCATGACCAGACCCCAGATCCTTGTCCTTGCCACCCTCGCGGCCGTGTTCGCCGGCTGTGGTGGGGGCGAAAAAGCAGGTGAGCAGGCCGAGAAGGCCCCCCAGCTGGTGATCGGCGACGAGCAGGCTGCGCCTGCCTCCACGCTGTACCAGATGCCCACCCCCAACGAGCTGTTCTCCATCGTTCGGCAGATGGCCGGCGAAGGGCAGAAACGCATGCTGAACCCCGCCGTGAACGCGGACCGCTACGTGTCCCTGCCCGCCCGCTCGCTCAACTTCGGCGTGTACGCCACCGACCTGGTCTACGCAAGCTACTTCAAGCTGAACGTGGAGGTGGTGCGCTATTACCTGGCCGTGAAGAAGCTCGCTGACAAGGTGGGCGTGGCCGGCGCGTTCACCGAGAGCGACTTCATGCGCCTGGAGGCCAACCTCACCCGCGGCAACAACGACTCGCTCGAGATCCTCAGCAACGAGGCCTACTACAAGGCCTACCAGAAGCTCCAGCAGGAGGACATGGGACCCGTGCTCGCCCTGGTGCTCGCCGGAGGCTGGGTGGAGAGCATGCACCTGGTGATGGGGCAGGTGAGCGTGTTCGGTGCCGATGACCCGCTCGTGAGCCGTGTGGTGGAGCAGAAGGTGAGCCTCGAGCACCTGCTCGACCTGATGGAGGTGCACAAGGCCGACCCCAACGTGGCCCCCTGGCACGCGAAGCTGTCCGCCATCCGCAGCATCTTCGATGGACTCGAGTCCAAGCGCACCCCCAATTCGGGCAAGTCGCCCAGTGGACGTATGGTGCTCGGGGATGACGTTTCCGTCACCCTCACGTCCGAACAGTACCAGCAACTGGCCAAGGCCGTGGAGCAGCTCCGTGAAGAGGTGGTGCGCCCGGAGGACCAAGCCTCGGTGAAACCCAACGCCTGATCGACCCGATGAGAACGCTTCGCAACACCCTCACCGCAGCGGTCTGCTCCCTCAGCGTGTTCGCGCTGGCCCAGAGCGAATGCGGCGATTACCACAAGTTCAACTGCGCCCGTGCCAGCGACGCCCGCTTCTCCATCAACGGGCAGAGCAAGAGCGCCAGCGTGCAGGTGGGCGTCCCCACCGAGCTCAACATCATCGTCTACAAGGGTCAGGACTACCGCATCTCCCTTTGCCACGACCAGAAGGTGCTGGGCGACCAGCTGTCCATCCGCCTGGTGGAGAAGATCCGCGAGCCCCGCGAGGTCACCGAACAGGTGAAGGAGAAGCAGGCCGTGCTCGATGCCGACGGCAACCCCACCGGCGAGGAGAAGGAGGTGGTGCGCACCGAGAAGAAGACCGTGTACGAGGATCAGCGCAAGGTCCTGTGGGACAACGCCGAGCACGACATGGCCAACGAGGTGGAGTTCAGCGCCAGCAGCAGCAAGCGCGTGATCGTGGAGGTGATGGCCCCCGGTGTGCCGGAGGGCAAGAACAAGAAGGACGTGGACATCGGCTGCGTGGGGATCCTCATCGAGCACATGCCCACGCCGAACATCGGCTTCTGAGGCGCTCCGCGCCGAACGGCAACGAGGGCGGCTACCTTTGCCGCCCTCATGCTTTCCACCCCTTCCGCTCCGCCCGAACAGGTCGCCCGGCTCGCCAGCGAGCTCAACCGGCCGAGGCGGATCGTCCTCACCACCCATTACAACCCCGATGGCGATGCCATGGGCAGCAGCCTTGGCCTGGCCCATGTGCTCCGGCATGCCGGCCACACGGTGCAGGTGGTGCTCCCCAACACACCGGCCGGTTTCCTGCAGTGGATGCCCGGCTTTCCCGCTGCCCTGGCCTACGACACCGCTCCCGAGTCCGCTGTAAGGTCAATGGCGGAGGCGGAGCTGCTGTTCTGCCTCGACTTCAACCGGCCCGATCGCTTGGGCGGGCTGGAGGAAAGCGTACGAACAGCCGCCTTCCCGGTGCTCATCGACCACCACCAGGACCCCGACCCCTTCGCGCGGATCATGTTCAGCGATGTGGCCTCGTGCAGCACCTGCCAGATGGTGTTCGACATCGTGCATGCACTGGGCCTAGAGGACCACATCACCGCCGATGCGGCCACCTGCCTGTACACCGGCATCATGACCGACAGCGGCTCGTTCCGCTTCAGCAGCACCGCCCCCCACACGCTCCGTGTCGCCGCACGGCTCATGGAGCTCGGTGCCGTGCCCGACCACATCGTGAGCGCCGTGCTCGACGACAACACGGTCGACCGCCTGCGCCTCATCGGCTTCGCCCTCAGCGAGCGCCTCGAGGTGCTGCCCGCGCTGGGCACCGCCATCATCACCCTGTCCAAGGCCGACCTGGACCGCTTCGCGTTCCAACCCGGCGATACGGAAGGGCTCGTGAACTACGGCCTTTCCATCCGGGGCATCCGGTTGGCGGCCTTCTTCGTGGAGCGTGGCGAGGTGATCAAGGTGAGCCTGCGCTCCAAGGGCATGCTGCCTGTGAACCGTTTCCTGGCCGAGCACTTCCAAGGCGGTGGGCACATCAACGCAGCGGGGGGGCAGTCCCGCAGCACGCTCGCCGATGCGGTGGCCAGGTTCCGCAACGCGCTGCCCGCCTTCATCGAGGCCCACCCCGCATGAGCGCCGCACGCATCCTGTTCCCCCTGCTGTTGCTGGGCGCCTGTGGCCAGAACGGCCAGACCCCGCCACCTTCGCCCCCCATGGACCGCAAGGAGGAACTGATCGACGAGAACAAGCGCTGGACGGAGCGTGAGGCCCGCGACATCGACCTGTGGGTGCGGCGTCAGGGCGTGCCGTTCAACCGCTCGGGCACCGGCGTTCGCTGGCGCCTGGTGCGCGATGAGCCCGGCGATACCGCTCGGCCCGAGCAGCTGGCGCGCGTGCACTACCGACTGGGTCTGCTGAGCGGCGACACCTGCTACACCACGGCACCGGGCCGCCCCGAGGATTTCAGGGTGGAGCATGACGATGTGGAGAGCGGGCTGCACGAGGCCATCCAGCACCTGTCCGTGGGCGACAGCGCCGTGGTGGTGATCCCCAGCCACCGCGCGCACGGGCTGGTGGGCGACCAGAACAAGGTGCCCATGCGCAGCCCGGTGATCTACTACATCGGCCTCGACCGATTGACCGAACCGCGGCGATGAACGTACGGCACCTGGGCACCCTGGGCCTGCTGCTGGCGTTGCTGGCGGCCTGCGGTGGTTCGCCCTACCCGGGTCACAAGCACCTGGGCAACGAGGTCCACTTCAGGCTGGTGGCGCTGGGTGATGGTGCGCGCCATCCGAACGACAGCGACCGCATCGTGCTGGCCGTCCGTGCCACCAACGGCACTGCCGCACCTGGTTCCCTGTACAGCTCTGAGCAGGTCGCGGGAGCGTGGAGCATGCTGGGCAGCGCGCTGGGCCCGGCCCTGAAGCGCATGAAGGAGGGCGACAGCGCAACCGTGTGGATGCGGGCGGCCGATGTGCCCTGGGACAAGCTCGGCGCGGTGAAGGACCCAACGGATACCGGCATGGTGCGCCTGGACCTGGCCTTGCGCTCGGTGAAGGACATGGCCCAGGTGCGCGCCGAGGAGGAGGCCTACAACGCCTGGCGCGCCGACCGCGAGCTGGAGGAAAGGGCCATGCTCGAGCGCTACCTCACCACCCACGGCGTGGACCGCAAGGCCACGGCCTGGCAGGGCATCCACATCCTCCCGTTACGGCAGGGCAAGGGCGAGCTGCTGCGCACCGGCGACATGGTCACCATCGCCTACGTGGCGCACGGCCTCGATGGGGCGCGTTACGATGACACCTACAAGGCCGGCACGCCGCTCACCTTCCGCCTGGGTGATCCCGGCCAGGTGATCCGCGGGCTCGAGATCGGCCTGCGCCGCATGCAGCGCGGGGGCAAGAGCACCTTCATCATCCCCTCGCAGTTCGCCTTCGGTGACGATGGCTCCGCGGGCGGGGTGGTGCCCCCCTTCACCACCGTGATCTACGATGTGGAGGTGCTGGAGGAGGGACCTGCGGACCCGTCCTGAGCTCAGCTTCCGAGGATGAACACGGCCGGTCGCTTCCCGATGGTGGGAACGGCGGAACGCCACTCCTTCACCGTCCGCGTATGGATGAAGGCGTCAGGCTGTGTCACGTTCACCGCCACACAGACCTTCGTGCGCTCCTGGCAGGTCCGCAGCAGGTCCCCGAGCATGGCGTCGTTGCGGTACGGCGTTTCGATGAAGAGCTGCGCCGCACCGGAGCGTTGCGCCTCGGTCTCGATCGCCTTGAGGGCACGCCGCCGTTCCTCCGGACGAACGGGCAGGTAGCCATGGAACGTGAAGTGCTGGCCGTTGAGCCCGGACGCCGCGAGCGCGAGCAGGAGGGAGGAGGGGCCCACCAGGGGCACCACGCGGAGGCCGAGGCGGTGCGCGGCGGCCACCAGCCGGGCGCCGGGGTCGGCGATGGCGGGCATGCCCGCCTCGCTCAGCAGCAGCGCCTCACGTCCGGTGATCATGCGCACATAGGTCTCGATGGCGGCCGCATCCGTGTCCTTGTCCAAGCGGTGCACCTCGCGCGCTGGCAGGTCGAGCGTGGGCGACATGCGGCGCAGCATGCGCCGGGCCGTGCGCTCGTCCTCGGCGAACACGAGCGGCACACGTTCCACCACGGCGATGTTCTCCGGAGGAAGCTGTTCCACACCGCCCGCATCGCCCAACCAGACGGGCACCAGCCAGAGGGTGCCCTCAGCCATGGGTGCGCAGGTCCTTGATGAGCACCGCGCACGCTTCGGTGAGCATGGCGTAGACCTGCTCGAAGCCCTCGTCGCCGCCGTAGTACGGATCGGGCACCGAGCGCAAAGCGTGTTCGGGCACCAGGTCCATGATCAGGCGCGCCTTGGCCGCAAGCTCAGGGTGCGGCGCGAGCGCGCGGATGTTGGCCAGGTTGCTCTCGTCCATGGCCAGGATGAGGTCGAAGCGGTGGAAGTCGTCGGCCACGAACTGCCGCGCGCGCAGATCGCTGATGTCGATGCCATGGCGGCGCATGCTTGCGGTGGCCCGGCGGTCCGGAGCCTCGCCCACGTGGTAATGGCTGGTGCCGGCGGAATCGGTTCGCACGGGCAGCCCGTGCTCGGTGGCCATGTGGCGTAGCACGCCTTCGGCCATGGGCGAGCGGCAGATGTTGCCCAGGCAGACCATCAGGATGTTCATGTTCGTTCGATCGAAGCGTCCAAAGGTGAAGAAAGCGAAAGGACCGCTGGTGGGCGGTCCTTTCAGTGTGATCGGTGCGCTCAGTGGATGCTGAGCTTCTTCTCGAGGTCCTCCAGGTAACCGCGGAACTGCTTGTCGGTCTCCTGCAGGTTGTTCACCGTGCGGCAGGCGTGGAGCACGGTGGCGTGGTCCTTGCCACCGCAGTGCGCCCCGATGCTCGCCAGCGAGCTCTTGGTCATCTTCTTCGCGAAGTACATCGCGATCTGGCGGGCCTGCACCACTTCGCGCTTGCGCGTCTTGCTCTTGAGCAGCTCGATCGGCAGGTCGAAGTAGTCGCACACCACCTTCTGGATGTAGTCGATCGACACCTCGCGGGCGGTGTTCTTCACGAACTTGTCGATCATCTGCTTGGCCAGGTCCAGGTTCACCGCGCGCTTGTTGAGCGAGCTCTGCGCGATGAGGCTGATCATGGCACCCTCCAGTTCACGGATGTTGGTGGTGATGCTGTAGGCCAGGTATTCCACCACTTCCTTGGGCAGTTCGATGCCCTCGGCGTACATCTTCTTCTCGAGGATCGCGATACGCGTCTCAAGACCAGGGGTCTGCAGGTCGGCGCTCAAGCCCCACTTGAAGCGGGAGAGGAGGCGCTGCTCCATGCCTTGCATCTCCACCGGCGCCTTGTCGCTGGTGATCACGATCTGCTTGCCGGTCTGGTGCAGGTGATTGAAGATGTGGAAGAAGACGTCCTGCGTTTTCTCCTTGCCTGCAAGGAATTGAACATCGTCGATGATCAGCACGTCCATCATTTGATAGAACTGGCTGAAGTCGCCGACGGTGTTGTTCTTGACCGCCTCGATGAACTGTTGTGTGAATTTCTCGGCGGGAACGTACAGGATGGTCTTGTCCGGATGGTTCTTCTTGATCTCGATGCCGATGGCGTGGGCCAGGTGGGTCTTGCCCAGGCCGACACCGCCGTAGATCAGGAGCGGGTTGAAGGCCGTGCCGCCCGGTTTCTGGGCCACGGCATAACCGGCGCTGCGTGCCAGGCGGTTGCAATCGCCCTCGATGAAGTTCTCGAACGAGTAGTTCGGGTTGAGGTGCGATTCCACCTTGATCTTGCGCAGACCGGGGATCACGAACGGGTTCTTGATCGGGCTGTTGGCCACATCGATCGGCAGGCTCACGGCGGGGTTCTTCACCTCACGGGCATTGCTCGTGGGAACTTTCACCGTGTACGGGTTCGCGCTTTGGAACCCGTTCTCCATCACGATGGAGTACTCCAGGCGCCCTTCGGCCCCCAGCTCCTTCTTGATGATCTTCTTCAGCAGCCCGATGTAGTGCTCCTCCAGCCATTCGTAGAAGAACTGCGAGGGCACCTGGATGGTCAGCACGTTGTCCACCAGCTTCGTGGCCCGGATCGGTTCGAACCAGGTCTTGAAGCTCTGTGGGCTCACGTTGTCCTTGATCACCTCCAGGCACCGTTCCCAGGTCTTCTCGTGGTCTCTCTTCATGGGCGGGGCGGGTGGTTAACGATTGGTCCGGCGTTCTGTGCGATCCTTCTGCATCCGTTGCTGCACAAGGGCTTCCGCGCAGAAGGGTCGCAAATATGGACCGAAGGAAGTGAAAAAAAAAGCGGAGGGGCACTTGACAGATCGGAAAATTTTTTCATCGCCGTAACATGCAGGTCACATCGCTGAAACCCTTGTCCGGCGCGGCCTTCAGCGCGTCCACCTTGTCCGCGCCGCACAGGCCGCACGCCCCCGCGCACACCCCCGGGCGGGATATGCCGAAGGATGTTGTCAACAGAACGTGCGGCGTGCGTCGCCCCCATGCCGTGAAGTTACGCCACCCGCACGCTGCCGCGCAAACCCGCGCCGTTCACGGCCGCAGGCTAACTTCCCCGGCGATGTTCACCCACGAGACCACACTGCGCGTGCGCTACGGAGAGACCGACCGGATGGGCTATGTGTATTACGGCACCTATCCGCTGTACTACGAGGTGGGACGCGTGGAGGCCCTGCGCTCGCTCGGCTTTCCGTACAAGGCGATCGAGGATGGTGGCGTGATGCTTCCCGTGCACGACATGCAGGTGAAGTACCACCGCCCCGCACGCTACGACGACCTGCTCACCGTGCGCACCACGATCACCGCGCTCCCCACCGTGCGCATCGCCTTCCGCTACGAGGTGCTCGATGTGAACGGCATGCTGCTCAACGAGGCCACCACCACCTTGGTGTTCGTCGACAAGGCCACTGGTCGCCCGCGGCCTGCACTGAAGGAACTGGTGGAGGCCCTTGCGCCCTACTTCCCCTGATCGACCGTGATGCCGCGCAGCCGCCAGCGCGCGATGAACGCATCGGCGCTCCCCAAGGGAACTGCCAGGATGAGCGCGCATGGCTCTCCGTAGGTCGCGTGCACCACCGAGCCTCCACCGCGCGCGACCTCGTTGCGCAGCTCCTCCACCTGTGCATAGGAGCAACGCAAATGCACATCACGCGTGATCACGCGCTCCACGATGGTGGCGTGCGCGAGCGCTTCCCTTGCGGCCTCGCCGTAGGCATGCACGAGACCGGCCTTGCCGAGCAGGGTTCCACCGAAGTAGCGCACCACCACCACGGCCGCGTAGGCGAGCTGCAGGGCCTGCAGCTGACGAAGGATGGGGCGGCCCGCTGTGCCGGCGGGTTCCCCCGCATCGTTCGCCCGGTAATGCTGTCCATCAGGCCCCAGGATCCACGCGTAGCACACGTGCCGCGAGGCATGGTGCTCCTTCGCGATCGCATCCGTGCGCTCCTTGAACGCGGACTCGTCCGCGATGGGGAAGGCCCACGCCAGGAAACGGCTGGCCTTCTCGCGGTACAGGCCCTCGCTCTCGCCTTGCAGCGTGCGGTAACGGTCGACCATCATGCCTGCGCGGACATGATGAGCAGCAGCGCGAGCACCGATGCGGCGATCCCCGCGAGGTGCACGGGACGGGGACGCTCCTTGAACAACGCCATGCTCGCCACCGATCCGAAGAGGATCACGCCGATGTTCATCAGCGGGAACACGCTGCTGCTCGGTAGCCCGCTGTTGGCGAGCGCTTTCACCACGAAGTAGAGGCTGCCGTAGTTGACCGCGCCGAGCACCACCCCGCCGATCCACGTGCGCGGGTCGCTGAAGGCCTTCTGCTCGCGGCGCACGTATACCCACACGAGCCCGAGCACGCCCGCGAAGCCGAACACCACGGTGGGGAACACGGCTTCCGTTAGTGGTGTGGTGCGCGTGCGTTGGGTGACGTTGATGCCGATGTCGATGGCGGCGTTGCCGAAGAAGAGCAGCACGGGCAGCAGCCATGCGCTCCCACGTGCCCGGCCATCACCGCCCCAGGAGCTCAGCACCACGCCGACCAGGGCCAGCACGATGCCCGCCCAGCCCAGCGGCCCCTGGCGCTCCTTGAACACGAGCACGCTGAAGAGCACGGTGAGCACGAGGCTCATCTTGCTGGCGACCGTGGTGGGCGCTACGCCGGCGCGCTGCGCGGAGAAGCCGGTGAGGTAGAAGACGGAGATGAACAGGAAGCTCAGGAGCAACGAGGGCGTCCACAGCAGCGACAGGTCGCCCGCTGCCCAGGGGCGCGAGATCACCAGGCCGCACACGAAGGCGGTGGCGTAGTTCACCACGATGGCCGGCAGCAGCGGGATCGCGCGCAGCTCGAACACCTTGAAGAGCACGAAGAGCGTGGCCACGAAGAGCGCGGCGAGGATCACCAGGTCCATGCAGGGTCGGGCGTGTGTCCGTTGAGGTGGAACGTGATGCGGTCGGGCCCGGAGGCCAGTTCACGCACCGGGGCATGCGGGACATCGGGAGCGGGTGTGCCCCGGCCGAACACCGGCGTTCCGGTGATCACACGGGCCTCGTCCCACAGACCGGCCCGCAGGAAATGACCGAGCAGTTCGGCTCCGCCCTCCACCAGCACGGAGCGCATGTTCCTGCGGTGCAGCTCGGCGAGCACCTGGGGAAGCACATCGGCCGTTGGGTCGAGCGCGCACTGCTCACCGCCGATGTCCTCGCGCGGCTTCGTCGTGAAGAGCAGGGTGGGCGCAGCGGCATCGAATATCCTTGAACCCCGCGGAGCCAGGCCGCCGCGGTCGATCACCACGCGAAGCGGCTGGCGACCCTCCACCAGGCGGACGGTGAGCTGCGGGTCGTCGTTCACCACGGTGCGGCTGCCCACCAGGATCGCCTGTTCCTCGCTGCGCCAAAGGTGCACGCGCACATCGGTGGCCGGCGCACTGATGCGTTGCACGCCCCGTTCCCCGCGGGGATGTCGGTCGAGGAAGCCGTCGGCCGAGCGCGCCCACTTGAGCACGATGTACGGGCGCTGCCGTTCCACGCTGGTGAGGAAGCGGCGGTTCGTCCAGCGCGCCTCGCCCGCGCCAAGGCCCACGTCCACCTGCAGACCGGCCGCGCGCAGCTTCGCGATGCCGCGCCCGGCCACCTGTGGGAACGGGTCCTCGTGCGCCACCACCACCTGCTTCACCCCGCGCGCGATCAGCAGGTCGGCGCAGGGCGGTGTGCGACCATGGTGGGCGCAGGGCTCGAGGCTCACGAACATCACCGCATCCGCCGGAACGGGGCCATCCCCGAACGCGCGGAGGCATTCCACTTCGGCATGGGGCTGTCCGGCCGCATGGTGCCAGCCTTCCGCCAGCACGCGGTCGCCCTGCACGAGCACCGCGCCCACCATGGGGTTCGGTGCTGCGCCGGCCGCCCCCAGGCGGGCCAGCTGCAGGCAGCGTTGCATCCAGTGCGTTCGGTCCATGCGGCGGGCTGCGAAGATGCGAAGCCCCGGGGCCATCTTTGCCCCGAAGGGCATTCCATGTCGATGCGCATCGCCACCAACACCGTGGGGGCCGTGCTGGAGCAGTACCAGCGCGACCTGGGCGAGTTGTACCCGGCCTCGGAGGTGCGTGCCATCGCAAAGGCGGTGTTCGCCGATGCGCTCGGGTGGGACCAGGCCCGCGTGCTGCTGGACCGCGAAGCGGCATTGAGCGAGAGCGAACTGCTGCGCGTGTACATGCCCTTGAAGCGCCTGCGCACCGGGGAGCCCCTGCAGTACGTGCTGGGCCGCACCCTGTTCCACGGGCTTAGCCTTGCGGTGGGACCGTCGGTGCTGATCCCGAGGCCCGAGACCGAGGAGCTCGTGGCGCTGATCGCCGGCGCGGGCCTCACCCCTTCGCGCATCGTGGACGTGGGCACCGGCTCCGGTTGCATCGCCCTGGCCTTGAAGAAGCACTTCCCGCAGGCCCATGTGACCGGCACCGATGTGAGCGCCGATGCGCTCCGCATGGCAGCGGCGAACGGCCGGGCGAACGGGCTGGAGGTGGAGTGGCTGCAACAGGATGTGCTGGACGTGGACCGGCAGCTGCCGTTGGCCGACCTCATCGTGAGCAATCCGCCTTACGTGCCACGCGCGGAGGAGGCCACCCTCGATACACATGTACGCGCGCACGAACCGCACCTCGCCCTGTTCGTGGACGATGCCGATCCGCTCCTGTTCTTCCGGGTCATCGGCAGCAAGGCCCTGGCGGCACTGGGCGTCGGTGGAACCTTGTGGTTCGAAGGGCACCGCGACCACATCGCGCGCGTGCCCGACATCCTGCTCCAACAAGGCTTCCGCACGGCGGAGGCCATCACCGACCTGAGCGGCGCACCACGCTTCGTGCGGGCCGTGCGCTGAACACACCAATACCATGAGCCGTTCCGAGGCCGCCGAAAGGATCAAGCAGTTGCGCGAAGAGCTCGAGCGCCACAACCACCTCTACTATGTGAAGGCCGCGCCCGTGATCAGCGACCAGGCCTTCGACCTCATGCTCAAGGAACTTGAGCGCCTGGAGGCGGAGCACCCCGAGCTGGCGGACCCCAACAGCCCCACCCAGCGCGTGGGCGGCGACATCACGAAGAACTTCCCCGTGGTGGCGCACCGCTACCCCATGCTCTCCCTCGGCAACTCCTACAGCCGTGACGAGGTGGCCGAGTTCGTGGCGCGCGTGGAGAGGAGCGTGGGCCGGACACGCTACACCATGGAGCTCAAGTACGACGGCGTGGCCATCAGCCTCAGCTACCGCAACGGTGCGCTCGTGCGCGGCGTCACCCGGGGTGATGGCGAGAAAGGGGAGGAGATCACCGCCAACATCCGCACGGTGCGGGCCATTCCGCTGAAGCTGCAGGGCGAAGGCTGGCCCGCCGAGTTCGAGGCCCGCGGCGAGATCATCTTCACGAAGAAGCAGTTCGACAAGCTGAACGCCGAGCGCGCCGCGGCGGGCGAGGAGCTCTACGCCAACCCGCGCAACACGGCCGCCGGCACCTTGAAGAACCAGGACCCCAAGCTGGTGGCGAAGCGCGGCCTCGACAACTTCATCTACACCCTGCAGGGCGAGGGCCTGCCCACCCGCAGCCACTACCGCAACATCATGGCCGCGCGCGACTGGGGCTTCCGAACGCCCATGCCCGAGCGCCGCTTCATCGAGCAGGCCGACGATGTGGACGGCATCATGGCCTTCATCGACCACTGGGACAAGGCGCGGCACGACATCGGGTTCATCATCGACGGCATCGTGGTGAAGGTGGACGACCTGGACGTGCAGGAGGAGCTCGGCCTCACTGCCAAGAGCCCGCGCTGGGCCATCGCCTACAAGTTCCAGGCGGAGCAGGCCGTGACCCGGTTGAACGCCGTCTCCTTCCAGGTGGGGCGCACCGGCGCGGTGACCCCTGTGGCCGAGCTCGAGCCCGTGCTGCTCGCCGGCACCACGGTGAAGCGCGCCTCCCTCTTCAACGCCGACCAGCTCGAGCGCCTCGACCTGCACGTGGGCGACCTGGTGCGGGTGGAGAAGGCCGGCGAGATCATCCCGCAGGTGGTGGGCGTGGAGAAGGAGCACCGGCCGGCCCATGCGCACCGCGTTCGCTTCCCGCACGACTGCCCCGAATGCGGCACGCCGCTCATCCGCCTGGAGGGCGAGGCGCAGCACTACTGCCCCAACGAGCACCAGTGCCCGCCGCAGATCACCCGTCGCATCGAGCACTTCGTGGCGCGCAAGGCCATGGACATCGAGGGGCTCGGCGGGGAAACGGTGGAGGAGCTGTTCCGAGCAGGCCTCATCCGCAACGTGGCCGACCTCTACGACCTCACCGCCGAGCAACTGCTGGCCCTGGGCAAGGGCTGGGGGGAGAAGAGCGCACGGCAGGTGGTGGAGGGGGTGGAGGCCAGCAAGGCCGTGCCCTTCGAGCAGGTGCTGTTCGCCCTGGGTATCCGCCATGTGGGCGAGACCGTGGCCAAGCGCATCGCGCGCGCCGTGGGCAGCATCGACCGGCTGATGGCCCTGTCGCGGGAGGAGCTCACGCAGCTCGATGAGGTGGGGGAGGTGATCGCCGAGAGCATCGCCGATTTCTTCGCCGCCGAGGGCAACCGCGCCGTGATCGAGCGCCTGCGCAAGGCGGGCGTGCAGTTCGAGGGCGCCGCCGCCGCCGGCCCGGTGAGCGACAAGCTCGCGGGTAAGAGCATCGTGGTGTCCGGGGTTTTCCGCAATTTCAGCCGCGACGGCATCAAGGAGGCCATCGAACGCCACGGCGGCAAGGTGAGCGGGTCCATCAGCAAGAAGACGACCTTTGTGGTCGCCGGCGCTGACATGGGCCCCGCCAAGCGGACCAAGGCCGAGGAGCTCGGGGTGCCGGTGATCGACGAGGAGGAGTTCAGCCGGATGATCGGGGAATGAAGCTGTTCGACCGCATCAAGGAATGGCTCGGCCGCAGGGCCCTGCTGCGCGAGGCGATGCCCGAAAGGCGTCCCGTGCCCCGCAACCTCGCGGCCTGCGGCAAGGTGGGCATCGTGTACGTGGCCACCGATGAGCAGGCCCACGGCCACGTGCGCAACTACGTGAAGAAGATCAAGGAGGAGCATGGCATCCACCGCATCCAATGCCTCGGCTACTCCGAGGAGAAGGTGATGCCCCACTACCTCCACGCCAAGCTCCACTTCGACGCCATCCACCAGAAGGACCTCAACTGGTACCGCATCCCCGGCGGCAACACGGTGAGCAACTTCCTCGCGGAGGAGTTCGACGTGCTCATCGACCTCTCCCTCACCGACCACCTGCCCATCCAGTACATCGTGGCCAAGAGCCGCGCCCGCTTCAAGGTGGGGCGCTGGGGCGACAGCAACCGGCACTTCCTGGACATGATGATCGACATGGCCGGCGCCAACAGCCTGCCCCAGTACATCGCCCAGGTCGACCGCTACCTGTTGATGATCAACACCCCGGTGACCAAGGAACCCTCGCTCAACTGAGCGAACTTCGCCGAAGCATTCGGCACAAGCAACATGGACGATCGTTTCCGCGGCCTCGGCGTGGCCCTTGTAACGCCCTTCCGCCCCAATGGCGCCATCGACTACGCAGGCCTGGAGAAGCTCATCGAGCACCAGATCGCCGGCGGTGTGGACTACGTGGTGAGCATGGGCACCACCGGTGAGAGCGTCACCCTCACCAAGGCCGAGAAGAAGGAGCTTCTGGCGCAGACCATCGGCTTCGTGCGCAACCGGGTGCCCGTGGTGCTGGGCGTGGGCGGCAACAACACCGTGGAGGTGGTCGAGGCGCTCAACTCCTTCGACATGGACGGCGTGGACGCCATCCTCAGCGTGAGCCCCTACTACAACAAGCCCACGCAGGAAGGCATCTACCAGCACTACAAGGCCATCGCCCAGGTGGCCCTGCGGCCCATCATCCTGTACAACGTGCCCGGCCGCACCGGCAGCAACATGACCGCCGACACCACCTTGCGGCTGGCGAAGGACTTCAAGAACATCATCGCCATCAAGGAGGCCAGCGCCAACCTCGACCAGATGGGCCGCATCCTGAAGCACAAGCCGAAGGACTTCATGCTCATCAGTGGCGACGACGGGCTCACCCTGCCCATCATCGCCCTGGGCGGCGTGGGCGTGATCAGCGTGGTGGGCAATGCGCTGCCGGAGGAGTTCAGCTTGCTGGTGAACGCCGCGCTCAAGGGCGACCTGGAGACGGCGCGCCGCGAGCACCTGCGCCTCATCGAGGTGATCGACCTGCTCTTCGCCGAGGGCAACCCCGGTGGCATCAAGCACGCGCTGAAGGTCCTCGGCATCTGCGGCGACACCATGCGCCTGCCGCTGGTGAACATCAGCGAGGCCACCGCCAACAAGCTCTACCATGCCCTGGCGGATGCGGAGGTGGTGAAGCTATAGAGCATTGGCAAGGGTCAACTCGGGGCCAGGTATGGTCGAAAGGAACAAGTACACTGATCAGATCCTGCGATACGCGGGGGAGAGAGAGCCAGGTATCGACGCGAACGCTCCGGTGTTGTCCTTTACTGCCTTGCCTTGGAGCGAAGAGCTGATGGAACGTGTTCTTCAATTCTTGGCCGCAGCTGATTTCGCGGAAGTACGATCACTAAGTTCGGACAAGCCTGCATCAACGACCGGGTGCCGTGAGGACCTGAACCTGCTTGAGGTGATCGACCGTTATGGCAATGTTCGTTGGATCGTAGTCAATGATAGCGATGAGTTGTGGCAGGACCCTGAGGTGCTCGTAGTTGTGTAACGTTCGACAATTGAACCCATGGACTTCCTCGCCCTCGACTTCGAGACGGCCACGCCGCAGCCCGACAGTCCGTGCGAGCTGGGCATCGCGGTGGTGCGGGGCGGGGTGGTGCGCGAGGTGCGCAACTGGCTCATCAAGCCGCGGCAGTGGCCCTACTTCAGCCCGTTCAACGTGGCGGTGCACGGCATCAGGCCCGAGGAGGTGGCGGACGCACCGCGTTGGGAGGCCGTGTGGGAGGAGGCCCTTCCGCTGCTCCACGGGAACACTGTGGTGGCGCACAACGCCGCCTTCGACATGGGCGTGATCCGGGCCACCCTGGCCAGCCACGGCCTGCCGCACCCCACCTTCCAGTACTTCTGCAGCGTGAGCATGGCGCGTCGCGTGTGGCCCGGCCGCACCTCGTACAACCTGAAGGCCCTCTGCGATGCGCACGACATCCCGCTGAAGCACCACCGTGCCGGCAACGACGCCGAGGCCACGGCCGAACTGGTGCTCCGCGCGGCCGAGCGCTTCCCCAGCATCACCGCGTTCCTCTCGAAGGCCCAGGTGAAGGTGGGCGCCTTCTACCCGAAGGGCCATCGCACACCCGGCGGAAAGGTCACGGCCGTGGAGGCCTGGCGCTGAGCTACTGCTTCACGAAACGCAGGGCCGTGGCGGCTTCGCCGCGGAGCCGCAGGGTGTAGAGCCCCGCGTGGAGGCCGGACAGGTCGAGGCCCGCACCGGTCCAGCGCACGGGCACCGCTCGACCGGCGGCATCGCGGAGCTCAACGTCGTTCGCGCTCGAACCCGCCGGCAGTTGGACCGTGAGCACATCGCTGGCCGGGTTGGGGAACACCTTCAGGCCTTCGGTCGCATCGGACTCGTTCACGGCCGTGGTGCACGGGAGCTGTTCGATGAGCTGCCAGATCTCGTTGTTGAAGATGGTGGCCACGGAGAGCGAGCCGTAGGCCTCGTTGCCCATGCGCACCACCACCATGTTGCGGCTTGGCACCACGTTGAGCAGCTGGTCGTTCTTCCCCAACCCGCTGATCATGTCAGGAGGGGCGTCGGGCATGAGCATGCCTGGGAACACGAACTGGAGATCGGGCACCATGAAGCTCGGCTGGCCGTTCAACCACCACAGGTAACCGTAGCTGTCGTTGAGGTTCTGCGAGGGCGTGGTCATCGCCGTGAAGAAGGCCGTGTCGTGCAGGATGGTGTCGTTGGCCCATACCCCCCGGTTCAGCGCCAGCAGGCCGTAACGCGCCATGCTGCGGGCCCGGCTGTAGTACACGTTGTTGTACGGGGAGCCACCGGGGAACCAGAACCCGTCCATGCCCACCTTGTTGCGGATCCGCGTGTTGAAGTAGTTGCTGAAGGTGGTGCCGGCGGCATTGGCGATCACCTCGTCCAGCAGGGTGTACGGCGCGTTGTGGTAGGCCCAGCGTGTGCCGGCGTCGGCCAGGTATTGCAGGCAGGCCGGGTCCGTGCAGTTGTCGTCCGGCACCCCGTCGTCCAGGCCCGAGGTCATCGTCAGCTGGTCCCGCACCGTGATCTGCGCCTCCTGCTGGGGCGTGCAGCTCGTCCACCCCGCGCCCAGGTAAGTGCTGCTCGGCAGGGCGATGTCCAGCAGCCCTTCCTCCTGCGCGATGCCCGTGAGCATGGCGGTGAGCGTCTTCCCGGCACT
>JAEUSV010000047.1 GCA_016788485.1 Flavobacteriales bacterium
CTTGATGGTGATGTAGCTCTCGAGCTTCATCACCTTGCGCATCACCAGCAGCAGGGTCTGCACCATGGCGAAGCCGCTGAACACGGCGCCGCTCACGAAGTAGGGCGGGAAGATGGTGGTGTGCCAGCCGGGGATCACCGAGGTGGCGAAGTCGAAGCTCACCACCGAGTGCACCGAGAACACCAGCGGGGTGGCGCAGCCGGCGAGCACCAGGCTCACCTCCTCGAAGCGCGTCCAGGCCTTCGCGTTACCCGTCCAGCCGAAGCTGAGCACGGAGTAGGCCTTCTTCCAGCTGGGGTTGGTGAGGCGGTCGCGGATGGTGGCGAAGTCGGGGATCAGGCCGATGTACCAGAACACGAGCGACACCGAGAAGTAGGTGCTGATCGCGAACACGTCCCACAGCAGCGGCGAGTTGAAGTTGACCCACAGCGAACCGAACTGGTTGGGCAGGGGGAACACCCAGTAGCCCAGCCACAGGCGTCCCATGTGGATCAGCGGGAAGGTCGCCGCCATGATCACGGCGAAGATGGTCATGGCCTCGGCCGAGCGGTTCACGGCCATGCGCCACTTCTGGCGGAACAGCAGGAGCACCGCGCTGATGAGCGTGCCGGCGTGGCCGATGCCCACCCACCACACGAAGTTGGTGATGTCCCAGGCCCAGTCCACCGTCTTGTTCAGGCCCCAGGTACCGATGCCCTTGCTGAGCAGGTACATGATGCAGAACACCCCGTAGCCGGCGATGAGCGCGGCGATGGTGAGGAGGACGTACCAGGCGCGCGGGGCCTTGTTCTCGATCGGGCTCACGATATCATGGGTGATATCGTGGTAGGTCTTGTGCCCCAGGATGAGGGGTTCGCGGATCGCTGCTTCGTGCTGCATGTTCCTGTATCCTTAGGCGTGGTGGGCTGCTTCCTCGTGGCGGTTGCGCACCTTCACGAGGTAGTTGATGTTGGGCTGCACGCCGATCTCCTCGAGCATGTGGTAGGAGCGCTCGCTGTCGGCCAGGCCCTTCACCCTGCTCTTGTCGTCGTTGAGGTCGCCGAACACGATGGCGTTGGTCGGGCAGCCGGCGCTGCAGGCGGTCTGGATGTCGCCGTCCTTCACCGGGGTGCCCGCGCGCTTGGCGGCGAGCTTGCCGGCCTGGATCTGCTGCACGCAGAGGCTGCACTTCTCGATCACACCGCGGCTGCGCACCACCACATCGGGGTTGAGCACCATGCGGCCGAGCTCGTCCCACGCGGGGTTCACCTGGCCGAACTGTTCGGTGACGTAGTTGAACCAGTTGAAACGGCGCACCTTGTAGGGGCAGTTGTTCGCGCAGTAGCGCGTGCCGATGCAACGGTTGTAGGCCATCTGGTTGAGGCCCTCGTTGCTGTGCGTGGTGGCCGCCACCGGGCACACCGTCTCGCACGGTGCGTGGTTGCAGTGCTGGCACATCACCGGCATGAAGATCACCTTCGGCGTGGCCGAGGGCACCTCCATCTCCAGGTAGCGCTCGATCTTGCCCATCCCCTGCTCACGGCCCTTCTCGTGGGTCATGTCGGAGCTGTAGTAGCGGTCCAGGCGCATCCAGTGCATGTCGCGGCTGCGGCGCACCTCGTCCTTGCCCACCACGGGGATGTTGTTCTCGCTGTTGCAGGCGGTGATGCACGCTCCGCAGCCGATGCAGCTGTTGAGGTCGATGCTCATGCCCCAGCGGTGCCCCACCTGGGCCACCGGATGGGCGGCCCACAGGTCCACCTCGGTGGTGGGCACCTTGTCCTGGTTGTTCACCTTGCCATCCGCGTTCACATCGCTGTGCACGGAGAGGGCATGCTGGTGGTTGTAGGTCTCCTTCGGCTTGTGCTCGGCCCACACGGCGAAGGTGGTCTCCTTCACCACGCTGTGGCGGTCCATGGCGGTGAGCTGCGTCTGGGCCAGCGCCATGGCATGGGTGCCACCGGTGAGCTCCACCGTGGCGCCCTGGCTGCCGTAGCGCACGCTGCCATCGGCATAGCGGCTCAGCGGGTAGGCGTTGCGGCCCACCGGCATCGGGTTGCCGTCGTCGTCGCGCAGGCAGGCGGCACGACCCACGCGCTCACCGCTGGCACCGCGGCCGTAGCCCACCGCGATGGCCACGGAGCCCGGGGCCTGACCGGGCGAGGGCAGCGCGGGCAGCACCAGTTCGGTGCCGTTCACCGTCACCTTCACCTCATGCGCGGGGCTCTGCTCGCCGATGTACAGCTTGCGCATGCTCTCGCCGTTGAACTCCCAGCCCAGCAGGGCGATGAGGTCGGCGGGGGCCATGCACACGTAGTTGTCCCAGGTGGCCTTGCTCAGCGGGTCGGGCATCTCCTGCAGCCACGGGTTGTTGGCGTGCAGGCCGTTGCCGATGCTCTCCTTCGCGTACAGGATCACCTCGGTGCCACCGGCCGCCAGGGCCTTCTTGGCGGCGGCGCCGGCCGCGGCCACATCACCCGTGAAGGCGAGGGCCTCGGGGGCGGCGGTGTAGGCGTTGTACACGCCGTTGTGCAGGCTCATGTTCCACGCGGCCGTGAAGTCCACGGGCTCGGTGGTGCGGCTGGTCATGGCCGCGCGCCACACGTCCTGGATGTGGTCGTGGTAGCTCTTTTCCACGCCGCTCCAGCGCAGCAGGCTCTCGGGCCACTGGCGGGTGCTGAAGAGCGGGCTGATCGTGGGCTGGGCGAGCGTGTAGTGGCCCACCTTGGGCATGAAGTCGTTCCAGCTCTCCAGCCAGTGGTGGTCGGGGCAGGTCCAGGTGCACAGGCTGGCGGTCTCGTCGGCGTAGCCGCTGAAGCTCACGCTCAGGCCCACCTTGGTCAGGCCGGCCTTGAACTCGGCGGCGTTGGGCAGGCTGTACACCGGGTTCACACCGGCGATCATCAGCACGTCCACCTGGCCGGCGTTCATGTCCTTCACCAGCTGCTGCACGGCGGCATCGTCGCCCTGCTTGAAGAAGGTGTGGTTGGCCAGGTCGATGGTGCTGCCGTAGTTGCCCAGCATCCAGTTGATGCTGTTCACCAAGGTCTGGGTGCCCTCGTCGTTCACGCTGCAGAGCACCACGCTCTTGCCGCGGGCGGCCCAGAGCTCCTCGGCGGCCTTGGCCAGTTCGGCCTCGTTGGCGCCGCCGCCCACGGTGGGGCCGCCGGCCTTCTTGGCGACCAGGTCGTGCAGGGCGATCACGGCCAGGGGGATCTGGCTCGGCTTCAGGGCGATGCGCTCATCGGCGTTGGCGCCGGTGATGCTCATGCGGCTCTCCACCTGCCAGTGGCGGCTCATCGGCTTCTCGGCCGTGGCATCCTCGGGACGGCGGCGGGTGGCGTACTGCCAGGTGTTCTCCGTGGTGCTGCCCCAGGTGCTGAGGAAGTCGGCCCCGAAGCTCACGATCACATCGGCCTTCGTGAGGTCGTAGGAAGGCAGCACGCGCTTGCCGAAGCTCTTCGCGTTGGCGGCGGTGAGGCCGGCCATGCTCAGGGTGTCGTACTGCACATGGTCCACGCGCGCGCCGCCGGCGGTGGTGCCTTCGGCGGTGGTGGTGGCGCCGTACTTCGCCTTCAGTGTGTTGATGGCCTCGCGGGTGCTGGGGCTCAGCACCGTGTTGCTCAGCACCACGATGCGGCCGCCCTTGGCCTTGGCCTCGTTCAGCTTCGCGGTGATGGCCTTGTCGGCGGCCTCCCAGGTGCCGGGGGCTCCGCCGGTCATCGGGCCCTGCAGGCGCTCGCTGTCGTACAGCGGCAGCACGCTGCTGTTGATGCGGGCGTTCACGGCACCCTTGCCGCTCTCGGGGCGGTGGTTGATGCCGAAGCGGGTGTTGCCCTTCACGTGGATGGGACGTCCCTCGCGGGTCTTCACCAGCACGCTGGCGAAGTCCTCACCGTCGTAGTACGTGCTGGCGTACCAGTTGGCGATGCCCGGGGTGATGTCCTCGGGCTTGTTCACGTAGGGGATGGACTTCACCACCGGGGCCTCGCAGGCGGCCAGTGTGGCCGCGCTCAGGGAGAAGCCCAGGAACTTGAGGAAGTCGCGACGGCCGGTGGTGGCACCGGTGAGCCCCTTGTCCGCCAGCATCTCATCGATGGGCAGCGGCGCGTTGAACTCGTTGTCGCGGCCTGGTACCGGTTGGGCAGAGGCGTCCAGTTGGGACAGGTCCTGCCAGTATCGCTTCGTGCTCGGCATGCGTCGGCGCGTGTTCGGTCTTAGTAGTGGCACTTGGCGCATTCCCAGCCGCCAAGCTCCTTCACGGTGATCTTCTCGTCCTCGAGGTACTTGCGGAGCTCCTTGTTGCCCATCGGGGTCTCCTTCAGGCGACGGTGGATCTCGTCGTAGTAGCCGTTGCCGGCCATCTGCACCTCGGTCTCGTTGTGGCACTGGATGCACCAGCCCATGGTCAGGGGGCTCCACTGCTCGGCCACGTCCATCTGCTCATCGATGGGGCCGTGGCACTTCTGGCACTCGATCTTGCCCACGCTCACGTGCGTGGCATGGCTGAAGGCCACGTGGTCGGGCAGGTTGTGCACCTTCACCCACTGGATGGGCTGCTGGGGGCCGGTGTAGGCCTTGCCGTCCCAGCCTGTGGCGGCGTAGATCTTCTTGATCTCCTCGGTGCTCCACGGGTTGCGCTGCGATTCGTTGACCGCCTGGTGGCAGTTCATGCACACGTTGGCGCTGGGGATGCCGGCGTGCTTGCTCTTCTCCGCGCTGCTGTGGCAGTAAACGCAGTTGATCTGCAGGTTGCCCTTCTCGGCCTTGCCGGCGTGGATGGTGTGGTTGAACTTGATGGGCTGCTCAGGCTTGTAGTGCTCCACCGCATCGCCACCGTACACGCCGATGTTGAAGGCCCAGTCCCAGGCCTGCACGATCAGGAACACCACCAGCAGCAGGCCGATCACCGAGGCCCAACCCTTGTTGGCCCAGGCCCAGCGCTTGATGCCGCCCCAGAAGCCGGTCTCCGGCAGGGGCTCCTTGCCTTCCACCTCGCGCACCGCATTGCCCAGCTGGTGCTTCACACCGCCCAGGCTCAGCACCACCACCAGGAAGAGCAGGCCGAGCACGAGCAGCCACTGCCAGGCCGTGCTTGGCTCCTCCACGGGCGCCTCGGTCGGGGCCTTGCCACCCTGCGGCGGGGCCGGGGGGGCATAGTTGTCCACGTAGTGCAGCACCGCGTCGATCTCGGCGTCGGTGAGGGCCTGCGCGGTCATCGGGCTGTTGTTCCACTTGGCGAACAGGTCCTTGGCGTAGGAGTTGCCCGTGGCCAGGTAGGCGCTGCTGTTCTTGACCCAGGCGTAGATGTCGCCCTTGCCTTCCCAACGGGCCTTGGCCCCCTTCAGGGCCGGACCGGTCATGTCCTTGTCGGGCTTGTGGCAGGCGGCGCAGTTGCCCTTGAACAGCTTTTCACCCTGGGCGTAGAGCGCTTCGTCCTTCTGCGCGTGCGCAGCGGTCACGGAAAGGAACAGGACGAAGGCGAGGGAAGCGTGAAGAAGCCCGGTGAAACTCTTGGAGAACCTTGATGGGACAGGCATTCCGGACGGTTTTTGGATACCAACGGTTCGTTGGACCGGCCGCAAAAATAGCGGCCGATGCTTACGGCGAAAGGTCTTGCACTGGGGTGACAACCATCCGTCGCTTATTTAGAGTCAGTCTAAATAGCAGAAGGGGTTTTACACCCTCATGACCAAGGCCCCGCGCGGCCTCGGCCCGCTGGTCGCCCCGGCATACTTTTGGCCCGATGCATCGCATGCGCACGCTGTTCACCCTCGCCCTGTTCCCGGCCTTCCTGGGGTTGAACGCCCAGAGCGATCTGCCCAGGCCGGGCGCGGCGCGATCGACCACGGTGGCCGGGCGGCCGGCCCCGGTGGACACGCCATCCACCTCCCAGGCGGGTACGGTGACCTTCGTGGAGGATCCCGAGGTGAAGGACCTGATGGCGGACTACACCAAGCGGGAGCACGTGCTGAAGGGCTACCGGGTGCAGATCTTCCTCAACGCCGACCGCCGCCAGGCCGAGACGATGCGGGCCCAGTTCCTGCAGAAGCACCCCGACGTGCCGGCCTACCTCAGCTACCAGGCCCCCAACTTCAAGGTGCGCGTGGGCGATCTCCTCACGCGCTTGGAGGGCGAGAAGCTCCGCGCCGACCTGAAGGCCGAGTTCCCCGGGTGCTACATCGTGCCCGACGAGATCGAGCTGCCGCGGCTGCCGGAATAGTTGAGGCCGCAGAGACGCCAAGGCGCAGAGGGCAACGCCGGCCCGCTCGATAAAGACAGAGACTTGTCACCCTGCTTCTTCCTGCGGAAGCGAAGGGCATTCTCCGGGTCCAGGCTCACTTGATGCGAACCCTGCTACCATGTGCCGGTCAGGACCGAGCAGTATCGTGAACAAGCCGGAAGCCCCTTTGCCCCTGGGATGGCCGATGTCCGCTTGCGATCCTCCCTCCGAGGGGGCGACCACGCGTTGACCACGTGCACCAGTTTATGAAGTGCCAGTGAGGAGGCTGGACGTCGGCGATCCTTGATGGATGCCTTGAAGGTGGAAGGCCCGGCCTCCCGATACCGGGGGCCGGGCCTTTCGTGCAGTTCTTGGAGCAGGCTGGAAGCCTGTTCGGCACTAGCCTTCCAGCGTGCGCTTCACCTCCACGATCTCAAAGGCCTCGATGTTGTCGCCGACCTTGATGTCGTTGAAGTTGCGGATGGAGAGGCCGCACTCGTAGCCGTGCGTCACCTCCTTCACGTCGTCCTTGAAGCGCTTGAGGTCGCTGAGGTCGCCGGTGTACACCACGATGCCGTCGCGGATCAGGCGCACCTTGCTCTGGCGGGTGAGCTTGCCGTCGAGCACGTAGCAGCCGGCCACGGTGCCCACTTTGCTGATCTTGAAGGTCTCGCGCACCTCGGCGGTACCGATGATCTTCTCCTCCTCCTTCGGGGCCAGCATGCCTTCCATGGCCTGCTTGAGCTCCTCGATGGCGTTGTAGATGATGGAGTAGAGGCGGATCTCGATCTCCTCGGTCTCGGCCAGCTTGCGGGCGCCCACGGTGGGACGCACCTGGAAGCCCACGATGATGGCGTTGGAGGCGCTGGCCAGCAGCACGTCGCTCTCGGCGATCGGGCCCACGGCCTTGTGGATCACGTTCACCTTGATGTTCTCGGTGCTCAGCTTCAGCAGCGAATCGGTGAGCGCCTCCACGGAGCCGTCCACGTCGCCCTTGACGATGATGTTGAGCTCCTTGAAGTCGCCGATGGCGAGGCGGCGGCCGATCTCGTCGAGCGTGATGTGCTTGCGCGTGCGCATGCCCTGCTCACGCTGCAGCTGCTGGCGGCGCGTGGCGATCTGGCGCGCCTCGCGCTCGTCCTCCATCACGTAGAAGTGGTCGCCTGCGTTCGGCGCGCCATCGAGGCCCAGGATGGACACCGGTGTCGACGGTGCGGCCTCGGTCACGGCCTGGCCGCGCTCGTTGAACATGTTGCGCACGCGGCCACTGTACTGCCCCACGAGCAGCACGTCGCCCTTGTGCAGGGTGCCGGCCTCCACGAGCAGGGTGGTCACGTAACCGCGGCCCTGCTCCAGGGAGCTCTCGATCACCACGCCCATGGCACGCTTGCCGGGGTCGGCCTTCAGGTCGAGCATGTCGGCCTCGAGCAGCACCTTCTCCAGCAGCTGGTCGATGCCCTGGCCTTTCTTGGCGCTGATCTCCTGGGTCTGGAACTTGCCGCCCCACTCCTCCACCAGGATGTTCATCTGCGAGAGCTGCTCGCGGATCTTGTCGGCGTTGGCGCCGGGCTTGTCGATCTTGTTGAAGGCGAACACCATGGGCACGCCGGCGGCCTGCGCGTGGTTGATGGCTTCGCGCGTCTGCGGCATCACGCTGTCGTCCGCCGCGATCACGATGATCGCGATGTCGGTGACCTGCGCACCGCGGGCACGCATGGCGGTGAAGGCCTCGTGGCCGGGCGTATCGAGGAAGGCGATGCGCTTGCCGTTCTCGAGGGTCACGCTGTAGGCACCGATGTGCTGGGTGATGCCACCCGCCTCACCGGCGATCACGTTGGTCTTGCGGATGTGGTCGAGCAGGCTGGTCTTACCGTGGTCCACGTGGCCCATCACGGTGACGATGGGCGCGCGCGGGGCCAGGCGCTTGGGATCGTCCGTGTCCTCCAGGTTCACCTCGTTGGCCTCGGCGCCCACGAACTCCACCTTGAAGCCGTACTCATCGGCGATCACGGAGAGCGTTTCGGCATCGAGGCGCTGGTTGATGCTCACCATCATGCCCAGGGCGAAGCAGGCCTTGATGATGTCGGTGACGGGCACGTTCATCATGGAGGCGAGCTCGCTGGCGGTGACGAACTCGGTGACCTTGATGGTGCGGCCGGCCAGTTCGCGAGCGGCCTGCTCCTCCTCGAAGCGTTGGAAGCGCTGGTCGCGCTTGTCGCGGCGGATCTTGGCGCCCTTGCTCTTGCCACCGGTGAGGCGCGCGAGCGTTTCGCTCACCTTGCGCTTCACGGCGTTCTCGTCGATCTCGCCGGGGCGGCCGCTGCCCGGGGGGGCGTTGCGCTGCTCGGCCTGCACGGCGCGGTCGATGTTGATTGGGCCGGGCTTCACGATGCGCTTGCGACGGCCGCGCTCGGCGTCGGAGCCGGGGCGTTCGGCGGGCTTGCGCTCGCGCTCCACGGGCAGCTCGATCTTGCCCAGGGTCTTGGGACCGGTGAGCTTCTCGGCCTTGGCGCGGATCACCTCCGGCTCGGCGGGGGCGGCAGGAGGGGGCGGGGGGGCGGGGGCCTCGGCCGCGGGTGCGGGTGCCGGGGCGGGGGCCGGCGGCTCAGGCGCGGGCGCAGGAGCGGCCGCCTTCTTCGCCGCTTTCTTGGGGGCGTCGAGGTCGATCTTGCCCACGGTCTTGGGACCGACGGCCTTATCGGCCTTGGCCTTGATCACCTCGCCTTCGGCCGGCGCGGGGGGCGGCGGTTCCGCAGTTGGCGGTTCGGCGGGGGGCGGGGCGGGCGCCTCCACGGGTGCTGCGGGTGGCGGGGGGGGCACCGCGGCGGCCTTGGGGGCCGGGGCCTCCTCGGCCTTGCGCTTGGGGGCCTCCTTGGCCACGGGCGCGCCCAGCACGATGCTCTCGCGCTCCTGGCGCTGCTGCACGGTCTGCTTGCTCGCCTCCTTCTCGGCC
>JAEUSV010000050.1 GCA_016788485.1 Flavobacteriales bacterium
CACCATCACCCCCACCTACACCGGCTGCCCGGCTATGGACGTGATGGCGGCCGACATCAAGAAGGAACTGCTGGAGGCGGGCGTACCGGCCGTGGAGGTGAAAATGAGCCTCTCCCCCGCCTGGACCACCGACTGGATCACGGAGACCGGCAAGCGCAAGCTGAAGGAATATGGCATCGCGCCGCCCGAGAAGACCGCTGACATCCGCGCGCTGAAGGGCGAACAACCCGTGGTGGCCTGCCCGCAGTGCGGCTCGACGAACACCGTGATGCTCTCCGCGTTCGGCAGCACGGCCTGTAAGGCGTTGTGGAAGTGCAACGACTGCCTGGAGCCGTTCGATCAGTTCAAGTGCCTGTGAAGGGATTCACCCATGAAAGTCCCCAACACAGTTCGCCATCCAGAACGGTTTATCAAGCAAGGCGAGTTCGCGACCTCAGATCTGACATTCAGGAAGTTCTATTGGAGCCTTCTCCAACAAGCGATACCCACCTTGGAGGGTTCCAATATCCAATGGGTCTTCATGCTGCGCACATCATGGTCCAAGAAGGCATTGAACGCCCTTGCCTTATTGATCAGAAAGCAATGGTGGTGGTTGATGGAACGCCTGCCGTCAAACACGAAGTGGGCTATGGATGAACTCGGATCAACTCCGATCGGCGAGTCATACCATGTCACCTTCACCTTCTACAAGGATGGCTCTTCCGATTGCATCGTGCTCTTGTTGTCCGACACTATTCCGTTGAAGCCGAGTGTTGCCTTCAGGCAAACGATCCGATGGTTCAACCATAACCGTCTCTCGAAACGCGCACTGGTTTTCCCATTGGCCCTAGGTCAACACGACCAGTAACCAACTGAGTTCATCGCTGACTGATATTCGCACCATGTCCTACACCAAGATCCTCTACACCGTCGCTGACGGCGTCGCCACGATCACCTTGAACCGTCCGGACAAGCTGAACAGCTTCGACCGGGAGATGGCGCTGGAGACCATTGATGCGCTGGACCAGGCGAAGGACGATGCCAGTGTTCGAGCCGTACTGCTCACCGGCGAAGGGCGGGCCTTCTGCGCGGGGCAGGACCTGGCCGAGGCCATCGCGCCGGGCACCCGGATCGAGGAGATCATCACCACGCAGTACAACCCCATCGTGCGCCGCCTGCGCAACCTGCCCAAGCCCGTGGTGGCCGCGGTGAACGGGGTGGCGGCCGGAGCCGGTGCCAACATCGCCTACGCCTGCGACCTCACGTTGGCGGCCGAGAGCGCCAACTTCATCCAGAGCTTCATCAACATCGGCCTCATCCCTGACAGCGGGGGGACCTACACCCTGCCCCGCCTGGTGGGCATGCAGCGCGCCTTCGGGCAGATGATCCTGGCGCCGAAGGTGAGCGCGAAGGAGGCCGAGGCCTTGGGCATGATCTGGAAGGCCGTGCCCGATGCCGAGCTCATGAACGAGGCCACCGCCCTGGCGAAGAAGCTGGCCACCATGCCCACCAAGGCCATCGCCCTTACCAAGGAGGCCCTCAACCGCGCGCAGCACACCAGCCTCGACACACAGCTCGATCACGAGAACGAGCTGCAGAGCCTCGCCGGCCGCAGCCACGACTACAACGAGGGCGTGAAGGCCTTCCTGGAGAAGCGCAAGCCGGTGTACAAGGGTGAGTGAGCCCTGCGCGAATGGACACTGGACCCGATAGGGCCATGGCGCGGGTGACCGGGAAGTCGATCGACATGGTCGTTGAGCGCGTGAACGGCGTTCACTACATCCCCATCCTGGGCGACCTGTTCCCGCGTTTCTGGGGCGACGTGCAGGCCGTATGCCGATCACGCTTCCTGGTGCATACCGACCAGGGCACGTTCGAGGTGACCGAAGCGGAGCATGCGCAGGTCGTTGAGAACGGCGTGCTCGACACCAGCGGCAGAACGACGTCCACCTAGGGCCGCTTCACTCCTCCCCGTCCGAAGAAGGCGGTCGCTGCCTGCCTTTCCACGGGTCGCGCAGCGGGCCGGTGGCGCTGGAGCGGTAGGCAGGACCGAAGGGATCGGTGCTCTCATCGGGCCAGAGCATGTCGTCCGGCGGCTCAACGCCTTGGGCAGCGAGCTCACGTTGCGCGCGCAGGTGCTGGTCGTCGACCTCATCGGCCTCAAGCGGGGCCTCCTCTTCCTCCTCGGGGAACTCGATCGGCGGTGCCACGTGGGCCGGGGGCACATGGCGGTACACGAAGGCAAGCACCACGCCCGCCGCGGCCCCGAAGAAGTGGCTCTCGTAGCTCATGTGCGGGATCAGGGGCAGCACGCCCCACCACATGCTCCCGTACAGGAACACGATGATGAGCGACACGGTCATCAGTCCGCGCTGCTTGCGGATCACCCCGCTGGTGAAGAGAAAGGCGGCCAGGCCGTAAACGATGCCGCTGGCGCCGATGTGCAGGCTCTCACGTGCCGTGAGCCACACCCACAGGCCACCCACGAGCCAGCTGATGAGCGTGACGCGGCCCGACACCTTCGGGTAGAAGTAGACCAGCATCCAGCCCAGCACGAACAGCGGCGCGCTGTTGTTGATGAGGTGCTCGAGGTCGGCATGCACGAAGGGCGACACCAGGATGCCGATGAGCCCCTTCGCCGCGCGTGGCAGGATCCCGAAGCGCGCTAGGTCGAGGGCATAGACCCGGTCGAAGGCATGCACCACCCACAGCAGCACCACGCTCAACGCGGGCACGATGGCCGCCGTGCCGATGCGCCGGCGTTCCACCACCAGCGGATCGGCAGAGGGCAGGGTTCCCATGCGGTGAAGATGGCGATCATCGTGCCTCATCGGGCGCCCGGACAACGTGGCAGGGCCTTTGCGTCGTCAGAGCCGAACGGGCCGGTTAACTTGGCGGCCCAAGCCATGAAGATCCGCACCATCGCCCCCGGTCTTGCCATCCTGCTCGCGCTGGCCGCCCACGCCCAATCGCCCGCGAACGACCTGTACGGACGCAACCTGCTCAAGGACCCCGGGGCCGAGGCCAAGGAGGCCGCCGAGGCAGGCGCCTGGTTCGATGCGGAGACCTACAAGGGCAAGGGCGGGCGCTGCACGCGCGAAGCCTACGGCCAGACCGCCGGGGTGTTCCCCAAGGGCTGGGGCGCGAAGAACGCGCACGGCGAAAAGCTGTTCCGCTTCAGCACCGACGACCGGATCGAGATCCGCACGCTCGCCCAGCGCATCGACATGACCGCGCTGGCCGACAGCATCGACCGCAAGAAGGTGATCGGGCGCTTCTCCGCGCAAATGGCCTCCATCGTGAACCCCGGCCTGCGCGGCCAGGTGGTGGTGGAGTACCTGAACGTGGACGGCAAGCCCATCCAGAAGGTGAACACGCCTTTCCGTGAATGCCATGTGCAGGGCGACCAGTGGCAGCTGGTGAAGGCCTCGCAGTCGGCGATCGTGCCGGTGGGCGCGCGGTACGCCGTGGTGCACCTACAGGTGAACACCACGCCCGATGCCACGGCGGGCGGTTCCTTCGTGATGGATGATGTAAGCTTCGAGCTCCTCGCCCGCTGACCATGCGCCGCACCCACCTGTTCACCCTGCTGTTCCTGGCAGTGATCGGCCTCGCGTTCACGGCGCCCGTGCACACGCGCCCCGCACAGGACCTGAAGCCCGCGAGCGAGCTGGCGCTGCTGATGCGCGAGATGGCCGTGTTCATGGACAGCACCCGGGCGCACGTGGTGAAGGGTCAGGACCGCCTGCCCTACCCGGAGCAGTTCAAGAAGATGCGCACCGCCACCCCCACCGAAGGCATGGTGGACCACGCGGTGTACGACCCCTTCGCCGACCATTTCCTTGCCAGCCTTGACAGCTTCTACAAGGCGAAGAAGAAGAACCGCGCCCAGGCCTACAACGCGTTGGTGCAGGCCTGCGCCAACTGCCACATGCAGGTGTGCCCCGGTCCGCTCGTGCGCATCAAGAAGATGTACGTGCCCTTGCCCGAGCCGATCCCCGTGAAGGGGAAATGAACCTTTTCGCAGCGCACGCGTCCAAGGACCATGGCACGCACCGCTCTCCTCGCCTCGCTGCTTGCATCGGGCCTCGCGCTCCACGCGCAAACGCTCTACTTCCCGCCCAACGGGAGCACCGCCTGGGACACGCTCAGCCCCGCCTCGCTCGGCTGGTGCCCTGACCGGATCGACAGCCTGATCGACTTCGTCGGCTCGCGCAACACCAAGGCCTTCCTGATCCTGAAGGACGGGAAGATCGTGATCGAGCATTACTACGGCACCTTCACGCAGGACAGCCTGTGGTATTGGGCCAGTGCGGGTAAGACGCTCACCTCCATGCTCACCGGCATCGCACAGGAGGAGGGCTACCTGGACATCAATCAGCCGAGCAGCACCTACCTCGGTACGGGCTGGACGAGCTGCACCCCGCAGCAGGAAGCGCAGATCACGGTGCGGGACCAGCTGACGATGACCTCCGGGCTGGACGATGGGGTGCCGGATGACAACTGCACGGACCCGGCCTGCCTGCAATACCTGGCCGATGCCGGCACCCGCTGGGCCTACCACAACGCGCCGTACACGCTGCTGGACGAGGTGATCGCCAACGCCACCGGCACCACCTTCAGCAACTACTTCAACACGCGGATCCGCAACAAGGTGGGCATGGACGGGTTCTGGTTCTCGGGCGGCTCCCCGTACAACAACGTTTACTACAGCCGGGCCCGCAGCATGGCGCGTTACGGCCTGCTGGCGTTGAACCACGGCGTGTGGGCGAACGATACCGTCCTCCACGACACGGCCTATTTCACGGCGATGACCACGCCCTCGCAGAACCTCAACGACAGCTACGGTTACCTGTGGTGGTTGAACGGCCAGCCGAGCTTCATGGTGCCCGATCTCCAGTTCGTGCTCCCCGGCATGCTCATGCCCGACGCCCCTCCGGACATGATCAGCGGGT
>JAEUSV010000085.1 GCA_016788485.1 Flavobacteriales bacterium
GCATCTCGCCCACCTCCTTGTAGGCTTCCTTGGGCTCCGGGCTCCAGGTGCCCAGCCCGTCCACATAGCGGTTGAACATGCAGAACGCGGCGGCGATGAGCACCGCGTCGTGGATCTCCACGTCGGTGGCGCCGGCATCGCGGGCAGCGGTGATCTCGGCCTTGGTCACCTGCTTGCCGCCCTGCTGCACGCGGCGTGCGATGGTGAGGAGCGCGCGCAGCTTCGGGCTCACTTCGCGGTCGGGAAGGCCTGCCTTGATCTCGTCGATCAGGCCGAGGTCGCCCCCGTGGTGCGCTGCGGCCGCTGCGCCGTGCGTGGTGTGGCAGAAGTGGCAGTCGTTCCACCAGCTCACGCTGCTGGCGATGATCTCGCGCTCGCCGGGCGTGAGCGAATTGGGTCCGCGCAGCAGGGTCTCGACCAGCGCGTTCAGGGGCACCGCCGTTTCCGGGCGGAAGTGCATGAGCCCGATGATGCCGGGCAGTTGCTCGTTCTTGAGGGCGATGTGGGCCATGCGTGTTCGGTGTGCCCGCGAAAATGCCCCGGTGACCGTGCAACGACCCTCCCGGTCGTGCGGAACGGCCTACCGGTGATGTGAACGCGTCGTGCGGCTGGCTCAGATCACCTTCGGCCCGAATCGCTCCACGATGGCACGGTCGAGCGCCTCGCGGTGGTCGGGGTGCGCGATATCACGCAGGGCCTCGGCGCGCTGCCGCAGGTTCTTTCCGTAGAGGTAGGCCACGCCGTGCTCGGTGACCACGTAGTGCACGTGGGCGCGTGTGGTCACCACGCCGGCACCGGGCCGCAGGAAAGGCACGATCTTGCTGGCTCCCTTGCCCGTGGTGCTGCCCATGGCGATGATGGGCTTGCCACCCTCGCTCAACGCAGCCCCGCGCATGAAGTCCATCTGGCCGCCCACGCCGCTGTATTGCCGCGTGCCGATGCTGTCGCTGCACACCTGCCCGGTGAGGTCCACCTCGATCGCGCTGTTCACCGCAACCACGCGCGGGTTCTGGCGGATCACGTGGCCCGCGTTCACGTACTGCGCATCGAGGAAGGCGAACTGCGGGTTGTCGTCGATGCGGTCGTACAGCGCCCGCGTGCCGATGGCGAAGCTGGTGACCACGCGGTCCTTGTACTTCTTCTTGTACCGGTTGGTGATCACGCCGCGCTCCAGCAGGTCGATGATGCCGTTGCTGCACATCTCGGTGTGCACGCCGAGGTCCTTGTGGCCCGTAAGGCAGCGCAGGATGGCGTCGGGGATGGCGCCGATGCCCATCTGCAGGGTGCTTCGGTCCTCCACCAGCGCTGCGCACAGCTGCCCGATGCGCTCCTCGTCCGCGCCGATGCGGCTCGCATAGTCCACCTCGGGAAGCTCGTCGTTCACATGCACCAGGGCTGCGAAGCTGTTCACATGCACCTGTCCTTCGCCATGGGTGCGGGGCATGCGCGGGTTCACCTGGGCGATCACGCATTTCGCGTGGCGTACGGCGCTTCTGGCCACGTCCACGCTTACGCCCAGCGTGCAGAAGCCATGGCGGTCGGGCGGGCTCACGTGCACGAGCGCCACGTCCAGGGGCAGGATCCCGCGCTCGAAGAGCAGGGGGATCTCGCTGAGGAAGACCGGCACGTATTCGCCGTAGGGGCCGTTCACCACCTCGCGCACGTTGTCGCTCACGAAGAGGCTGTTCACGAAGAAGCTGTGTTGCACCTCAGGCCGGTCGAAGTCGATGCGTCCCAGCGTGCTGATGCTCACCAGCTCCACGCGCTCCAATTCGGAATGACGGGCCAGCAGCGCGTTGAGGAGGGTGTGCGGTGTGGCCGCGCTGCCGTGCACGAACACGCGGTCGCCGCTCTTCACCAGCTGCGCGGCCTCGGCCGCGGTCATCCAAGGTAGCATGGCGCGAATGTCGGCAACGGCGTCGGGTGCGCACATGACCTTCATCCGGGGCATCTACGGGCAGGGAGCCCGATCGCCAACGAAGCAGGCCGACGGCTCCTCCCGGTGCGGAATGACGAGCGTCAATCCGCACAAGGAGTTTGGGCGCGAAATTCGTGGTGTGTCCGTTGCCAAGTCATACGGGCCCCATCGATCATGAAGCACCAGCTCACCGCCTTTCTGGGGCTTGGCCTCACCTCCTTCTCCCTTTTCGCCCAACAAGGCCCGCAGGAGAAGCAGGTCCTTGACCTGCTTGATGGCGGCACAAGGCAGCAATGGTCCGTCATCGGCACGAGGTCCGCAACGGGCGGGTCCTGCACACCCGGTGAGGCGTATTACACCTTCCAGCGGTCTCCGGCACAGGTGGTCGTGCAGGAGTGTGCCGGCGGGACGTGGAAGCCGCGCACCGTGGCCTGCACCACCTGGAGCAACGGTGGTAAGGCGGGTGTCACCTTCGACGGCCGTTCCTACGAGGTGAAGATGTTGCATGCCGGAGCGCCGGTGTGCAAGGGCAGCGCCAATTGCCTGCGCCTCACCAGCCTGCCCGACGGGAAGAGCGATGTGGCCACCAACATCTACCTCACCCGCTGATGGAGCAGAGCACCAAGGAGCGGATCGAGTTCGCCACGAAGGCGATGGCGCCGCTGCTCACCATCCTGGGCATCCTCGTCGGAGCCTGGCAGTTCACCAGCCAGATCGCCAACGAGAGCCGCATGGAGTTCACCCGCAGTATGTACAACAAGAAGCTGGCCGCCTACGAGCAGGTGGGCAAGGCAGTGGGCGACCTGCTCATCGTGCCGCATGATGAACAGCTGTGGATCGCGCCGAAGGACACCGTGGCGTTCGACAGCTGCCTGAAGGCCTTCCGCACGTGTTACTGGGGCGTGCTGCCCCTGGTGGAGGACAGCACCGTGGAGGCCGCCATGTTCCAGTTCAAGGAAATGGCGCGGTTCTACCGGCGGGGCGAGAACGACTACAACGACCTGGCGCGCGAGGGCATGTCGCTCATGAACGCCTGCAACCGGTCGCTGCAGGAGCACTGGTCACGACAGCGGACCCACTGAGGGCTAGCACCGGCCGGCAGGGGCGATGACCGTGTTGGTTGCTCCGGGTGTCGCGCGGTGAATTCGAAGAGGCAACAATGGGTGCCCATCTCGCTCACCGTGCATCGTTGCCCGTGCATCCACGTTACCGACGCTCACCAGCAACGAACGGTCATTCCCATCAGCCCTTCGCCCTCCGCCTGCGCTCCTGCATGATCAGCGAGAGCTCGCGTCCGCTCTGGCCGCGGGCGCTGGTGTTCTCGTTGGCGCGGCGGATCAGGTAGGGCATCACCTCGCGCACCGGACCGTAAGGCACGTACTTGGCCACGCGATAACCGGCCTGGGCCAGGTTGTAGCTGATGTTGTCGCTCATGCCCAGCAGCTGGCTGAAGCAGATGCGCGGGTCCTCGTGGGCGATGCCGCGTTCGTTCATGAGCCGCGCCAGCAGCAGGCTGCTCTGCTCGTTGTGAGTGCCGGCCACGATGCTCACGCGGTCGATGTGGTCCACGCACCAGCGCAAGGCGGCGTCGTAGTCGCGGTCGCTGGCGGCCTTGTCAGGCTGGATCGGGTCCGCGTAGCCTTTCTCCGCCGCGCGCTCGCGTTCCTTCTCCATGTAGGCGCCGCGCACCAGCTTCACGCCGAGGTGGTAGCCCTTCGCACGGGCCTCCTCGGTGCTGCGCTTCAGGAAGGCGAGGCGGTCGTGGCGGTAGAGCTGCACGGTGTTGTAGATGAGCGCGCGCTGCGTGTTGTAGCGCTCCATCATCGCGGCCACGAGCGCGTCGATGGCATCCTGGATCCAGCTCTCCTCGGCATCGACGAGCGTGGGCACGCCGGCCGCTGCCGCCGCGGCGCAGATCTTTTCCATGCGGGCGCTGGCGCGCTGCCATTCGGCCTGTTCCATCACCGACAGCGTGGCCTTCGCGCTCACCTTCTCGAGGATCTCCACCCGCGCGATGCCGGTGGGCTTGAACACGCAGAAGGGGATCTCGGGCCGGCCTTTCGCCACGGCGATCGTGCGCAGCACCTCCTCCACGGTGTGGTCGAGCGAGCCTTCGTCGTCGGCGCCCTCCACGCTGTGGTCGAGGATGGTGCCGATGCCGCTCTGCCCGAGCGTTCTCGCCGTGGCCAGGCTCTCCTCGATGGTCTCGCCCCCGCAGAACTGCTCGAAGATGGTGGCCTTCACCAGGCCGCGGATGGGCAGGTGCAGGGCCAGGGCCGCCCTGGTGAGCCCGGCGCCCACGCCCGTGATCGTGGGGTTGCCGATGATCCTGAAGAGCCAGTAGGCCTTCCACAGGGCGCGGTCGCTCTTGTGCGCGAAGGCGATGCGGGTGTCGCTGAGGTCGGGCAGGGCGGTGGCGGCGGGGGCCGGGGGCTGCATTGCGGCGAGCGGGGCTTGTTCGTTCCTTTGGGCTGCCGGCGATCGGCGGCCCTTGCCGGAGAGCGCCCAAAAGTAGCAATGCGCACATCGGCACGGGATGTTGAGGAGCTGTGGGCCGGGGGGCACCCGGTGTACATCGGCGCCCATGTGCTGCCCATGCTGCAGCGCTGGCTCGAGTTCGAGGCGCCGCCCACACAGTGCTTCGTGCTCGGCGACTCCAACACCCTGCGCCACTGCCTTCCGGAGCTCCTCGCCTTCGTGCCGCACCTGCAGCACGCCGAACCCATCGAGGTGCCCGCGGGTGAGTCCAGCAAGAGCATCGATGTGGCCGGCGCCATCTGGGGCCACCTGAGCGATCGCGAGGCCGAACGCGGTGCACTGCTCGTGAACCTGGGCGGTGGCGTGGTCTCCGACCTCGGCGGGTTCGTCGCCGGAACCTACAAGCGCGGCATCCGCAGCGTGAACGTGCCCACCACCCTCATGGGCATGGTCGATGCCGCGATCGGCGGCAAGACCGGCATCGATGCCGCAGGCATCAAGAACCTGGTGGGCCTCTTCCGCGATCCGAAGGGGGTCTATGTGCACGTGCCCTTCCTGCGCACCCTGGGCAAGCGCGAGCTGCTGAACGGCGTGGCCGAGATGATCAAGCACGGGCTGGTGCGCGATGCGGATCATTACCGCGCCGTGCGCGAGGCGCCGCTGCACGACCTGGCCGCCCTGGCGCCCCTGGTGCACCGTTCCGCCGCCATCAAGAGCGCGGTGGTGAACGAGGACCCGCTGGAAGGCGGCGTGCGTCGCGTGCTCAACTTCGGCCACACCATCGGGCATGCCCTCGAGGCCCATTCATGGGAAAGCCAGCAGCTGGGCCTGCTGCACGGCGAGGCCGTCGCCATCGGCATGATCTGCGAGGCATGGCTCAGCTGGCGGCAGGGCCTGCTGAGCCGCGAGGCCTACGACCTGGTCCAGGGCCACTTGCAGAGCCTGTACAAGCCCTACTCCTTCACCGCCGACGACCACCACCGCCTGATCGCACTGATGCGCAACGACAAGAAGAACGCCGACGGGGCACTGCGCTTCACCCTGCTGCGCGAGATCGGACAGGCCATGGTGGACGTGCCCGTGACACCTGCGCAGGTGGGCGAGGCCCTCGATCACTACCGTTTGCTGGCGCGCGATGCGAGGCGTCACCATCCGTAGGCCTGAAGGCCCCATCCGCGCCGCCATCGAACTGCCGCGCAGCAAGAGCGTGAGCAACCGCGCGCTGATCGCCGCGGCGTTGGCGGGCGACATCGGTGGCATCGAGCACCTTTCCGATGCCGACGATACGCGTATACTGCACCACCTGCTGCGTGACAAGCCCCGGGTGATGCACTGCGGGCTCGGTGGCACCACGTTCCGCTTCCTGCTGGCCTGGGCCGCGGTGCAACGGGGCAGCACCCACGTGATCACCGGTGATTCGAAGCTGCTGGAGCGCCCACACGATGAGCTGATCGATGCGCTCCGGAGGCTCGGGGCATCCATCGAGCGCACGGAGGAAGGCTACAGCGTGAAGGGGGTGCGCCTGGACGGCGGTGCGGTCCACTTCGAGAGCCCCATCAGCAGCCAGTACCTCAGCGCCCTGATGCTTGTGGCGCCAGGGATGGACAAGGGCCTTCGCATCGAATGGCACGGCATGCAGCTCTCGCGCCCGTACGTGGAGATGACCGCGCGGGTGATGCGGCACTTCGGGGCGGAGGTGGAGGTGGGGGACACGCTGATCGAGGTGAGGCCCGGGCGATACGTTGCACGGCCGTTCGATGTGCCCTGCGACTGGAGCGCAGCCGCCTTCTGGTACGAGATCATGGCACTGGCGGAGGATGCGGAGGTGGAGCTGGTTGGGCTGAACAAGGACGGTGCGCAGGGGGATGTGGCGGTGGCGGCGTTGCTTGGGAACCTGGTGACCACCGATGCCACGGAGCGGGGCCTTCTGCTTCGCAGGTTCCTTCCGGGTGTTCCGAATGGCATCGCACCGGTCATCGATCTGCAGGCCACGCCCGACCTCTTCCAGCCGCTTGCGTTTACGCTTGCCGCATTGGGACTGCCGACCGCCTTCACCGGTCTCCACAACCTCGGCCGGAAGGAAACGGACCGCATCGCCGCGGTCGCTGGAACCCTGGCCATGATGGATGTACGCGTCCGACAGTCGGAAGGAGCGTTGTCCATCGCCGGGTGTTGCGATGTGCGCGAAGTGGCGTGGGCCGTTCATGGCGACCACCGCATGGCCATGGCGCTCGCACCCTTGGCGCTCGTCGCTGGGCGCATCACGCTGCAGGACCCCGATGTGGTGACCAAGAGCTACCCTGCGTTCTGGGAGGACCTGCGCAAGGCGGGCTTCGGCGTGGACCTCGTATAGGGCAGCGTGCCGGCGGGCGCGTACTTTCGGGAACCACTTCGCACCCATGCGCCTCCACTGTCCGATCCCCTTTCTGCTCTCCGCCTTTCTGCTCATCACCTCCTGCGCGCAACAGCCGCAGGAGCAAGCCCACGAGCCCCGCGCCGAGGCCGCCGAAGAGTTCGGTGAGGCGCATGCCTGGCAGGTGGAGCGCATGCGCGATCCGGTGACCGGCGAGGTGCCCGACAACATCCGCGCACTGGAGCTGCTCTTCGCACGCACCCTGCCCAAGCGCGATGCCACCAAGAGCCTGAGCTGGGTGCATCGCGGGCCCATCAACCGCGGCGGTCGCACGCGCGCCTTCGGCATCGATCGCACCGATGCCAATGTGCTCATCGCCGGCGGGGTGAGCGGTGGCATCTGGCGCAGCACCGACGGTGGCCAGAGCTGGAGCAAGACCCTCGCGCCCCAGGTGGTGCAGGCCATCAGCTGCCTCGCACAGGACCCGCGCCCCGGCCAGGAGGACACCTGGTACGCCGGCACCGGCGAGAACTACGGCATCATGAGCGGCGCGAGCTTCAGCGCCCTGCTCAGCGGAAGCGGCATCTACAAGAGCACGGACAACGGCCAGAGCTGGAACCTGATCCCCAGCACCGAGGCCATCGACTACAACCGCTTCAACCGCAACTACAGCTTCAAGCAGGTGAACCACATCGAGGTGGATCCCACGCGGAACGACAGCGACGTGGTGCTCGCCGCGGTGTTCAACGGCATCTTCCGCAGCAACGATGGTGGCACCAGCTGGAAGGCCGTGCTCGGTCTGGATACCACCATCACGCAATACCAGGAGTACACCGACCTGCGTGTGACCACCACCGGTGTGTGGTACGCGGCCTTCAGCAATCCCGGTGCCCAGAAAGGCATCTGGCGCAGCACCGACGGCCTTACCTGGACCAATATCGGTGCCGGCATCTGGCCCGCGAACGCCGTGCGCACAGTGCCCGCCATCGACCCCAGTGATGAGAACACGGTCTACTTCTTCGGCGTCACCGCGAACACCGGCACGCAGGGCCATTCGCTGTGGAAGTACACCTACCTGAGCGGCAACGGCACCGGCACCGGTGGCCAGTGGACCAACCTGAGCGCCAACCTGCCCAACGGCTCCTGCACCGGCTACTTCACCTTCGACTTCGGCTACATCAACAGCCAGGACGGCTACGACATGTGCCTGGCCGTGCACCCCACACAGCCCAACGTGATCTTCCTCGGCGGTACATCGCTCTACCGCAGCACCAACGGCTTCACCAGCCCCGACAGCACCACATGGATCGGTGGTTACCGCTGCAATACGGCCGATCCCAAGAGCTATGTGTACCCCGAGCACCACCCCGACCAGCACTGGGTGCAGTTCCATCCCGCGGACCCCGCGGTGCTGTTCAGCACCAACGACGGCGGCGTGCAGAAGACCACCGACGCGTTGGCCGACAGCGTGCTGTGGACCGACCTCAACAACGGCTACCTCACCACGCAGTTCTACACCGTGGCCATCGAGGAAGGCAGCGCCACCAGCCCCAACATCATCGGTGGCACGCAGGACAACGGTTGCTGGTACGCCATGAACGACCAGCCGCTCAGCGCATGGAAGTACGTGCACCAGGACGATGGTGCCTACGTGGCGCTGCCCGAGGGACAACCGTTCCAGCTGAGCAGCAGCCAGCAGGGCCGCCTCTACAAGAAGACCATCGACGCCAACGGCACCATCACCGGCTACGAGCGCATCGACCCCACAGGCGGCACCAGCAGCTACAGCTTCATCAACCCCTTCATCCTCGATCCCGGCAACAACAACAGGCTCTATTGGGTGAGCGCCAACAAGATCTGGCGCAACAACGACCTGGCCGGCATCCCCGTCACGAACAACTTCTACAACAAGATCCCCACCAACTGGGAGCTCATCGACGGGGCCACGCTGCTCTCCAGCCAGCGGATCGCCTCGCTCGACATCAGCGCGGCCGATCCCAGCTTCATGATCTACGGTACGGTGAACGGCAAGGTGTACCGCTGCGACAGCCTCGATACCAACCCGCAGAAGGTGCCGCTGCTCACCAGTGCCACCCTGGGCCAGGGCTACGTGAGCTGTGTGGCGGCCAACGACCTCGATCCCAACGAGTGGCTCATCACCATCAGCAACTACAACACCCGAAGCATCTACTACACCAACGACCGCGGCAACACCTGGACGGACGTGAGCGCCAACCTGGAGCAGAACGTGGACGGCAGCGGCAACGGCCCGGCCGTGTTCTGGGCGCTGATCTATCCCACCTGGGGCGGGCAGAACAACCGCTACTTCGTGGGCACGAGCACGGGGCTCTACAGCACCGATGTGATGGACAGCGTGGCCACGGTGTGGGAGCAGGAGGGACCCGCCACCATCGGCAACGTGCCCATCAACATGATCGCAGCGCGTGGCAGCGACGGCACCATCGTGGTGGGCACGCACGGCAACGGCGTGTACAGCGCAAGCCTCCCCGCTGCGCCCATCGGCATGGACGAGGCCTCCGCAGGTCCCGAGCTAGCGGCCCCCTGGCCGAACCCCGCCACCGACGAGGTGAACCTGCTGGCCTATCAGCCCCGCGCCGGGCGCCTGCAGGTCATCGTATACGACCTGTCCGGGCGCGCGGTGGTGCAACGCGACCTGGGCCAGCGCCCCGCCGGCAACATCCGCTGGACCTGGGACCTGCGCAGCGATGCCCAGGGCCGGGTGCCCGCCGGTACCTACCTCGTGCAGTTCAGGGCAGCGGACGGGACGTCCAAGGCCCAACGGGTGGTGGTGCGGTGACCGAGGGATGGGCCGCAATGACGCAAGGACGCAAAGGCTGGGAAGAATTCTAGGTTGGAACGGGGCAGATCGCCATGTCCGAGAACGAGGTCAGCAAGCAGGTCATCGCCGCTGCGCTCGAGGTGCACAGGGAACTGGGACCCGGCCTGCTTGAGTCGGTGTATGAGCACTGCCTTGCGCTGGAGTTGCAGCGTGCAGGGCTGACCTGCGTGCGTCAACGAGCGCTTCCGGTCATCTACAAAGGGGAGGAATTGGAGTTCGGCTTTCGCATGGATCTCGTGGTGGAGGACCTGGTCGTGGTAGAAGTGAAGGCGACCGAGGGAGCGAGTGAGCTGCATTTCGCCCAGTTGCTCACCTATCTGAAGCTAAGCGGTCGGAAGCTGGGGTTGCTCATCAACTTCAACGAGCCCCTCGTGAAACGTGGTATCCGACGCGTGGTGAACGGGTTGGATGAGGACCATTCCTGAGCCGTTGTCGGTACCGGGGAGTGTGCCTTGCCATCCGGTCGGGCCGGCCTGATCCTCCCGATGGGAATGGAATTGACCCGGCAATTCATGTTCTTTGCGTCATGGCGCCTTTGCGGCCCTGTAACCTCCCATGGCATTCCCCAGTGACCTCGAGATCGCGCAGAAAGCGCAGCTGAAGCCCATCGCCCAGATCGCCCAGAAGCTGGGCATCGACCCCGAGCTCATCGAGCCTTATGGTCGCACGAAGGCCAAATTGCCGCTGTCGCTCATCGACGAGCAGAAGCTCGCGAAGAGCAAGTTGATCCTGGTGTCGGCCCTGAGCCCCACGCCCGCCGGCGAAGGCAAGACCACCACCAGTATCGGTCTGAACGAAGGGCTGAACAAGCTGGGCAAGAAGAGCATCGTGGTGCTGCGTGAACCCAGCCTCGGTCCCGTGTTCGGCATGAAGGGCGGCGCGGCCGGCGGCGGCTACGCGCAGGTGGTGCCCATGGAGGACATCAACCTCCACTTCACCGGAGACTTCAGCGCCATCGAGAAGGCCAACAACCTGCTCGCCGCGCTCATCGACAACAACCTGCAGAACCGCAAGCGCTCGCTCGGCATCGATCCGCGCACCATCGCCTGGAAGCGCGTGATGGACATGAACGACCGCGCGCTG
>JAEUSV010000128.1 GCA_016788485.1 Flavobacteriales bacterium
GTGCTGCGCACCGAGCTCCAGCGCAGCCCGAACGTGCGGTGCATCTTCTCCGGCAGCCAGCGGCACCTGCTGCTGGACCTGTTCAACGATGCGAAGAAGCCCTTCTACGGCAGCGCGGACCAGCTGGAACTGCAGCGCATCGATCGGGGCACCTACGCCGCCTTCGCCGTGACGGTGATGAAGCGCCACAAGCGCTCCCTGAAGATGGAGGATGCCCTGTTCTGTTACGACATCTGCCGGGGCCACACCTACTACGTGCAGGTGCTGCTGAACCGCCTCTTCGGCGACCCGCGCCCGCTGGAACGCGCCACCATCGCTGATGTGCTGATGGCCATCGTGCGCGAGCAGGACGCCATCATGGCCACCCTGCGCAGCGCGCTCACGAAGAACCAGTGGGACCTCTTCGCCGCCATCGCACGCGAGGGCGAGGTGGACACACCCACCGCCGGCGCGTTCATCAAGAAGCACGACCTGCCGTCCTCCGCCGCACTGGTGCACGGCATCCAGGCGCTGGTGGACCGCGAGCTCATCTACGTGACGGGGCACACGGCGGAAGGCGGCAAGCCCATCTACGCGCCATACAACCCGTTCCTGGCGGCCTGGTTCAAGTACCGGTAGATCAAGCGTTCTGACACGCATTGATCACGAGCTGAGCGGAGCCAACGGAGCCGAACCCGGGAGCCCCCCCCTAACCAACGTTCTATTGCACCGGGCGCGGGGCGGAGATTGCTTTGCCGCAACCAGCCTCCAACGCACATGCGCAATCCATCCACGCTCCTCGTACTGATCGCAAGCCCGTTCATCTGCGCCGACGTGAACGCCCAGGGATTCCAATGGTCCACCACGGGCGGTGCCGCAGGCATCAGCAACTCCTACCTGGGAGCCATGGACATCGCCAGAGACCCCTCGGGCAACCTGTACCTCTTCAACGATGCGAACACCACCCAGCAGTGCCAGGGGATCACCGCACAGCCGCAGGGAGGTGGGGGCAGCCTGAACACCTTCGTGCACAAGTTCAACGCGGCAGGCGACCTGCAGTGGATCCGCGCGGTCGGACCGCAGTTCCAGCCCTTCAGCCTGGAATGTGATGACGCCGGGAACCTGTATCTCCTGGGCCGCACCCTGACGAACACCATCGTCATGGATGACACCATCCTCACAGTGGTCGCCAGCCAGAACCACCTGTTGAAGTTCCACCCCGACGGCGACCTCATCTGGCACTTCGACACCGGCATGCCCCTCACCGGGGGATTGAGCCGCACCACCTTGCTTCACCATTCGGCGGGCAGGCTCTACTTTCAGAGCGGCAACCTTGAAATGACATGCATCGACACGGCCGGCACGTTCATCGCAACGCTCGCAGCATCGAGCTACACGCCGCAGACCGCCTTCCCCAACCTGTGGTTCAAGAGCGCGGTGAGCCTCAGCAACGGCGATGTGGTGGTGGCCGGTGAGCATCGGGGCGCGCTCGCCTTCGGCTCCAACCCGAGCCTGCCAGGCGACCCGAACGCTGCCGCGTTGAACCGCTACTTCTTCCTGCGCCTTGGCCCGGAGCTCGACACCCTGCACTGGTTCCGCTCGCACGGCAGCTTCCGCGACCGGTTCCAATACGACATCCCGCTCATCCGCGATGGCTCGGACAACATCTACGCGTCCGTCACCCTGAACGCCAACACCCCCATCACCTTCGGGCCCGACCAGGTGACGAGCACCATAGGCAACGGCATCGACGCCTTCATCAAGATGGACGAAGGTGGTACTCCGCTCTGGATGCGGCCCATGCTGCCGTCCACGACGAACAGCGCATATGCCTACGCCCTGACCTGGAAGGACGATGACAGCGGATTGCTCGCCTGCGGCCAGTTCTTCGCGAGCATCACCTTCGGGAACATCACCATGGTGCCCGGCAACACCGGCAAGGGGTTCATCGCCGAGGTGGCGCCCGATGGCACGTTCGTGACAGGTTTCGCGAGCGGAACCTCGGTAAGCCCGCTTCAGAGCTGGGGGCAGGCCCTGGCGACCAACGGCTCGGGCGAGTACCTCATTGCCGGCTTCCTGAACACACTCTCGCCCTGGGAGCTGAGCTGCGCTCCGGTTGCGGCTGACCGCGGCTTCTACCTGGCCTCCTTCAACGCCACCTCCGACAGCGTGCCCACGCCGGTGATCGCACTGGTAGGCGATTCGCTGATCGCCTCGCCCGCATTCACCGGCGACATCCAGTGGTTCCTCGATGGATCGCCCATCGCGGGAGCCGACGGGCAGGCCACGGCCATCACTGCGAACGGCGACTACAGCGTCACTTACACGAGCACCACCGGTTGCACCGGAACGGCCTCCTCCAGCACCTTCCTGGTGACCACGCTGGGCCTGAACACCATGGCGGAAACGATGCTGGTCCTTCGACCGAACCCGACCAATGGTCCGGTGATACTGAGCGGTGTCCCCGTGAACGCCCGCGTGAGCGTGTTGGACGCGACCGGTCGCGTGCGGCAGGAATTCAGCAGTGCCCGCACGGACCTGGCCATCGAATTGGGAGACGAACCTGCCGGGATGTACATGGTCCGCATGGAGGCCGAAGGAAAGGTGCGCACCATGCGGCTGCTGAAGCACTGAAGACCGGAACACGCGATGGCGTCCTCGCCACAAGCGCTGATGGTCATTCAGACCGCCCACCGTTAAGGTCTAGCCAGGTCCGTCGAAAGGCGCCGAGGGTCACCTCCGGCGCCTTTCGCCATTCAGGCAAGCAGCACGCCCCTCACGCGAAGCGTCTGGCATAATGATCGCGTGCCGATCGGAGTTCTTTCCACATCCCTGACCAAACCCGTACGACCATGGACCGCACTTGGACACTGCCCGTGGCGCTCTTGTTGGCCTCAGGCCTCCTGGCGCAATCGCCCTCCAGGCTTACCGTGCACTTCGCGTTGGACAAGGCCGAGCCACTGCCCGCGGATGCCGCGATGCTCCGCGCGCTGTGCGAGCGCCCCGATGCGGCGCGCATCACCGCCATCACCTTGACGGGCCACACGGACCTGCGCGGCAGTGACGCCTACAACACGGCGCTGAGCGAGCGGCGCGCCGAGGCCGTGCAGGACCTGCTGCGTTCCACCTGCCTGCGCGACCGGCCGGTGCGCATCGCGTGGTCCGGTGAGCAGGAACCGCTTGCCACGGGCGATGATGGACGGGCGCACGCCTCGAACCGGCGGGTGGAGGTGGAGTTCGCCTTCGCGCCGGAGCCCGTCGCCGTGAGGCCCGATGCGCACCCGACCGTGCGGCCGCTGATGCCCACCATCGACAAGCCGCGCGAGAGGCACACCGTGGACCCGAGCGCGCCGATCGACGTGCTGATGAGCGATGGCGTGCGCGTTCGCATCCCCGCCGCAGCGATCGTGGATGCGAAGGGTCTTCCGGTGAACGGCCCCGTGGAGCTGAGCTACCGCAGCTTCAGCGAACCGTACGAGATCATCGCCAGCGGCATACCCATGCACCTGGGCGCCGGCGCCGATGCCGCGCACTTCGAGACCGCCGGCATGTACGAGCTGTACGCCCTTCGCGGTGATGAGCAGTTGTCGCTCGCGCCCGGCGCCAGCATCACCCTCGAGCGCCCCGACCCCACGCCGATCGACCCGGGGTTCACCGGCTGGGTGCTCGACCCAGCGAGCGGAGCGTGGGCCGCCGGCGGCACGATCACCAACCCGCCGGCGCAGGGCGCGCCGATCGCACCGGTGTCCTCGGCGGCCACCGAGGCCACCACGCTCTACTGGAACACCCTCTGGGAGCTCGAGCGGGAGAAGCGACCGGATACGAACCTCTTCGCTGAGCGCCGCGCCATGGCGGGCTACTGCCACCTGGTGGCCTGCGACACCACCGCCCTTTACAAGAGCTGGAAGCGCCGGCGCGACCGCTTCGACCAGGTGGCCGGTGTGCCCGAGATCACCGTGGTGGGCTACAAAGGCATCTACGACCCCGACCACATCGTGTTCACCGTGAACATGGACCGCGTGAGCGACCGCCAGTTCCCCGAGTGGCGCCGCCTGCCCTACCCCGCGATCTGGGAGTACCGCGGTGATGCCGGCAAGGCCATGTTCAAGCGCCTGTACGGGCGGCGTCACAAGTACCAGGACCTGGTGCTCGACCTGAAGCCCGGCGAGGACGAGGGCGTGCTGCGGTTGAAGGAGAACGGGCAATGGCTCGAGATCCCCGTGAGCGCGCATTGGAACCGCGACACCAGGGCGCGCACGCAGCGATGGGACCGCGCGCTGGCCCTGGCCAACAAGTCGCTCGCCAAGCAGGAGCGCTCCTTCGACCGCCAGGTGGTGCGCAGGACCGAACGCTACATGAAGGAACACGCGGACATGCCCGCCACCGCCTGGAAGAAGGCGAGGAACGCCATGAACGAGAGCGAGATCCCGATGGACCTCACCGCATGGCGCACCTATGCCGATACACGCAGGCCGTTCGTCATGCGCGACAACAAGGGGCTCTATGAAGACCTCGCTGTCGTACGGACCACCTTCGGGCTTGATGGCTTCGGGGTGTACAACATCGACCGCATCATGAAGATGGCCGAGCAGCAGAACGTGCTGGCGGAGGTGAAGGACAGCGAGGGCAGGAACTTCCCCTGGGTGAGCGGGTTCGCCGTGCTGAAGAACGAGCGCTCGGTGATCACCTACTGGGGCAGCGGCTCTGGCTCGAACGACAATTTCCTGGTGTCGCCCGGCCGCATGCGCTCGCTCTTCCTGGTGGATGCGGAGGGACGCATCGCCGAGGCTGATGTGGACCCGTTGAACAGCGATGAGCCGCGGGCCACGCTCATGGTGAAGTACATGGGCACGCCGGAGAGCATCGAGCAGCTGCGCGCGACGGCGCAACGTTGAGGCGAAGGACGGTGGGGTTGGAACGGGTGCGGTGGGCCACCACCGCACCCGTTGCGTTCTTTGCATCCGCCATGCAATTCATCGACCCCGCCCTCGACGCGTATTGCGAAGCCCACAGCGGCAGCGAGCCGGCCCACTTGAAAGCACTGCGCGAAGAGACCTACGCCAGCATCTACATGCCCCAGATGTGCAGCGGGCACCTGCAGGGACGTTTCCTGGCGATGCTCAGCCACCTGGTGCGACCGAACGTGATCGTGGAGATCGGCACGTACACCGGCTACAGCGCGTTGTGCCTGGCGGAAGGGCTCGCCCCGGGCGGCATGCTCCATACGATCGACATCGACCCGCACCTGCCACCCTTCGTGGCGCGCCATATCGCGGCGGCGGGCTTCCAGGACCGCATCACCACGCACTGGCGACCCGCGTTGGAGGTGATCCCCACCCTACCATCGCCGTTCGATCTGGTGTTCATCGATGCCGACAAGCCCGCCTACCCCGCCTACTTCGATGCGCTGGTGGACCGTGTGCGCCCCGGCGGCCTCATCATCGCCGACAACGTGCTCTGGAGCGGCAAGGTGCTGAAGCCCGCTGCGGAACAGGACCACCAGACCGCGGCCCTTGTGGCCTACGCGGACAAGGTGGCGCGTGACCCGCGTGTGGAGCGTGTGCTGGTGCCCCTGCGCGACGGCCTGCTGATCGCGCGGCGGCGCTGACGCTGTAGCTTCGGCACATGCGCCTCACCCACCTGGTCCTGGCCATGGCTCCGTTGGCGGCCGGCGCCCAGCAATGGGCACCGCTGGCCGACCTGGCCGGTCCCGCGCGCGACGATGCCGCCGCTTTCGCACTGGGCAGCGAGGTGTTCGTGGGCACCGGCATGGACGCGGGCTTCCAGCTGCGCTCCGATTGGTACCGCTACACCACCTGGGACGACAGCTGGAGCGCGATCGACCCGCTGCCCGCCGACGGACGCCAGTACGCCGTGGCCTTCGCGCTCGACGGCATGGGGTACGTGCAGGGCGGCCTCACGAGCGCCGGGCCCACCAGCCAGCTCTGGACCTACGACCCTGTGCTGCAGAACTGGTACGCGCGACTCCCCATGCCCGGTGCGGCGCGCTACGCTTCCGCCTGCTTCGTGCTCAACGGCCTCGCCTACGTGGTGGGCGGCCTCTTCCAGAACGGCACCACCACGGACCAGATGTGGGCCTACGACCCCGTGAGCAATGCCTGGATCGCACGGGCGCCGCTTCCCGGAGGTGGTCGCCATCGCGCCATGGCCTTCAGTGCCAACGGACGCGGCCACGTGTTCGGCGGGGCCGATGCGCAGTTCAACGCCCTGCAGGACGGCTGGAGCTACGACCCGCTCAACAACACCTGGAGCCCCGCCGACAGCCTGCCTGAGCCGCGCTACGCCGGCGATGCGGTGGACCTTGCCGATGGCGGGCTGGTGATCGGCGGCGCCAGCAACGGCACCACCGCGCATGCCGATGTGTGGCGCTATTCGGTGTGGGACGACGCGTGGAGCGCACTTCCCGACCTGCCCGACGGTGTGCGGCGGGGGGGCTGCGTCGCTGGCTGGGGCGGCACACGGGTCTACTACGGCACCGGCAGTGACAATACGGTGCGTTACAACGATTGGTATTCGCTGGACCTCCCCGTGGGCATGCGCGGAACGGAACCGACGGAAGGGCCGCTCCTCTGGCCGGTCCCCGCAACGGATGTGCTGCACGTGAACCTTCCCCACGCGGCTTCCCCGGGCCCGATGGAGCTCGAGCTGCGGGATGCACAGGGGCGCCTGGTGATTGTGCGGCAAGGCTTCGCAGGCGGACCGCTCGACCTCGAGGGACTTTCACCCGGGACCTTCGTGCTTGTGATCCGCCAGCATGCGCAGCGGTGGACATCGCGCATGGTGAAGCTACCCTAGCGGCCGGCAACCTTATCGCCCCGCCGGCGTTGAAAAGCGCCACATGATCGGTGGTCGTCCCGACCCGGTCCGCCTTTCCTTTGGTCACGCATGTCAACAGCGAACAAGCTCGGTTATGTCGACGCCCTGCGGGGCGTGGCGATCCTTGGCGTGATCCTGGTGCATTGCGCGCAGTACGGGACCAACGACTACCCGGGCGTCATCGCCACGGTGTTCGGCAAGGGCCAGATGGGCGTGCAGCTCTTCTATGTGATGAGCGCCCTCACGCTCTTCCTGTCTTACGAGCGCCGCTTGAACAAGGAGCTGCACCCGGACCGCAACTTCTTCATCCGTCGCTTCTTCCGCATCGCGCCCATGTACTACCTGGGCATCCTCTACTACCTGTGGCAGAACGGGCGCGGACCCAATTTCTGGACCGGCTTCGGCCCGGGGATCACCGATGCCAACATCGCGGCCAACTTCACCTTCCTGCACGGCTTCAACCCTTACTGGTTCAACAGCCTGGTGCCCGGCGGCTGGTCCATCGCGGTGGAGATGTGCTTCTACCTGCTCATCCCCTTCCTGTTCCGCTGGGTGAAGGACGGCAGAGCGGCCTTCCGGGCCTTCGTGGTGCTGGTGTTGGTGCGCCTGGTGTTGCACGCGCTCCTGCTGAAGCTGCGGCCGATCGACAACGACTGGCTCTGGCGTGAGTTCCTGTATTACTACCTGCCGAGCCAGCTGCCCGTGTTCATGCTGGGCATCCTGCTCCACTTCGTGCTGCGAGGCCGGCCCGAGGATACCGCACCGCGGCCGCTGGACCTGTTCCTTTTCGCAGGGCTGCTGCTCCTGCACCTGGCCACCGGCCGCGAGGTGATCCTGCCTCCCCACGTGATGTTCGGCCTGGGCTTCGTCCTGCTCGCCTGGACGCTCGCGCACCACCCCTTCAAGCTGGTGGTGAACCCCGTGGTGCGGCACATCGGCATGGTGAGCTTCAGCCTCTACCTCGTGCACTTCGCCGTGCTGCATTGGATGGAGCACTTCCATGTGGTGGACCTTGTTCCCGCATCGGGCACCATCGGTGCGCTGGTCAACTACGGCGTGCGTTACCTGCTGGTGGTGGTGCTGGGCACGGCCATCAGCACGGCCCTGTACCACGCGGTGGAGGTGCCCATGCAGCGCGTGGGCCAGCGGCTCATCGACCGCTGGGAGAAGCGCCCCCCTGCTGCGCCCTGACGACGGTCAGCCACGGATCGCGGCATCGTGGCTAGGTTCACGGCCATGAACCACCAGCTTTTCTACAAGGAGCTCGGCCGGCTGCTTTACGCCATCGCGGCCGCCGATGGCACCATCGCCAAGGCCGAGGTCGAGCGGCTCCACCGTATCGTTGCGCAGGAGCTGGTACCGGCCGAACCCGCCACCGACAAGTACGGCACCGATCAGGCTTGGATCACGGAGTTCGAGTTCGACGTGCTGGCCGACCAGGGCGCCGACCCGAACGGCGAGTTCAGGTCGTTCATCGCCTACCTGAGGCAGCATCGGAAGGAGGTCACCTCGGAGCTCCGCGACACCGTGCTCGGCATGGCACGATCGGTGGCCGGCGCCTTCCACGGGATCAACAGCGCCGAGGCTCCACTCCTGGCAGAACTGGAGCGCGAGCTGGACGACCTTGTGGCACGCCGCTGAAAATTGCCTACCTTCGACTTGGCAACCCTCTGAGCATGAGGGTCGTCTAGTGAACATGAACCTGGTCAAGCGACTGCTTCTCCCCACGTTCGGCATGGTCCTGATGGGCCATCTCCAGGCCCAAACCCCTGTGAACGGATACGCTCGCGTGTCGGCCATTGCCGGCGCCACGTTGACCGTGACCAACGTGAACGAGATGTACGACACCTTCGAGGACGGCGAGGAGGTGATCGTGATGCAGGTCCAGGACAACGTGGCCGGGTTCAACACGGCGAACAACATCTCCTTCGGCGATATCCAGAGCATCGCGAACGCGGGTGTGTGGGTGGCGGCGACGATCCTTTCGCACACCGAGGTGGCCACGGTGCCGAACTCCATCACCCTTTCGGGCACCCTTCCGGCCGGATTCAATGCGGCATGCGCCCAGTGCCGGGTGCAGATCATCACGCGGCCCCTGTTCGGTGCACCGAACTACACCGTTTCCAGCGCCATTTCGGCCGTGCCGTGGAACGGGCTCGTCGGCGGCGTGATCGCCTTCCGGGTGAACGGCACCCTCACGATCGGGGCGGACGTGGATGCAACGGGGGCGGGTTACCGGGGTGGCGCGGTATCGACGAATTTCAGCGGGAGCTGCAACTCCACGCTGTACACCACCAACTCCACCAACTACGGTGAGAAGGGCGAAGGCGTTCACCTGATGAGCACGGCCACCATCCGCTATGGTCGCGGCAAGCTGATCAACGGCGGTGGCGGTGGCAACACCAACAATGCCGGTGGCGGCGGTGGTGCGTGGGTGACGACGGGCGGCAACGCCGCGGGCGGGTACAATTGCGCTCCCAATGCCGGAGGGATCGGTGGTCTGCCGCTGTTCGCCTACGCCTCGCTCAGCCGCTTCTACATGGGCGGCGGTGGTGGCGGAGGACAGCAGAACAACAGCGTCGGTGGTGCGGGTGGCAACGGCGGCGGCATCATCATCATCAAGGCCAACATCCTGCAGACCCTGCCGGGCAGCTGCCCTCCTGCAGGATTCGTGCGTGTGGTCTCCAGCGGTAACAGCGGCGGCAACAGCATCGGGGCTCCCCCTGATGGAGCCGGTGGTGGCGGTGCCGGTGGCACCGTGTTCCTGGATGTCGCCACGCTCGATGTGGACCCGGGCTGTCCCTTGGTCTGCGCCGCGAACGGCGGTAACGGGGGGTCCGTGCTCAACACCAACCCCGCACCGGGTAACTGGGTGGACACCGGAGGTGCCGGCGGAGGTGGCGGACAAGGCATGGTGGCCTGCGGTGCCGCAGTGGCCCCCGGTGGCAATGCCACCACCAGCACCAGCTCCGGCGTGGGCGGTGTGGCCGACCCCGCGAACACCCGTGCGAACGCGGGCAGCGGCGCGCCCAACACGGGCGTGCAAGGCTTCGGCGGACAGCTCACCCTGCCCGTCCAGCTGCTCTACTTCATGGCGCGCCTCGAAGGCCGCATGGTGGAGCTCAACTGGGCCACCCTTTCCGAACAGGACAACCGGCTGTTCCGTGTCCAACGCTCGGCCGACCTTGAGCAGTGGACGACCCTCACCGAGGTACCCGGAGCCGGCTTCAGCTCGAGCATGCAGCGTTACAGCACCGTGGACCCCATGCCCCTGCCCGGTGTGAGCTACTACCGCTTGGAACAGGAGGATGCCGATGGCACCCTCACCTGGTCCGATCTCGCGCCCATCAGCATGGCCTTCTCCAGCGACCCCATCGCCTGGCCTGTGCCCGCTGACGATGTGCTGACGGTGGAGCTGGGCGTGGAAGGCAGCGCCTTCGTCACCCTGACCGACCTGGCCGGACGTGTGGTTGAAGTGCCATACCGGTCGATCGATGGCCGCCTGGTGTTCGACACGCGTAAAGTGGCCACCGGCACCTACGTGCTCACGTGGGCGACCCCGGCCGGCAAGGCGGGAAGCCAGCCCATCGTGGTGGCCCACTGATCACGGGCCTGCGGCGTACCTTGGGCGTTCCCATGGTCGATCTGCGTTCCGATACGGTCACCCGGCCCACGGCCGCCATGCGCCAGGCCATGCTCACCGCCGAGGTGGGCGACGATGTCTACGGTGAGGACCCCACGGTGCGCGCCCTGGAGGAGCGCGTCGCCGGTCTTTTCGGCATGGAGGCCGGGCTCTTCTGCCCCAGCGGTACCATGAGCAACCAGATCGCGCTGGCCGTGCACACCAGGCCCAGCGATGAGGTGATCTGCGATGAAGGTGCGCACATCTACCGGTACGAAGGCGGCGGGTTGATGGCGAACAGCGGTGTGAGCGTCAGGCTGCTGAAAGGCGACCGCGGCCGGTTCACCGCCGCCATGGTACGGGCCGAACGCAACGATCCCAACGACCCGCATGCGGCACGCACCAAGCTGGTGAGCATCGAGAACACCTGCAACCGCGGCGGCGGCAGCTGCTGGGACCTGCAGGACGTGCGGGCCATCCGCAGCGCGACGGAGGAACTGGGCCTGGCCCTGCACATGGACGGCGCGCGCATCTTCAACGCCTTGGTGGCGCGAAGCGAGCGCGCGGCGGATTGGGGCGCGTGGTTCGATTCGGTCTCGGTGTGCCTGAGCAAGGGCCTCGGTGCCCCGGTGGGTTCCGTGCTGCTTGGCAGTCGTCCCTTCATCAGCGAGGCGCGTCGTGTGCGCAAGCGGCTCGGTGGTGGCATGCGTCAGGCCGGGATCCTGGCAGCGGCCGGGCTCCACGCCCTCGACCATCACGTGGACCGGCTGGCCGAGGACCACGCCAGGGCCGCGTCCGTGGCCGACCTGCTCGGCACGCTGCCCGGAGCGCACGACGTGCTCGCCCCCGAGACCAACATCGTGATCTACCGGGTGCATGGGGACGCGCGCTCCCATGTGCTGGCCTTGCGCGAACGGGGCGTTCTCGCCCATCCCATCGGGCCTGAGCAGGTGAGGCTCGTGTTCCACCTCGACATCACCGCGGCCGACATGGACATGCTGAAGGATGCACTGAAGCGGGTGCTCGCATGAGCGCGAAGGACAGGACCACCACGCGCACCGCGCTCCCGATCACCCTGTTGCTGCTGGTGGTGCTGGCGGCGCTGGTCTTCGCCGTGATCACCTTCCCCGAGCGCGAGAAGGACCTGGCGAGCGGCAGTCTCGAACGCGCCGGACGCGAGGCCCGCGTGAAGCTCGATGCCGTGATCAAGGGCTACGAGACCGACCTTGAGGAGGAGGCCTCCTTCATCCACGCGCACGACAGCCTTGCCGACGATGTGGCGTTGCTGCGGTGGACCACGGTGATGAACGCGCACTGGCCCATCCGCTCCGTGCATCTCGCCGATGAAGCCGGTCGCGAGCTCGCCTTGGTGCGCGGCGACAGCGGATGGGCGGTGGAACGGGCCCCTCGCCGCGACAGCACGGCGTTCCCGCCCGGCCTTATCGACCAACCTGCCCTTGCTGTGGATCCGCCCGTGGCGCATGACAGCCTGCACGACCCGCGCACCGAGGATTGGTTCGTCGGCGCGTTGAAGGACCGCTCGGGCAGCGTGGTGTGGTCCGCCACCGGCCCCGACGGGCGTTTCCTTCAGGCCTCACTGTTGCTGCGCGGGCCGGGCCCCGAGCGCTACCAGGTGCTCGCCTTCGAGCTCGACAGCAGGGAGCTCTTCAACAGCGCCATGGAGCACCAGCCGAAGGAGCAGGCCCACCTGGTGGTGAACGTGGACGGTGAACCGCTGATGACGCGGGCCGATACCGGCTCCCTGCATGCGATGATGGACCAGCTGCTCGGCGTGTGGAAGGCGGAGCCGAACCAGCACATTCTCCAGATGGAGGAGGATGGCATGCCCTACTTCGGCCAGGTGACCCCCTACCCCCTCACCGGCGAGACGTTGGAACTGGCCACGGTCATCAACGGACGCCGCATCCACGGCTGGCTCGCACCGATCCGCTGGGCGCTCCATGGGGGCCTGGTGCTCTGGGCCGTGCTGGCGGTGCTGCTGGTGCTTGCGCGCAAGCGGTTGAAGGCCTCCACCGAACGGCTCCGCAAGCAGGAGAAGCAGAACCGTACGCAGCAGCGGCGGCTGGCCAAGGCGATCGGTGAACGCGATGTGCTCGACCGAGAAGTGCATCACCGGGTGAAGAACAACCTGCAGGTGGTGAGCAGCCTGCTCAACCTGCAGGCCATGCGGATCCCGGAGGGGCCCACGCGCGAGGAGTTCAGGCGCGGCAAGCTGCGCATCGACCACATGGCCATGGTGCACAAGAAGCTCTATGCCGCGCCCGACCTGCGGAACATCGCGCTGAACAACCTGTTCACCGATCTGGCCAACGAGCTGCACACCGCGCACCTGCCGCAGAGCCGTGGCATCAGCATCGCCGTCGACACCGCAGGGATCATCAGTGATCCCGACACCGCCATCGAGCTCGGCATCATCCTTTGCGAGCTGTTGGAGAACAGCCTCGTGCATGCCTTCCCTTACGCCACCGGCGGCCACGTGGACATCCGTGCACGGCACATCGCCGGCGACGAGCATGAGCTCGAGGTGGTCGACAATGGCACCGGCATGAAGGGAACCACGCGCAACGAGACGCAATTGGGGCTCGAGATCGTGGACGCCCTCGCTCAGCAGCTGGACGGAACGCTCGATGTACGTTCAGGTGCCGGCCTCTCCTGCAAGGTCAGGTTCCGCATGCTCCACCCGGTGGGCTGAGGATCACGGCACCCACTCGATCTCCACACGCCGTTCGGCGGGGTCCTCCCCCGCGCTGCGGCTGTCGCCGTAGTAGTTCACCAGCACACGCGAAGGCTCCACGCCGCGTTGAAGCAGGTGATCGCGCACGGCATTGGCCCGCCGTTCGCTGAGCCGGAGGTTGATGGCCGGGTCCCCGGTGGCATCGCTGTAGCCCGTCACGAGGATGCGTTGCGAACCATCGCGGGCCAGCTGCTCGAACACCTCGTTCAACATGACCCGCGCCTCCGTGTCCAGCGCGGTGCCGCCCTTCGGAAAACGCACGGTGACGTTGGCTCCGGTCAGGCGGCTCAGTTCCGAAATGGGGTTGCCGCCTTCCGGTGCTTGCAGGTCCTGCATCTCCAGGGCGAGGTCGTCCATGCGGCCCTCCAGGTCCTCGATGCGGTCGCGCAGGGCCCAGAGCTCCCGGCGCTGGTCGCTCTCGTCGATGCGCTCGTTGAGGCGGTCGAGCTCGGCCTTGAGCCAGCGATCGCGCTTGCGCACCTTCATCGTGGGGACAACTGCCTCCTCGTCCACCCGTGCATCGGAGAAGAGAAGTTTCTCCAACCGGGCATCGGGGATGGCCAGCAGGGTATCGCTCACGGCCAGGTCCAATGCGCACAGGAAGTTGTTGTCGTCGTACACCGCGCCGCATACCGTGGCGGCCGAGGTGGCGTTGCCGACCGGAGCGGAAGGCTCGGCCTCCTGGAGCACGGGGACGGCGGCCAGGGGAAGCAGGTCGGCACGCAGCTGGCGTTCAAGCTCATCGCGTTGCGTGCGAACGTAACGGTAGATCGCCAGGTACTTGTCCTGACCGTCACCTGCGTCGATCCCGAAGCGCGCCTTGCTCCAATCGATGGCGCACAGCCGACGCATCTGTTCCAATGTGGGCTGCGATACCGCCACGGGCGGCGCGTCCTCGCCCAGCTCATCGGTGGCGGCGCGCACCATGCCGTTCAACTGCCGCACCATCACCTCCGCCGGCAGGTCGGCACGCACACCCTGCTTCTCGAAGTGCAGGTGCACATCGAGGTAGGCCCCGAACCCCGCGAGCAGCAGCTCATCCAGGTCGACCTGCACAGAAGGGCCGGTGAGCGTGGTGCGCTGCAGGGCCATCACGGGATCGGTGTCCGGCCCGGCGAAGCGCCAGGTGGCCTGGAACAGCGGGGGCGCGTCCGGCCCCTCCTGCTGCACCCCGCGCACCATGATCACACGGGCATCGCCCTCGCCTTGGAGCAGCACAGCATCCTGCGCCACCAGGGCGAGGGGTGCAAGGACCAGGACCGTCGACAGGGAGCGCATGCCACGAAAGTACCGGCACCCGCAGGCGGCACGGCCGCGGCTGGAGCGCCAGATCTTCACGGTACGATCAACAGGGGCTCACGAGAGCGAGAACACGAGCATGGCGCGCTGGCCGAGCAGCCAGTGCTCCGCCTCCTCGCGGAAGCCGAACACGCGGAACGGGAAGGGCGGCCGGTGGAAGCGCGCGAAGAACTCACCCTGGATGCGTTCGGGCAGGTCGTGCGCGAGGAAGCCGACGGGGCGGTGGCCATGGCGGCAGGCGCGCACCAGCAGGATCCGCGCCTCGGAGCTCATGCGCACGAGGTCCTCCTGCTCCACGAGCACGGGCCGCGCACCGCGCGGGTCCAGCAGGTCCATGGAGCGCAGGATGTCCTTCATCACGCGCATGTCGATGGAGGCCTTGTTGCGCAGCAGGAGCCGGAGCATCTCGCCCTCCTCCCACACTTCGAAGGCCATGGCAGGCCAGCTGTCGCTCATCTGCATGGCCGAAGCTATCGGCGATGCCCGTGGGGATCTCCGCACCTGAGGGCGGATGTGTGAACAATGGCCAGTGAACAGCGTCAGCGCTCCTGCACCGCGCGCTGCACCGCACGACCGGTGGCCGCATCGGGCAGCGACATGCCCACGATGGTGCACACGGTGGGCACGATGTCGGTGATGCTCGTGCGCTCGATCACCTCGCCGGGCCGCACGCCCTGGCCGTACAGGATCACCGGCACGTGCGTGTCGTAGTTCCAGCCGCTGCCATGCGTGGTACCGCGTCCCGCCAGGCCGGGCACCGCCTCGAAATAGCCGGGACGCAACGCGTACAGCACATCGCCCGACATCACCGGCGAGAAGCCGTTCGCCAGCATGCCGAGCAACGGATGCCGTCCACCACCCGCCATCAGGTCCTCGCGGGTGATGGCGATGGCGACGGCGGGATGCTCCATGAGCCGTTGCGCGAACAGGCGCAGGGAGGCCGGGCCGCCGCCGATGTGCACATGGCCGTCCACCACCGTGTCGAGCATGAGCTGGCCACCGCTCACCAAGGCCGGGAGCTCGCGCTCCACATCCTTCGCCACGGCGTACATGTCCACGTAGCCCGCCGAAGCCTTGCGGTCCTTGAGCAGCTGCGGCACATCCACCGCGCCGTGGTCCGCGGTCAGGAACACCGTGTAGCGGCCCTTCCCCACGCGCTTGTCGAGCTCGTTCAGCAACCGCGCCAGCTCCTGGTCCAGGCGCAGGTACATGTCCTCCAGCTCCACGGCGCGCGGTCCCATGCGGTGGCCGAGGATGTCGGGCGAGCTGTAGCTCACCGCGAGCAGGTCGGTGATGCTATCGCGCCCCATGTCCTCGCCATCCAGCGCGGCCAGGGCCAGGTCCGTGGTCCACGTGTTGCCCCAGGGCGTGTAGGTCAGCAGGTCGAGCGTGGCACCTGCGCGCCGCAGCGAATCCAGGTCCACGGGCAGGGTGGGGCTCAACCCGCGCGCCAGGGGGATCTCGTACGGGTTGTCGTCGGGCACGAGCCGGTGGTAACGCTCGGCCGGCAGCAGCAGCGACCAGGTGCGCTTCAGGTACTTGCCGGCGAGGTCGAGCTCGTTGAAGGACTGCAACCAGGCCGGGGTGTCCTGGCGGTACCAGGTGCTCGTTACGGCCCGCCCCTCGTTGCCGCCCACGAACCAGCAGGCCAGGTCGCCCGTACGCCCGATGGGCAGGATCGCCGAACGGTCCTTCAGCGCGACGCCCACGGTGTGCGACGCGCCGTCGAAACGGAGTTCGAGCTCATCGGCGAGCGTGCCCGCCCGCAACTGCACCGGCGAACGTCGTCCGCCCGGTGAAGCGCTGCCCAGGCCGCGCACCGCGGTATCCTCCACGCAGTACACGCTTCGCCGGGTGCGTGCATCGTAACGCTCGTTCTCGATGATGCCGTGCAGGGCGGGCGTGGTGCCCGTGTAGATGCTGGCGTGGCCCGGCCCGGTGACCGTGGGCATGTAAGTGTAGTGGGCATCGCGCTGGAAGCTCCCTTCGTTCACCAGGCGCCTGAAGCCACCCTCCCTGAAGTTGTTCCAGTAGCGGTAGATGTAGTCCACGCGCATCTGGTCCACCACGATGCCCACCACGAGCTTCGGGGGGGACTGCCACGAAGGCTTGCCCGCCTGTTGCGCAGGCAGTGCGTTCAGGGCGAGGAGCCCAAGGAGGAAGGAGGTGGTCCTCATGCGGAACGGGCGAAGAGGTGGAACAGCAGGATACCCGCTCCGACACTGATGGCGATGTTGAGCAGGGCCATGCCGGTGAGGCCATCGCGGAGCAGGACGTAGTTCTCGTAACTGAAGGTGCTGAGGGTGCTGAAGCCGCCGCAGAAGCCCACGGCGAGGAGGGCGCGCCACTGCTCACGGCCGGGCAGGTTCACCTGCCAGCGCATCACCAACCAGGCCAGCAGCGCGGTGGCCGCGAGGTTGGCCACGAGCGTGGCCCAGGGGAACAGGCCCAGGTCCCAGCGCTGGAAGAGGCGGCTCTGGGCGAAGCGTGCCACGCTGCCGAGCCCTCCGCCCACGAACACAGCGAGCCACAGGTTCATGCGCGGATCAGGCGTTGGTGCATGGAACGGAACAGGACGAAGGCCATCGTGCCGATGAACGTGCCGTAAAGGCCGCCCACGATCACGTCGGCGGGGTAATGCACGCCGAGGTACACGCGGCTGTAGGCGATGAGCCCGGCCCAGGCGAAGAGTGCCAAGGCCGCCCAACGCGGGCGGCGCTGCAGCATGCCGGCCATGAGCGCGGCGATGGCGAAATGGTTGGCGGCATGGCTCGACACGAAGCCGTAGCGCCCACCGCAGCCATCGGGCACCAGGTGCACGAGGCCGGCGAGCGCGGCCTCGTGGCAGGGGCGCAGGCGGAGCACGGTGTTCTTGAAGAGCAGCACCGAGCCCGTGTCGCTGCAAAGCACCATGAGGGCGATCACCGGCACGGCGATCCACAGGCCCTTCCACCCCCAGCGCAGCTTCACCAGCACCAGAAAGCCCAGGTAGAGGGGCACCCACATGCGCAGGTCGCTCACCGCGAGCATCACGGGGTCGAGCGCGGGCGAACCGGCGCCGTTCACCGCCAGGAAGGCGGCCTGGTCCGCGGCGACGATGCGGTCCAGCAGGTCCATGGTCAATGCAGCTTGCGCCAGAGCAGGTCCTTGAGGGCATCGAGGCCGAGCCCGGCCACGGAGCTGATCATCACGCTCTCCACGCCCTTGGGCAGCTCCTTGCGCATGGCCTTCATGAGCTCGTCGTCGAGCATGTCGCACTTGGTGATGGCGAGCACGCGCTCCTTGTGCAGCAGCTCAGGGCTGTACTGCTCAAGCTCGTTCAGCAGCACCTTGTAATCGTGCTTGATGTCGTTGCTGTCGGCGGGCACCATGAAGAGGAGCACGCTGTTGCGCTCGATGTGGCGCAGGAAGCGCAGGCCCAGGCCGCGGCCCTCGCTGGCGCCCTCGATGATGCCGGGGATGTCGGCCATCACGAAGCTGCGCCCATCGCGGTAGGGCACGATGCCGAGGTTGGGCTGCAGGGTGGTGAAGGGGTAGTCGGCGATCTTGGGCTTTGCGGCGCTCACCACGGAGAGCAGCGTGCTCTTGCCCGCGTTGGGGAAGCCCACGAGGCCCACATCGGCCAGCACCTTCAGCTCCATCGCCACCCACTTGTCGATGCCGGGTTCGCCGGGCTGCGCGAAGCGGGGGGTCTGGCGCGTGGCGGTGGCGAAGTGCTGGTTGCCCAGACCTCCGCGGCCACCGGGCAGCAGCACGTACTGCTCGCCGTCCTGCGTCACCTCGGCCATCACCTCGCCGGTCTCCTCGTCGCGGATCACCGTGCCCAGGGGCACCTCGATCACCACGTCGCGGCCGGCCTTGCCGCTGCATTGGTTGGCGCCGCCCACCTCGCCATCACCGGCGATCACGTGCTTGGTGTAGCGCAGGTGGAGCAGGGTCCACATGTTGGCGTTGCCGCGCACGATCACGTCGCCGCCCTTGCCACCGTCGCCGCCATCGGGACCGCCCTTGGGCATGTACTTCTCCCGGCGCAGGTGGCGGCTGCCCGCCCCGCCCTTGCCGCTGCGGCAGTTGACGCGGATGTGATCGATGAAGTTCGGGGAGCTCATGGTCCGGGTGCATGCGCCATGAGCGCATGGTGTTCGTGCTAGCCGATGGCCTTCACCAGGCGCGCGGTGATCTCGTCGATGCCGCCCACGCCGTCGATGCCGGTGTACTTGCCCTGGGCCGTGTAGTAGTCCTTCAGCGGTGCGGTCTTCGCCTCGTACTCGCCGATGCGCTTGCGGATCACGGTCTCGTCCTTGTCATCGGGACGGCCGCTGGTGGCGCCGCGGCCGAGCAGGCGCTTCACCAGTTCGGCGGTGGGCACCTCCAGCGCGAGCATGGCGGTGATCTCCTCGCCGCGGCCGTCGAGCAGGCGGTCCAGCGCCTCGGCCTGGGCCTTGGTGCGGGGGAAGCCGTCGAAGATGAAGCCCTTGGCGCTGTTGTTGGCGTCGAGCTTGTTGCTGATCATGCCGATGACGATCTCGTCGGGCACGAGCAGCCCCTCGCTCATGAGCGACTGGGCCTGCTGGCCGAGGGGCGAGTTGGCCTGGATCTCGGCCCGCAGCAGGTCGCCGGTGCTCAGGTGCACCAGGCCGAAATGCTTGATCAGGAATTCGCTCTGCGTGCCCTTGCCGGCGCCCGGAGGGCCGAAGAGGACGATGTTCAGCTTGTTGCTCATGGTTCGGTCAGGGAACGATCCGGTAGATGCCGGGCAGGTTGCGGCCGAGGCCGTCGTGGTCGAGGCCCGAGCCCACCACGAACGCATTGGGGATCCGCAGGGCCACGTGGTCGATCGGGAAGTCCTTCTTGAAGACGTCGGGTTTGAAGAGCATGGTGGCCACGGCGATGCTCGCGGGGTGGTGGTCCTTGAGCAACGCCAGGATGTGCTCCATGGTGTTGCCGGTGTCCACGATGTCCTCCAGCACCACCACATGGCGTCCGTTGAGGCGCTCATTGAGCCCGAGGAGCTGGGCCACCTGGCCGCTGCTCTGGGTGCCGTGGTAGCTGGCCACCTTCACGAAGGTGATCTCGCATTCCACAGTGATCCGCTTCACCAGCTCGGCGGCGAAGAAATAGGCGCCGTTGAGCACGCCCAGGAAGAGGGGCCGCTTGCCGGCGTAGGTCCGGTTGAGCTCGGTGGCCACCGCGTCGATGCTCCGCTCCAGCTCATCGGCCGGGATGAACGGTTCGAAGGTCTTGTCGTGGAGCTGCACGCGTGGCATGGGGAGCGCCGCCGGGAAAAGGCGGGGCCGCGAAGTTAGGTCGTGGCGGCTTGGCGCACGGGGCGGCGGCGCCCGGCCATGTTCCGGTCGATCCCTACATTCGGCACCATGCGCCGAACGCTGCTGCTGCTGGCCCTGCTGCCCCTGGTCGCCCGCGCGGGCGGCGACGACCTGCCCGTGGGCGCCCGCATCGCGGGCATGGGCAACGCCGGCATCACGCTGGTGGACCTGTGGGGCATCCGCCACAACCAGGCCGGCCTCGCCGGACTGAAGAAGCCGGTGGCCGGGCTCTACTACCAGCAGCACTGGATGAGCAGCGAGCTCTCCATGCAGGGGCTGGCCTTCGCGCTGCCGTTGGGCGAGGGAACGCTGGCCGTGAGCGGCAACAGCTTCGGGTACGCGCTGTACCGCGAGCAGAAGTTCGGCCTGGCCTATGCCATGCGCTTCGGCGAAGGGCTGCGCGTGGGCGTGCAGCTCGACTACCTGAACGTGCAGCTGGGCGAGAACTACGGCTCCACCAGCGCGGTGATGGCCGAGGTGGGCATGCAGGCGAAGCTGACCGAGGCCCTGTGGATCGGGGCCCACCTGTACAACCCCAACCGCGCAAGCCTGAGCACCGACCCCGAAGACCGCGCCCCCACCCTGCTGCGCGCCGGGCTGGGCTACACCTTCAACCCCAAGGTGACCATGACCGCCGAGGCCGAGAAGGACATCGACATGCCCGAGCGCTTCCACTTCGGCCTGGAGTACCACCCCGTGGAGGCCCTCTTCCTGCGCACGGGCGTCAGCACCGGTCCCGCCACGGCCCACTTCGGCGTGGGCGTGCGGGTGAAGAAGATCGACATCGACCTGGCCGTGGTGGCGCGCTCGCAGCTCGGTGCCACGCCCATGGTGAACCTGAACTACCGCTTCTGATGGTGCGGCGGGCCCTGCTCGGTGCGCTGCTGCTGCAGGGGCTGGCCGTGCAGGCACAGCAGGACCTCGGTGTGCCGCGCGACCTCATCGAGCAGCGCATCGAGATCGCCGCCGAGCGCCTGGGCGACGACAGCGACGTGGACCTCACCAACCTGTTCGAGGTACTCATCGACCGCTACAACGACCCCATCGACCTCAACAGCACCAGCGCCGACGAGCTGGCCAGCCTGCAGCTGCTGAGCGATGTGCAGATCACCGCGATCGTGGACCACGTGCGCACGTACGGCCGCTTCACCGACATCTACGAGCTGCAGACCATCGACCAGCTCGATGCGGCCAGCATCCGGCTGATCCTGCCCTTCGTGGAGGTGCGCACGGTGAGCGGCGGCACGCGCGCCTCGCTGAAGGAGATGCTGCGCAACGGCAGCCACGAGCTGGTGGTGCGCAGCCAGATCACCATCGAGCAACGCAAGGGCTTCATCGGCGGCGGCGATCCGTTCAACAAGCCGTACACCGACCCCGATGGCGATGCGCTGCCCAACGTGGACGATCCCGTGGTGTACGACTCGCTGCGCGCCAACAGCAAGGTGTACCTGGGCAGTCCCTGGAAGCTGTATTCGCGTTACCGCTTCCGTTACCGGCAGAACGTGAGCTTCGGCATCACCGCCGAGAAGGACGAGGGCGAGGAGTTCCTGGGCCGGTCGCAACCCCTCGACACCGGCTTCCTGGACCTCGGCCAGCAGCCCAAAGGCTTCGACTTCTACAGTGCGCACCTCTTCGTGCGCAACGTGGGCCCGGTGAAGGCCGTGGCCGTGGGCGACTACCTCGCGCAGTTCGGGCAGGGCCTCACCTTCTGGTCGGGCTTCGGCTTCGCGGCCAAGAGCGCCTACACCATGAACGTGAAGCGCAACACGCCCGGCCTTTCGCCCTACACCAGCGTGAACGAGAACCAGTTCCTGCGCGGGGCGGCGGTGCAGGTGGAGCCCGTGAAGCACTTGGAGCTCACCGTGTTCGGCAGCCGCAAGGGCCTCGACGCCAACGTGCAGAACCCCGACGACCCGCAGGCCGAGAACGTGGACCAGAGCGCCACCATCAGCAGCTTCCAGGAGGACGGGCTGCACCGCACGGTGAACGAACTGGAGAAGAAGGACGCCATCGGCGAGACCATCTACGGCGGTCACCTGCGCTACCGGCGTGGCACCTGGAGCGTGGGCACCACCGCCGCACGTTCGCAGTACGACCTCGACCTGGTGCGCAACACGCAGCCTTACAACCAGTTCGAGTTCCAGGGGAGCACCAACACCAACGTGGGCGTCGACTGGAACGTGATGCACCGCAACCTCACCTGGTTCGGCGAGGGCGCGCGCAGCGCCAACGGCGGCATGGCGGGGCTCACGGGCCTGCTCATCGCCCTCGACCGGCGGCTGAGCGTGGCCATGCTCTACCGCGACTACCAGCGCGACTACATCGGCCTCTACAGCCTGGCCTTCGCCGAGGGCACCAACGCCTGGAACGAGCGCGGCCTCTACACCGGCATCGAGGTGCGCCCCAACCGCGTGTGGACCATCAACGCCTACTTCGACCAGTTCCGGTTCCCCTGGCTGCGCTACCAGACCAACGGACCCAGCCAGGGCAGCGACTGGCTCGCGCAGGTCACCTGGAAGCCCAGCAAGCGCGTGGAGCTGTATGGCCGCGTGCGGCGCCAGGACCGCCAGCGCAACACCGAGGACGATGTGGACGGCGTGGACCCGCTGGTGCCCGTGACCCAGGTGAACTACCGCGTGAACGCATCCTACAAGGTGAGCGAGAGCGTGGGCCTGCGCACCCGGGTGGAAACGGTGGACTACGAGCGCGGCGCTTCGCCGCTGGAGCACGGCTTCATCCTGTACCAGGACATCGTGCACCGCCCGTTGAAGAGCCCGGTGGAGCTGAGCGGTCGCATCGCGCTGTTCGCCAGCGACAGCTACGACGCGCGGGTGTACGCCTACGAGAACGACCTCATCGGCCTGTTCAGCATACCGCCGTACTACGACCGGGGCATGCGCTGGTACCTGATGGTGCGCGCCACGCCGCTGCGCCGTGTGGACGTGTGGGTGCGCTACGGAGCGTGGATCTACAACGGGCAGGACCGCATCAGCAGCGGGCTGCAGGAGATCAGCGGCAACATGCGCAGCGACCTGAAGCTGCAGGTGCGGTTACGGTTCTGAGCCCATGGCCTCCCGCCACATCCGCATCGACCGGCAGTACCCCGAAGCGCGCTTCAGCGCGGCGAGCATGCCCAGGCTGGAGTTCCGGCAGGCGCTCTTCTTCACGCTCGACCCGCCCACGGAGTGGCACCGCCGCCTGAGCCGCGCGGCCCTCATCGTCACCACCACGGCCTTCGATGCCAACGGTCGCGCGCTGGTGGTGGACCACCAACCGCAACGCTTCAGCCTGCTCTACAACCACACCTGGCCCGACCCCGTGTTCAAGGACATCCGCCGGTGGACCTACACGCCCGTGGAGCTGCGCGCCGACGCGCCCGTGGTGGGCTGGATGCTCGAGCTGCGCCTCCGCGACCTCTTCCTGAAGGAGAACGAGTACGTGGAGGTCGTCTTCCTCGGCTGATCACTTGGAGCTTGTGACTTGTCACTCGTGGCTTGAGATTACCTTGTGACCACACCTCCTCTCCGCATGGACCGTCGCTCCTTCCTCCTCACCGGTTGCCAGGCCTGCGTGGCCATGGCCGCCCTGCCCGCCCTCGCCGCGCTCGAAGGCTGCTCCACCGCCAAGGCCGCCACCGGCATGGTGGAGGAGAACGGCACCGCCACCCTGCCCCTGGGCGAGCTCGGTAGCACGGACCGCCTTGTCATCAAGCCCAAGGCGGTGAGCGACCCGGTGCTGATCGCAAAGCAGGCCGATGGGAGCTACGTGGCGCTGCTGTTGCGCTGCCCGCACAAGGGGGGACCCCTGAAGGACAAGGGCGAGCTGCTCGAATGCGATTGGCACCACAGCACCTTCGACCTCGGGGGCAAGCACCTCAGCGGTCCGTCGAAAGGGGACCTTACGCGCTATCCGGTGCGCGAGGAGAACGGGAAGCTGGTGGTGAAGCTGGTCTAGCGCGGCTCGAACTGCACGGGCACCACCACCTGCACACGCACCGGTGCCCCGTCCTGCGTGCCGGGCTTCCAGCGTGCCGAGCGGTGAACGCATTCCAGCGCAAGGCGGTCCAGCGTGGGGCAGGCGCCCTTCACCAGTGCGGGTGACGTGAGCGAACCGTCGCGTTCCACGATGAAGCGCACGTACACCTTGGTGCGTTGCAGGCAAGCCTCCTCCAGCGCGCCTTCGCCTGCCGTGACCTGCGTGCATCCCTCGAGGAAACTGTCAGGCGGCTCCGGCATCGACTCCACGCGGTTGAAGACATGCAGCGTGTCCACACGGGGATCGAGCGGATCCGCCACCAGCTGCTCCATCACGGCCCGAGCCCTGGCATCGGCCGTATCCAGAGCGTCCTTCATCTCGTTCTGCGCCATGGCCGGAGCCGCGGCGAGCGCACAGACAAGCGCTAACATGGCGGTAGCGGAGGGCATCAATCCTTCAGCTTGAAGCGCACCGGCAGGTTGAAGAACACCTTGACAGGCTTGCCGTTCACCGTGCCGGGGATCCACTTGGGCATGGCCTGTACGGCTCGCAAGGCCTCTGCATCCAGCAGCGGGTCCACACCACGGGTCACCTTCGCATCGGTCACCGCGCCGTCCTTGTCCACCACGAAACCCACGATCACCTTGCCCTCGATACCGGCCTTCTTCGCCTTCTTCGGGTAGGTCACCTCCTTCACCATGTAAGCGGCCAAGGCCTTCTCCCCGCCGGGGAAGCTCGGCAACACTTCACCCAGTGGAAACGGCCGCGGATCCAACTCATCCCGAACCGGGCTTGTCTCCTCCGCATCCTCGCTCGGCGGAGGCGCTTGCGGCGCATCAACCTGACCGAACAACAGCGCGGCCAGCATCACGGCCCATAGAAGAAGCGTAAGGCGTAACATGAAGGCAAGTTACGGCGGCTCATTGCGGACAAGGCCGTCCGGTTTCCTGACCACCATCAGTTCCACGCAGGGGTCCCCGCCTACATTTGGCGGCAGCCATGAGCAACGTCTACTACCCCGATTACCTGCAGCTCGACAAGATCCTGGGCGCGCAGGCCCCCGAGAGCGACAAGCACGGCGTGAAGGCCCACGATGAGATGCTGTTCATCATCATCCACCAGGCCTATGAGCTGTGGTTCAAGCAGATCCTGCACGAGGTGGGGAGCGTGATCGCCATGTTCGCCGACCACCATGTGGACGACAACAACGGCGAGCTCAACATCGCGGTGCACCGCCTGCAGCGCGTGAAGACCATCCTCGACGTGCTGGTGCACCAGATGGACATCATGGAGACCATGACTCCGCTGGACTTCCTGGACTTCCGCGACCTGCTGCGGCCTGCGAGCGGTTTCCAGAGCATGCAGTTCAAGATCCTTGAGGCGCGCCTTGGTCTGCGCATGGAAGCGCGGTTCGGCAAGCAGTACTACACCAGCCAGCTGAAACCCGAGCACAAGGCCGAGATCGACGCACTGGAGCAGCAGCCCACGCTGCTGGAGCTGGTGAACGCCTGGCTGGAGCGCATGCCCTACCTCGACGCGCGCTACTGGCCCGAAGGCGAGGCGGGTTTCTTCGATCAGCTCGAACGGATCTACGACGCGAGCCTGGTGAAGGGCGAGGAGGCCAACGCCGCGCTGTGGCGCAAGCTCTTCGTGGACGGAAGCCCCGAGCGCCGCCTTTCGCCCGCGGCCTGCCGCAGCGCGCTCTTCATCATGCTCTACCGCGACGAGCCCATCTTCCAGCAGCCCTTCCGCTTCCTGGAGGCCCTGCTCGACATCGACGAGGCCATGGCCGCCTGGCGCGGGCGCCACCTGAACATGGTGCACCGCATGATCGGCCTGCGCGTGGGCACCGGTGGCAGCACCGGCAAGGCCTACCTGCGCGGCGCCATGGACAGCCACTACATCTTCAGCGAAGTGGCCGACCTCAGCAGCTTCCTGTTCGAGCGCCGCAAGCTGCCCCCCCTCCCAGACCAGGTGAAGGCCTCGCTGCGGTTCAGGGGGTGAGGGTCATCGGCGGGAACGTCCTCCCGGTCACGCGGCGCTGAGCGCGTTGAGGCCCTTGCCCGTTGCGGCATCGAAGCGCCTGTACACCTGTTCCGCACGAGCGGTCTCGCAGAGGCCGACGTCGAGAGCGGCATCACGCACCTCCTGCGCGGTCACCGCCGCATGGCGCAACACGCGCTGCATCCGTTGAAGCCGGAAGCGCACCAGGAACTCCTCGGGCGAAAGGCCGGTGAACTCCTGGAAGAGGGCGCGCAGCGCGGGAAGCGGCACATGCAGGGCATGGCACAACGCGAACACGTTGAGCGTGGCGGGATCGGCGTGGCGGAGGAACTCGGAGGCCGTGCGGAACATGCGCGTGCGCTGCATGAAGCTGCGGGTCTCGCGCTCCGTGGCGGCGAGCGTCGGAGCGATCACGTAGTGCACCGCGCTGAGCAGCGCGTTCTGCAGGTTGCGGCGCAGGCGCTCGTCCACCTCGTTCACCGGGGTCTCGGCACCATGGCGCGTGAGCATGGCGAGCGTGTTGCGCAACATGGCCGACGCGGCGGGATCGGCGGTGCCCACCTGCTTGAAGCCCGTGCGGAGCACATCGCCCCGGGCCTCGCCGAGCATGCGCTCGTCGAGCAGGTGGAGGGGGATCGGCAGGAAGAGGTAACGGCCGCTGCCCTTCACGGACGACACGTACTCCGTTCCCGGTCCCGACAGGCTGAAGGCCCCTTCGCCCAGTTCCTGCCCATAGACGCGCGGCGTTACCGAATACCCCCAGGAGAACACGATGGACAGCGCGTTGTCCGGCGAGCGGGCGATGCAGTCCCACGGTGTGGCCTGATGGCCGATGCGGGCGAGCAGGTCCGGCAGGAGCACGAGGTCCACGCCGTTCAGGCCTCCGCTGCGGCCCAGGTCCACAAGTTCCACGTCGTCGTGCCTGAGCGCACCGGCGAACTCATCGAGGTCGCTGAACCGGGCCTGGAGCATGAGGCCCTGCGCTTGTTGCCGCGCTCCGATCGCTTGCTGATCCATGTGGAGCGGTATTGGTACATGAAGCTACCGTGAACGCAGGGCGAACGGCGGCGCCGTGGCGTTGAATACCCAGTGATGGGGATGCCCTCAGGCCACCCTCACCTCCTCGAAGAGCCCGTAGTAGCTGTCGCGCTGGGCGGCCTCACGCACCGCGACCGCGCGGATGGCGGGCACCTGCAGCCAGTTCTCCATGCCGTTGCGCCAGGCGCGCCAGATGGCGGTATCGATCCGGCCGCGCGTGTACCAGAAGTACTCCTCGGCGCACAGGTTGAGGTAGTCCATGACCACGCGGTCGGGGTCGCCACCGGTGAAGGTGCCCTTGGCGATCGCGTACAGGTCGTCGTTGAGCCGGTCGTACCGCGCGTTGAAGGCCGTGAACAGGTCCTGCATCACCTTGTCGCGCTGCAGCCAGTAGTTGAGCAGCCCCACGTAGACGGTGGCGCACGCACCGATGAGGCCGAGCGCGATGGTGGGATCGAGGTCGGGATCGACCTGCGACCAGTACACGATGCACAGGGCCACGAGCAGGAAGACCACCGTGGCCACCGTGGTACGGCGGCGTCTCAGGTCCTGGACGGAGACGGAGGGCATGGCATGCGCCTTCACCATGGCTGCGGCGATCGGCGGGCGCAAAGGTGCGCACCGGCGCTCAAAGCTCGAACCGCTGCCCCTGCCGCGGGACGGCGATCTCCGCGAAGCCCTTGGCGGCGAGCAGCTCGCGCATGCCCAGCAGGGCCTTCTCGATGCCGTGCACCAGGAAGGTGCGCTTCACCTGCGCGGGATCCTGGCAGGCGAGCCAGCGCGCGAGCTCGGCGCGGTCGCCGTGGGCGCTGTAGCTCTCCATGCGCAGGACACGTGCGCGCACCGGCACCCGCTCGCCGAAGATCTCGACGAAGTCGTAGCCCTTGAGCAGGTCGTCGCCCAGCGTGCCGGGGGCGCAGAAGCCCACCACCAGCACCGCGTTGCGCTCGTAGGGCAGGCCGTGCTTCAGGTGGTGGCGGATGCGGCCGGCCTCCATCATGCCGCTGGCCGCGATGATGATGGCCGGCTCCTGCCGTTCGTTGAGCTGCTTGCTGCGGTCGGCCTCGCGCACGAACTCCACCCCGCGGAAGCCGAAGAGGTCGGGGTCGTGCTCAAGCTCGGCCCGCACATCGTCCTGCAGCAGCCGGCTGTGCTGGCGGTAGATGCCGGTGGCGTTCACGCTGAGCGGGCTGTCCACGTACACCGGCACGCGCGGCAGGCGGCCCTCGTTGTACAGCTTGTTCAGCGTGTGCAGCAGCTCCTGGGTCTTGCCGATGCTGAAGGCCGGGATGATGAGCTTGCCCTTGTTCACCACGCACACGTCGTGCACATGCGCGAGCAGCTCATCGCGCACCTCCTCCACCGGCGGGTGGTCGCGGTCACCGTAGGTGCTCTCGCAGATGAGCACGTCGGCCTGGCGGAAGCGGGCCGGGTCGGGCAGCAGGCGGTCCACGTAGCGGCCCACATCGCCGCTGAAGGTGAGCCGGGTGGTGCCATCGGCCCCCTCGATGTCGAGGTGCACGCAGGCGCTGCCGAGGATGTGGCCCGCATCGGTGTAGGTGAGCGTGACGCCTTCGGCCAGCGGGTAATGCTCGTTGTACGCCACGCCCTGGAAGCGCTCCAGGCAGGGCGCCACATCGGCCACGGTGTAGAGCGGGGCGTGCTCGTGCGGCTCACGTCCGCGCTTGCGCGCGCGCTTCACATCGAAGGCGTAGTCGTACTCCTGGATGCGGGCGCTGTCCTCCAGCATGATGGCGCAGAGGTCGCGGGTGGCGGGCGTGCTGATGATGGGGCCCTTGAAGCCCTCCTTCACCAGGCGGGGCAGCAGGCCGCTGTGGTCGATATGCGCGTGGCTCAGCACCACCACATCGATGCTGCGCGGGTCGAAGCCGAAGTGGCGGTTCTTCTCGTCGCTGGTGGGGCCCTCGCCCTGGAACATGCCGCAGTCGAGCAGGATCCGCAGCGTGTGTCCGTTGGCGCGGGGCAGCTCCAGCAGGTGCTTGCTGCCGGTGACCATGCCGGCCGCCCCGTGGAAGGTGATCGTGGGTCGCATCGGGGCGAAGGTCGGTAACGCCGGGGCGTGGAGGATGACGAACTTCACGGCCATGACGCTGCGCTACCTCATCGCCGTGCTGCACCTGTGCGCCCTGGCCATCGGCATCGGGGCGGTGTACGCCCGGGGCCGGGCCCTGCGCCGCATGCGGTCCATCGCCGATGCGGGCCCGGTGTTCCATGCCGACAACTGGTACGGGGTGGCGGCGGTGCTGTGGGTGCTCACCGGCCTGTGGCGCGCCTTCGGCGGGCTGGAGAAGGGCACCGCCCACTACGTGGAAAGCCCGCTCTTCCTGGCCAAGATGGGCGCCTTCGGCCTGGTGCTGCTGCTGGAGCTGTGGCCCATGGTGCTGCTCGTGCGCTGGCGGCGGCAGCGGCGGCGCGGACAGGCGCCCGACACCGCCGGCGCGGGCACCCTGGCACTGCTCTCCTTCGCCCAACTGCCCCTGTACCTGGCCATGGTGTTCCTGGCCGCCGCCCTGGCGCGCGGCCTCTGAGGGCGCAACGTTCCATCCCCCCACCTATCTTGGGCCGACGCTCCGACCGCATGCACCACTTCCTGCGATCCCTGCTCTCGCTGCTCCTGGCCCTCACCGCCGGCGCGGCGCTCCACGCCCAGACCTACAAGGTGCGGGGCACTGTGACCGACGGCACAACCGGCGAGACCATCTACAACGCCAAGGTGCAGCTGAAGGGCGCGGCCAACGCCGTGCTCACCGACCTCGACGGCCGCTTCGAGCTCGCGGTGCCCGCCCTGCCGCCCTTCACCCTGGTGATCACCACGCTGGGCTACGCGCCGCTGGAGATGGACGTGAAGAGCCTGGACCAGGACCTCAAGTGCAAGCTCACCGTGGAGGAGACGCTGCTGCAGGAGGCCAACGTGGTGGGCGAACGCATCCGCGACAAGCAGAAGCAGGCGCCGCTCACCGTGGAGAGCATGGACATCATCGCCATCAAGGAGGCGCCCAGCGGCAACTTCTACGAGAGCCTGGGCACCCTGAAGGGCGTGGACATGACGGCGGCCAGCTTCGGGCTGAAGGTGATCAACACGCGCGGCTTCAACAGCACCAGCCCCGTGCGCAGCCTGCAGCTGATCGACGGGGTGGACAATCAGAGCCCCGGCCTCAACTTCTCCCTCGGCAACTTCCTTGGCGCGAGCGACCTCGACGTGATGAAGGTGGACATCGTGGCCGGCGCCAGCAGCGCGTACTTCGGTCCTGGTGCGTTCAACGGGGTGATCAACATGACCACCAAGAGCCCGTGGACCTTCCCCGGCCTCAGCGTGAGCGTAAAGGGCGGCGAGCGCAGCATGCTCGAGGGCGCGGTGCGCTATGCCCAGGTGATGAAGGACAAGGACGGCAAGGACCGCTGGGCCTACAAGGTGAACGCCTTCGCCCTGACCGCCGAGGACTGGTACGCCGAGAACTACGACGCCACCAGCAACAGTCCGGTGGGCGTGACCAACCCCGGCCGCTACGACGGGGTGAACAGCTACGGCGACGAGAACGTGACGGTGAACAACGACTTCAGCAAGACCATGTTCGACCGGCGGCAGTACCCGGGCCTGGGCCTGTACCTGCGGCCGGGCTACCGCGAGGTGGACCTTGTTGACTATGGCACGCGCAACCTGAAGCTCGGCGGCGCGGTGCACTACCGCCTCAACGACGGCGACAGCGTGCGCGCCCCGCTCGAGGTGATCGCCGCCAGCAACTTCAGCACCGGCAGCACGGTGTACCAGGGCGAGAACCGCTACCGCCTGCAGGACGTGAAGTTCTTCCAGCACCGGCTGGAGCTGCGGCAGGAGGGCACCTGGTTCGTGCGCGGGTACGTGACGCACGAGGACGCCGGCAGCACCTACGACATCTTCACCACCGGCCTGCGGCTGCAGGAGGCGGGCGGTTCCACCACCAACTGGAACACCAAGTACTTCACCCTGTGGGAGACCTGGATCAAGCCGCAGATCAACACGCTCGACCCCGACTTCATCACCGTGGCCGAGGCGCCCGGGCAGGGCATCACCTCGCAGGAGGCCTACGACGCGTACATCCAGCAGTACGTGGCCGACAACAACGCCTTCTTCAGCGAGCTGCACCAGTGGGTGGTGGACTCCATCAACGTGATCGACAACAACGAGCTGAACCCGGCCTACGTCGTGGGCACCGACCGCTTCAACGAGAAGCTGGCGGAGATCACCGGCAAGCGCTTCACCGAGGGCGGCTCGCTCTTCTACGACAAGAGCGCGCTGGCGCATGCCATGGGCGAGTACCGCTTCAAGCCGGCCTTCGGCGAGGTGGTGGTGGGCGGCAACTTCCGGCAGTACCTGCCCAGCACGGCGGGCACCATCATGAAGGACACCGGCGACGTGGTGATCCGCAACAGCGAGTTCGGCCTGTTCGCCGGCCTGGAGAAGAAGCTGGTGGAGGACAAGCTGAAGGCCACCGTGACCCTGCGGATGGACAAGAACCAGAACTTCAACGCGCTGTTCAGCCCAGCGGCCTCGCTGGTGTGGTCGAAGACCGGGCAGCACGTGTGGCGCGCCAGCTTCAGCAGCGCCATCCGCAACCCCACCCTGGCCGACCAGTACCTGTACTACAACGTGGGCCGGGCCATCCTGCTGGGCAACGTGGACGGGCAGTTCGAGGAGGGCCGCGACAGCCTCTTCACCGTGGAGAGCTTCAACGAGTACCGCACGAGCCCCACCCTGCTCCAGGGCCTGTCGAAGCTCGATTACTTCCACGTGGACCGGCTGCGGCCCGAGCAGGTGCGCACCGTGGAGCTCGGCTACCGTGGCACGCACTGGGAGAACGTGTACATCGATGCCGGCGTGTACAACAGCTGGTACACCGACTTCATCGGTTACCTGATCGGCATCACCGGCACCTTCGATCCCGTGACGGGCTTCCCCAACTCGCCCATCCAGGCCTACCGCCTGGCCGCCAACGCCACGGGCCAGGTGACCACGCAGGGTGCCAGCCTGGGGGTGAACTGGTACCGCAAGCACTACACCTGGAACGCCAACTACAGCTACAACAAGCTGGTGAGCGGCGACGACGACCCCATCATCCCCGCCTTCAACACCCCGCAGAACAAGTTCAACGTGGGGATCACCGCGCACGACCTTCGGATCCCCTGGACCACCCTGCCCAACCTGGGCTTCGGGGTCAACTGGAAGTACGTGGAGGGCTTCGTGTTCACCGGTTCGCCGCAGTTCACCGGCCCCATCAGCAGCTACGACATGGTGGACGCCCAGGTGAACGTGAAGTTCCCCAAGGCCCACACCACCGTGAAGCTCGGCGCCAGCAACCTCTTCGGCCTGGTGCCCCTGTTCGACCCGAAGGTGCCTGATGATGAGCGGATGGAGCGGGCCTGGGACAACGCCGTGTACATGGTGTACGGCGGTCCCCGCATCGGGCGCCTGGCCTACCTGCAGCTGATCTACGAATTCGACAAGCGGTGAGCGCCTGCGCCAACGAACGGATGGTATGCGTGCTTACCTTTCCTCCCAGAAACAATCCAACCCATGAAGCGAACCCTACACTTCGCCACGGCCTTTGCGTCCCTGCTGCTCGCCGGCGGCGCCATGGCCCAGGTGCGGTACATCGATGAGGTGTTCACCAACGCCCAGTTGAGCATCACCCCCGATGTGACCTACGGCACCAACATCGACTTCCTCACCTCCGACTTCAGCAACCCCGCGGTCTTCGGGCCCGAGGTGGTGCAGCTGCAGACCCTGGTGAGCACCCAGCAGCCGATCCCCACCCCCTTCTTCGACCCCAGCGATGGCAGCACGGCCGTGAAGGTGGCCAACCTGCGCATGGACGTGTACCAGCCCGACCAGACGGTGGACGCGGTGACGGCCCGTCCGCTCGTGGTGTACGTGCACACCGGCAACGCGCTGCCCCCGCCCATCAACGGCAGCCCCAACGGCACGCGCAAGGACAGCACCTGCGTGGAGATCTGCACGCGCATGGCGCGCCGCGGCTATGTGGCCGTGAGCATGAGCTACCGCGGAGGCTGGAACCCGCTGGCGGCCACCGAGGAGGAGCGCCGCGGCCAGCTGCTGAACGCGATCTACCGCGCCATCCACGACGTGCGCCAGTGCGTGCGCACCATGAAGGCCGATGCGGCCACCTACAAGATCGACCCCACCAAGGTGATCCTGATGGGCGAAGGCACCGGCGGCTACATCACGCTGGCCACCACCACGCTCGACGATCCCGCCGAGCTCTTCGTGCCGAAGTTCCGCCCCGATCCCTTCAACCCCGCCGTGAGCTACATCGACACGGTGAAGGTGGGCAACCTCGAGGGCTTCAACGGCCAGCTCACCCTGTACCGCCCGAACGGCGAGAACAGCGACATCCACTTCTGCGTGAACATGGGCGGTGCCCTCGCCGACACCACCTGGCTGGAGCCCGGTGATGCGCCGATGGTGGCCTTCCACACGGTGTTCGACCCCTTCGCGCCGTTCAACTACGGCATCGTGATCGTGCCCACCACCGGCGGCCCCGTGGTGGATGTGCCCGGCAGCAACTACTTCATGCCCATCGTGAACCAGTACGGCAACAACGACAGCTTCGCCACCCTGCCCGACGACGCATGGAGCACCGTGGCCCGTGCCCGCTACGGCAGCACCCAGGTGCACACCGGCAGCTCCGTGGCCATCAACACCGGCGCCGAGGGCCTCTACCCCGTGGTCACCGCCGACTGGCCCGCCGTGAACCCGCAGTTCAGCGAGGAGGCCAGCCCCTGGCAGTGGTGGGACCCCAACAGCGCCATCGCCCAAAGCCCCAGCCCCATTCCCGGTGTAACGGTGGGCCAGGCCTCGCAGGCCAGCAACCCCAACTTCAGCGCCGCGAAGGGCCGCGCCATGATCGACACCATCATGGGCTACACCAACCCCCGCATCGTGTGCGCGCTCGACCTCGGCCCCTGCTCGCTGGTGGGCCTGCCCGAGAGCGACCCCGTGAGCGCCGGTGTGGAGCTGTTCCCCAACCCCGCCACCACCGAAGTGTCCATCACCAGCACCGAGGCCGACATCCTGGGCTTCGAGTTGTACGATGTGAACGGCCGCCGCGTGCGCGCCGAGAACGTGAACGCCCGTCGCTTCACCCTCGAGCGCAACGACCTGCCCGCCGGCGCCTACTTCCTGCAGCTCACCTTCGACCGCGGCAACGTGGTGCGCAAGGTGATGCTCGACTGATCCTCTCCCGCACCAACACCGAGAGGGCCTCCGCAAGGGGGCCCTTTCGTTTTTCGGGCTTCCCGTTCCATTCCGGGCTGGTCCCGCCGCTCATCACGGCGACCGTACCGTTCATCCCATACACGGTACCTTGGCTTGCATAGTACCAACCAATGCCCTTATGTTTGCATCGTCAAGTACCAGACATCGCCCATGAACGTCGAGAACACCAAGGCCCAGATGCGCAAAGGCGTACTGGAGTACTGCATCCTCTCGGTGCTGGGGCAGGATGAGCTGTACCCGCCCGACATCATCACGCGCCTGAAGGAAGCGAAGCTGATCGTGGTGGAAGGCACGCTGTACCCGCTGCTCACCCGCCTGAAGGACGCCGGCTACCTCACCTACCGGTGGGAAGAGAGCCGCAGCGGTCCGCCGCGCAAGTACTACAAGCTCACCCCGCTGGGCCGCAAGTTCCTGAAGGAGCTTGACGAGACCTGGGACGAGCTCGTGACCGCCGTATCCAAGAGCACCCGACGCAACTAGATCGAACCCCACGCTTTCACCAGCGCACAACGATGAAAAAGACACTCACAGCCAACATCAGCGGAACCGTCTTCCACATTGAGGAGGACGCCTACGAGCTGTTGAACCGCTACCTGGCCAACATCCGCGGCAAGTTCAGCGGTGGCGCCGGCGCCACCGAGATCATGGGCGACATCGAGGCCCGCATCGCCGAGCTCTTCAGCGAGCGCCTCGTGGGCCGCCAGGTGGTGACCATCGCCGACGTGGAGCACGTGATCGGCGTGATGGGCCAGCCCGAGGATTACGTGGGGGACGAGGCAGGCCAGGAGGCAGGAGCAGGGGCAGGAGCAGGAGCAGGTACCACGGCAGGCACCGGTGGGCCGCGCACGCGCCGGCTGTACCGTCACCCCGAGGACCAGTGGGTGGGCGGTGTGTTCGGTGGCATCGCCGCCTACTTCAACACCGATCCGCTGTGGTTCCGCATCGCCTTCATCCTCTTCGTGATCTTCGGCGTGGGCTCCCCCATCCTCATCTACCTGATCCTGTGGATGCTGGTGCCGGTGGCCGAAACGCCCGCCGAGCGCCTGATGATGGAAGGCGAGCCCGTGACGGTGGACAACCTGAAGCGCGCGTTCGAGGAAGGCGCCGACAAGTTCAAGCAGGGCGCCGAGCGCGTGGCCAAGGAGGCCGATGAGCTGGGCCGCCGCTGGGGCGCCTCGGCACCGCGCGCCGGCCAGCGCGCCGCCGCCGGGGTGGAATACGCTGCACGGCGCGGGGCCACGGCCTTCGCCAAGCTCGTGGGCGTGTTCCTGCTGATCCTGGGCACGGCGCTCTCCCTGGCCCTGGTGGTGGCCATCGTCACCGGCGGCACCGTCACCCTCGATGCCTTCGGCGACAGCACCGACGTGCACGCCTTCGCCGCGGCGATCTTCGAGACCCCGCAGCAGGGCTTCTGGGCCGTGACGAGCGCCGCGCTCCTGCTGCTGATCCCCAGCATCGGCATCTTCCTGGGCGGCCTGCGCCTCACCGCCGACGTGCGCACCCCGAAATGGCTCGGCTGGACGCTGAGCGCCGCCTGGTTCGCCGCGCTGGTGGCCGTGCTGATGATCGTGCCGCGCCTGGTGAACGACTTCCGCCGCACGCGCACCCTCACCGACGAGATCACGCTGCAGCAGCCGGCCGGCCAGACGCTGACGCTCGACCTGCTCGGAAGCCTTGACGAGGAGGACCACAAGCGCTGGCGCGTGGGCTACGAGCACGGCCACATGGACCTGGACATGGACGGCTTCGTGGTGGGCGACAGCCTGAGCCTGGAGTCCGTGGGCGTGGACGTGGAGCCCAGCCCCGACAGCTTGTTCCACCTGATCAGCGAACGCAGCGCGCAGGGCCGCGGCACCAAGCCCGCCCTGATCCGCGCCGAGCACATCACCCACCGCGTGGTGCAGCAGGGCGACAGCCTGCTCATCGCGCCCCTGCTGCACGCCCCGCTCACCGACAAGTTCCGTGCGCAGCGCCTGCGCCTGGTGCTGCAGGTGCCCACGGGCCGCGCCGTGCACTTCGGTAACAACATGGGCTTCCTGCTCGACGACGTGGACAACACCACCAACACGCTCGATGACGACATGGTGGGGCGCACCTGGACCATGACCAGCGGCGGCCTCAGCGGCACGGTGACCCCGGAACAGGTGCCCGACGACCTGCCCGCACCGCCCACGCCCGCCAAGCCCGTGGAGCCGCAGGCGCCCGAGGAGGATGAGGCGGTACCGCAGGACAACCGGCCCCGCGCCCAACTGCCCAACCTCTTCAACGGCCTTTCGCGCCTGGTGCGCAGCTGAACCGAACGAACATCCGCCGGCGCAACAGAAGCCATTTCGATGTGGGCGTTGAAAGCGAACGGGATGGATCACGCGTTCAGGCAAGGCGCGAGACCCGCACATGGCCGGAAGCCCTGTAAGGGTCGAGCAACACAGCATGAACGCGGGAGCCGCCCGTGCAGCCCAACGATCCACGTTGAATTGGCTTCACAGGGGTAGATCTCCGGTGGGACAACGCGCCCCGGCCATCCACGCGATGCGCCGGGGCGCTGCCGTTGAACACAGCCGTAGCTTCGCCCCATGTTCGAGGCGCTGGACAACCCGGTGTTCCTGGTGCTGTGGACGGCGGCCAACGTGCTGGGGCTGCTGCTGCTGCTCACCGCGGTGTTCAAGGCGCGGCAGGCGCGCTGGATGTACATCCTGCTCTTCGCCTGGGCCGCGTGGACCAACTACAGCACCGCGCAGAACGACCCGCAGGCCTACCTCGAGTACGCCGACCTCACCTGGAGCGACACCTATGCCACCATCATCCGCGGTCCGTTCGCGGCGCGCATCGTGCACTACGTGGAGCTGGTGGCCCTGTGCCAGGCGCTGATCGTGCTGGGGCTGCTGCTCAAAGGCATCATTACGCGCGTGGCCTGCCTGGGCGGCATCGTGTTCCTGCTGGCCATCACGCCCTTCGGCGTGGGCTCGGGCTTTCCCAGTCCGCTGCTGATGGCCGCCGGCCTCTTCCTGGTGATGCGCAAGGAGTCTCGCCGCTGGCCCTGGCTCGCCGAACAGGTGATCCCCGTGGAGGCCGTGGTGGAGGATGAGGCGGTGGAAGGGTGAGCAAGCTTCAAGTGACAAGTGGCAAGGGCCAAGGGACACGCCTTCGCTAAGAGCTACGGCGTGCGAGGCAAGGGACAAGGAGCAGTAGACAAGGAGCAAGTGACAGGGTTACACCACCAAGGCCCACGGTTCAAGGCCGATGCGGAGGGTTGGACGGCCCGAGGTGGAAGGGTGCAGCGCCAGGAGCGGCCAAAGGCCAAAGGCCAGCAGCAACCAGCGTGCGCGGCGAGTTCATGTTCCGGTGATGCGGCCCTTCTAACTTGCGGCCGTTGACGATGCGGCTGCGGAACCTCCTTTTCTATGTGCTGACGATCGGGGCCTGTGTAGGCCTGATCTACGGCATCGCGCAGCTGGGCCTGGGGCTGGAGGAAGGCCGGGCGGTGGGGCATGACCTGCCCGACAACGGGTACTGGCAGCAGTTCAAGGATACCTACCACCACAACCTGACGCACCCGCTGGCGATCCTGCTGCTGCAGATCCTCACCATCATCATCACCGCGCGGGCGCTGGGCTTCGTATGCCAGAAGGTGGGCCTGCCCACGGTGATCGGCGAGATCGCGGCGGGCATCATCCTGGGCCCCTCGTTCCTCGCCACGCAATTCCCGGCTTACAGCGGCTTCCTCTTCCCCGCGGGCTCGCTGGGCAACCTGCAGTTCCTGAGCCAGATCGGACTGATCCTCTTCATGTTCGTGGTGGGCATGGAGCTCAACCTCAACGTGCTGCGCAACAGCGCGCAGGAGGCTGTGCTGGTGAGCCACGCCAGCATCATCTTCCCCTTCACCCTCGGCTTCGGCCTCTCCTACTTCCTGTACCTGAAGTTCGTGGCGCCCACCGTGCAGTTCCTCTCCTTCGGGCTGTTCATGGGCATCGCCATGAGCATCACGGCCTTCCCCGTGCTGGCGCGCATCGTGCAGGAGCGCGGGCTCAACCGCACGCGGCTGGGGGCGCTCGCCATCACCTGCGCCGCGGCCGACGACATCACCGCGTGGTGCCTGCTGGCGGCGGTGATCGCCATCGTGAAGGCGGGCAGCATCGTGAGCGCGCTCTACACCATCGGCATGTCCGCCGTGTACGTGCTGCTGATGATCAAGGTGGTGCGCCCCTTCCTGCAGCGCATGGGCGACGTGTACGCCGACCGCGAGAGCCTGAGCAAGCCCATCGTCGCCATCTTCTTCCTGGTGCTGCTGGGCTCGGCCTACATCAGCGAGGTCATCGGCATCCACGCGCTGTTCGGCGCCTTCCTCGCCGGGGTGATCATGCCGCCCAACATGCGCTTCCGCGCCATCTTCATCGACAAGGTGGAGGACGTGGCCATGGTGCTGCTGCTGCCCCTCTTCTTCGTGTACACCGGTCTGCGCACCGAGATCGGCCTGCTGAACAACGTGGGGCTGTGGAAGGTGTGCGCGGCCATCGTGGCCGTGGCGGTGACCGGCAAGTTCATGGGCAGCGCGCTGGCGGCCCGCTTCGTGGGGCAGAGCTGGCGCGACAGCCTGATGCTGGGCGCCCTGATGAACACCCGCGGCCTGATGGAGCTGGTGGTGCTGAACATCGGCTACGACCTGGGCGTGATCGGCCCGGAGATCTTCGCGATGATGGTGATCATGGCGCTCGTCACCACCTTCATGACCGGCCCCACCCTCGACCTCATCGACCGCTTCCTGCCGGCGCGCACCGCGGCGCCCACGCTGAAGCAGGAGGCCGAGGCGCGCAAGTTCAAGGTGCTGGTGCCCTTCGGCGACCCCGAGCGCGGCCGCAACATGGTGCGCATCGCCCACGCCTTCATCCGCCGCAACGAGAACGCCGGCGTGGCCGCCCTGCACCTGAGCCCCAGCAGCGAGCTCAACCAGTACAACATGGCCGAGCGCGAGCGCGACAGCTTCCGCCCCATCCGCCACGAGGCCAAGCGCGAGGCCATGCGCCTGGAGATGCTCTTCAAGCCCAGCAACGACATCGACAAGGACGTGCTGGCCGCGCTCAACAGCGGCATGTACGACATGGCCATCGTGGGCATCGGCCGCAGCATCTACGAGGGCACCCTGTTGGGCCGCCTGGTGGGCATCACCAGCCGCATCATCAACCCCGAGCGCCTCATCGACACCCTCACCGGCCGCGAGAAGCTCTTCGAGCAGACCGACCTCGACGACCGCGTGCGCACCATCGTGCGCGAGGCGCGCCTGCCGCTGGGCATTTACGTGGAGAAGGGCCTGGAGAAGCTGGACCGCGTGGTGGTGCCGCTGTACGCCCTGGCCGACAGCCCGCTGCTCACCTACGCCCAGAAGCTCGTGCACAACAACGGCACGGTGGTGACCTTCGTGGACGCCGGCGGCGTGTTCGACCAGAGCCCCGAGGTGCTGGCCACGGCCAACAACATGGTGGCCGCCGCCCCCGAGCACGTGCGCGTGGTGCGCGCCGGCGACCTCGATGCCGCGGCCCTCAAGGACCAGGACCTGCTGCTGATCGGGCTCGACAGCTGGCGCCGCGCCGTGGAGAAGCAGAGCGCCTGGCTGAGCAGCGCGCCAAGCATGTTGATCCTGAGGCCCTGAGGACGGATCATCGGGCTTCTTCGCCGGTTGTCAGGCTCCTTGGTGGAAGGTGCTCAGTTGACGGTTGTCGGTTGTCAGGCTCCTTGGTGGTAGTGGTCAGGGGTCAGTGGTCAGTTGTCAGGCTCCTTGGTGGTAGGGTTCAGTTGTCGGTGCTCAGTTGTCAGGCTCCTTGGTGGTAGTGGTCAGGGGTCAGTTGTCAGTTGTCAGGCTCCTTGGGGGTAGGCAACGCGGTAGGTATTCCTGACCTCTGACAACTGAGCACTTGGGACTGCCCAAGCATCGCGTGCTTGGCATTCCTGACCACTGACCACTGCGCACTGTGCACTGCCCACCATCGCGTGCTTGGCATTCCTGACCACTGGCAACTGCGCACTGTGCACCGCCCACCATCGCGTGCTTGGCATTCCTGACCACTGACAACTGCGCACTGTGCACTGCCCACCATCGCGTGCATGGCATTCCTGAAAACTGACAACTGAGCACTACTACTGCCCCAGCTTCGTGTGCCAGGCATTCCTGACACCGGCAACTGACAACCGGCCACCGACCATGGTCGCACGTACTTCACATTCCCGCACGATCTTCGCACTCCCATCCCACCCCCATGAGCAAAGCCAGCAAGATCAAGCACTTCGACCCGAACAGTCCCGGTGACGTGAACGCCCAGGTATACGGGCTGCCCTTCAGCTGCGAGGAGGCCGACATCGTGCTGGTGCCGGTGCCCTGGGAGGTGACCACCAGCTACGGCGCGGGCACCTCGAAAGGCCCCGAGGCCATCTTCGAGGCCAGCTTCCAGGTGGACCTGTTCCACCCCGAGTTCCCCGGGCTGTGGAAGCGCGGCATCGCCATGGACAAGGTGCCCGAGGCCCTGCTGGCCCAGAGCAGCGCGCTGAAGAAGGAGGCCGCCAAGGTGATCCGGCTGCTGAGCGAAGGCGGCTCCAAGAAGGAGAAGGCCCATGCGGAGAAGGCGTTGAAACGCATCAACGCGGAGTGCGCCGTGATGAACGACTGGGTGGAGCAACGCTGCGCCTATTGGATGGACCAAGGCAAGCTGGTGGGCCTGGTGGGCGGCGACCACAGCACCCCGCTCGGCCTGTTCCGCGCGCAGGCCAAGCGCCACAAGCAGTTCGGCATCCTGCACATCGACGCGCACATGGACCTGCGCATCGCCTACGAGGGCTTCACGTACAGCCACGCCAGCATCATGTACAACGCGCTGCCGCTGAAGCAGCTCACCTCCCTGGTGCAGGTGGGCATCCGCGACTTCTGCCAGCAGGAGAACGACGTGATGGTGGGCGAGAAGGGCCGCGTGAAGGTGGTGCGCAGCGCCGACATCCGCCGGCAGCAGTACGACGGCATCACCTGGCGCGAGCAGTGCGACGCCATCATCGCGGCGCTGCCCGCGGCCGTGCACATCAGCTTCGACATCGACGGGCTCGACCCCACGCTGTGCCCCCACACCGGCACGCCCGTACCCGGCGGACTGGCCTTCGAGGAGGCCACCTACCTGCTGAGCCGGCTGGCCGCGAGCGGCAAGCGCATCATCGGCTTCGACCTGGTGGAGGTGAGCCCCGGCAAGGACAGCGACTGGGACGCCAACGTGGGCGCCCGCCTGCTGTGGCACCTGTGCGGCGTGCTGGCCAAGTGATGGCGATGGCGCACCGCCCACGTCAACCCCGTTGACCGGAACGGCCGTTCGCCCCAGCTTCGCAGCCCATGAGCGGCACCGAGCCCCGCCCCCACCGGCCCGCCATCACCGTGTTCACCCCCGGTGATGCGCGCAAGCTGAGCACGTGGAGCAATGTGCCCTACCTCTTCACCCGCGCGCTGGAGCGCTACGGCTACCAAGTGGTGCACGTGGACATCGGGCAGGACAAGCCCCTGCGCGCGGTGTACGACCTGGCCATCGCCACCATGCGCGCGCTGCGCCTTACGCGCAACAGCCACAACTACTTCCGCAGCCGCCTGCACCGCTGGATCACCGAGCGGCGCATCGCCCGCGCCCTGCAGCGCCACCCGCACAACGAGAACCTCTTCATCACCTTCTCCTTCAGCGCGCACCGCTTCGGCCGGCCCTACGCGCTCTTCTGCGACATGACGTACGCGAAGAGCATCGGCTACTTCAACGACCGCGCGCCCGACCGCACCGAGCTGCGCACCATCCGCCACGAGGAGGAGAACCTGCGCCACGCCAAGCTGGTGATCTCGCTCTTCCCCGAGCTGGCCGAGGAGCTGCGCGCCGAGCACGGCGACCGCGTGAAGTACTACGGCAATGTGGTGAACATCGAGGAGCCCGAGGTGGACACGCGGCAGCTGCTGCGCAAGGGCGAGGACGGCATCGAGCTCGTGTTCATCGGCAAGGCGCACTACCGCCAGGGGCTGAAGCTGCTGCTGGAAGCCATGCCCCTGCTGAACGAGGGCCGCGCCAAGCCCGTGACGTTGCACGTGATCGGCCACACGCGCCTGCAGATGATGGGGCCCGTGCCGGAGCACGTGGAGTTCCACGGCTACCTGGACAAGGGCGACCCGGTGGAGCGGCAGCGGTACTACGACATCCTGCGGAGGGCCTACCTCTTCGTGAACCCCAACGTGAAGTGGGGCGCCTTCAGCGCGAGCCTGGAGGCCATGTTCCTGTACACGCCCGTGGTGCTCTTCCCCTACCCCGAGTTCACGCGCACCTTCGGCGACGACGGCGAGGTGGGGCACTTCCTGCGCCAGGAGGACCCGGCGGAGCTGGCCGATGCCATCCGCGGGCTCATCGACGACCGCGGCAGCTGGCTGCGCAAGGCCGCCCACGCCCACGAGGTGGTGAAGGACTTCACGTGGGACCGGTACGTGGCGCGCTACCTCGCCGACCTGGGCCTGCCCACCGGGTAACGGCCGTAGGACCTCCAGGAACGGTGGCCATCCTGGGTTCCGGCCCGGTCGCCCGCTTCATACCTTGAGGCCCTCCGTAACACCATGCGCACACCGCTCCTCACCGCCCTCTTCCTGCTCGCCACCGCCGCCTGGGCCCAGCCCACCGGCCTGGGCTGCCACCAGAGCCGCAACGCCGGCGGCAAGCGCGTGCACCCCAGCGCCCACCAGCTGAAGGTGCTCAACGCCAGCATCGCGCGCAGCGACACCTTCGACATCCTGCACTACGACATCGCCATCGACGTCACCGACTACACCGGTGCCACCATCAGCGCGAGCACCAAGGTGCGCTTCACCCCGAAGCTGGCGAACCAAGCCGCCATCCGCTTCGACCTGTACCAGCTGACGGTGGATTCCGTGACGCACGCGGGCGGACCGTTGGCCTTCACCTACGACGACGAGGTGCTCGGCGTAACGCTGCCCACCACCATGAACCCCGGCGACACGGCCGAGGTGACCGTGCACTACCACGGCCAGCCGCACCGCGACCCGAACTGGGGCGGCTTCTACTTCGAAGGCGGCTACATCTACAACCTCGGCATCGGGCTCACCACCATCCCGCCCAACTTCGGCAAGGTGTGGTACCCGTGCTTCGACAGCTTCGTGGAGCGCGCCACCTACACCTACCGCGTGAAGAGCGCGGGCGGCTACAAGGCGTGGTGCCAGGGCGACCTGCTGGGTGAAACCGTGCTGGGCGGCGACACGGTGGTGCGCACGTTCGAGATGGCGCCCTCGATCCCCACGCACGTGAGCGCCATCGCCGTGAGCGACTACCAGACCTGGGACACGGTGCATGCCGGGGCCTATGGCCAGGTGCCCATCCGCCTGAGCGCGAAGCCCGCCCAGCTGCCCGCCATGAAGGGCCGTTTCGCCGACCTGGGCGGCGCCATCGATGCGCTCGAGTTCTGGTACGGTCCGCACGCGTGGAGCCGCGTGGGCTATGTGCTCACCACCGACGGCGCGCTCGAGATCCCCACCAACATCGCCTACCCGCAGTTCATGACCGGGCAGCCGCTGCAGAGCAACCAGGACCTGTACAGCCACGAGCTGGGCCACCATTGGTGGGGCGATGTGGTGACGCCCTACAACCACAACGACATGTGGTTGAAGGAAGGTCCGGCCGAGTACAGCGGCCACCTGGTGGAGGAATGGGTGGACGGCGACAGCGCCTTCGTGGAGATCGTGATGGACAACCACGAGTTCGTGCTGGAGGAGGCGCACGTGCAGGACGAGGGCTTCCGCGCGCTGAGCGGCATCGCCGACGAGCACATCTACGGGCTGCACACCTACTACAAGGGCGCCAGCGTGCTGCACAACCTGCGCGGCTACCTCGGCGACACGCTCTTCCGCCAGGCCATGCGCACGATCCAGGTGGACCACGCCTTCAGCGCGCTGGATGCCGCGGGCTTCCGCGATGCCATCGAGGCGGCGACCGGCCAGGACCTCGACCCCTTCTTCGATGCGTGGGTGTACGCGCCGGGCTTCAGCGTGTTCACCGTGGACCACTGGTGGACGGTGCCCTCGGGCAACCAGCACTTCGTGGAGCTCGACCTGCGGCAGCTGCTGCGCCGGGCGCCCGCCTTCCACAACGCGGTGCCCATCGACATCACCTTCATCGGCGCGCAGCGGCAGCGGCACGACACCACCGTGGTGGTGAGCGGGGAGCTGAGCACCGTGGGGGTCTACTGCCCCTTCCCCCCGGCGGTGGTGGCCCTGAACGCCCACAACCGCCTGAACCAGGCGCGCCTGCACCACGAGCGCCTCATCCTGCCCGGCCAGAACATCAGCGGCGCGCTCAACCACGTGAACTTCCGCCTGTACACCGACAACATCCCCGACACCACGCTCCTGCGCGTGGAGCACGTGTGGGCCGGCGCGCACAGCGATGCGCAACCCGCGTGGGGGATCGACCAGGTGAGCACCACGCACTATTGGCGCGTGGACGGCCTGTGGCCCGCGGGAACGGCCATGCACGCGCGCCTCTACTACAACGGCGTGGACACCACCGACCTCGACCACGAGCTGGTGGGCACCACCGAGGCCGACGTGATGCTCGTGTACCGCCCCACGCCGCTCGACCCCTGGCAGCCCTACCTGCAGAGCTCGTTGAACGCGGGCAGCCTCACCAACGGCACCGGCTTCATTGAGATCGACCCGCTGGTGAAGGGCGAGTACACCTTCGCCAACGGCAATGTGGTGGCCGGCATCGATGGCGTGGACCGCAGCGCGGCCGACCACCTGTGGCTGTACCCCGTGCCGGCGAACGACCGCCTGAGCGTGCGTGGCGAGGCCAGCGGCGGACGCCTGTGGATCGACGTGCTCGGCCTGGACGGCCGCGTGGTGCGTACCACGCCCTTCAGCGCCGAAGGCCCCTACACCGTGGAGCTGGGCCTGGAGGGCCTCGCCGACGGCCTGTACGTGCTGCACGTGCGCGACGGTGAAGGCCGCCGCCTGGGCACCGCACGCTTCGAGGTGGTGCGGTAGGTCCGTACCTGCTCCCGCGTGCACCGTTCCCCGCGCGGTGCATGGGCAATGGGCGCGCCTGCCGTAGGTTCGGCATGCATGACCCGGATGAGGTCCTTCCTCCTATCGGCGCTGCTGCTCCTGGCGACCCTGGGCGTGGCACAGGTGCGCGTAAAGGCCCGCGTGACCGATGCGGACACCGGTGAACCCCTGCCCTATTGCGCGGTGGCGCTCACGGGCGGCGGTGCATCCACGCTCACCAACGAGGAAGGCTGGTTCGAGCTGAACGCACCTTCGCCCGATGACACGGTGCGCATGGCCACCCTGGGCTACGGCACCGTGCGGATGCGCGTCGGAGACCTGGCCTTGGGCCGCGCCACCATCCGCCTTGTACCGCAGGACATTGAACTGCGTCCGCTGGAGGTGACGCGCAACGACCGGGTGTACCGCCTGCTCGCCGAGAGCGGCAAGCGGCTGCGCAAGCACCGCCCCTACCGCAGCAAGCTGTACTTCGGGCTGGGCACCCATTGCGCCGGCCGCGAGGTGGAGATGGTGGAGGCCTTCTACAACGCCACCTTCGACGGGCCGCGCATCGAGGCGCTCGAGCTGAAGAACGGCCGCATCGCCATCGCCCCGGTGGACCAGCGCTACTTCGTGAACCTCAACACCTCCAAGGCCATCATGCGGCTGGACGTGGCGCAGGACAACGGCCTGTTCGCGGCCACGCCCTTCCAAGGCAGCGCGAAGGAGCTGCGGCGCGCCTTCGACGTAACGCTGGAAGGCGTGCAGCCCGCGGAGGTGCCCTTGTACCGCATCCGGTTCGCGCCGCGCGTGGACGACGGCACGCACTTCAGCGGCACCGCCTGGCTCGACACCGCCACGCTGGCCCCGCGGCGCATCGAACTGCATTGCACCGATTGCAGTGTGCACCCCTTCCGCCCCCTGTGGGAAGGCCCGCAGCTCGACTCGGTGCAGCTGCACGTGACGCAGGACTTCGTGTCGGTCGACGGGTCGCCGCAACTGGAGCTGGTGACGCTGGACTACACCCTGCGCTACCGCAGCGAGCGCCGCAACGACGTGGTGCACAGCACCGGCGTGATGCATCCCTTCGACCGTGGAAGCGCCTTCGTGCTGCCCCTGTTCGACTACGACGCGCAGCAGGACGACTACCGCAAGATCACCTTCCTGCCCTACGACAGCGTGTTCTGGGCCGGGGCGCCGCAACTCCTGCGCACCGAGCAGCAGCGGCGCGCGCTCGACTTCCTCCGCACCAACGGCCAGCTGCTGGGCCACGGGCTCGACCTGCCCCGGCACGCGACCTTCTTCGAGAGCAACTATGCCTTCTGGAGCGCGGAGCGGCGCATCGGCATCAAGTACAGCTTTCCGCAGCGCACCTACGACGGGCAGGGCGTGGTGGCCAAGTACGGTACGGCACCCGATGCGGTGAAGGTGGAGCTGGTGGCGCAGCTGTACCTGGCCATGGACCCGGTGGGCGACAGCCTGCGCTTCCACAGCGCCACGGTGTTCGATGGCTTCCGCAGCTACTGGCTGATCCCCGAGGAACAGGAGACGGACTGCTACCTCAACCTCTTCTTCGACCTGTGCGAGCTGGAACGGCGGCGCATGGCGGAGCGGCTGCGGGGCGTGACGGACGTGGAGGTGGCGCGCCGCATCCATGCGGAATGCACACGGGATATGGAGCGCACCACCGAGCGCTACCGCCGCGAAACGGCGCTGGGGCGCGATCGCAAGGCGCTGGCGCGGTGGAACGCGGTGGTGAACGATGCGCTGCACATCGATAACCTGAGGCTGTTCGGGTTGGAGGGGGAGCGGTGAAAGGAGGCGGTGGATGGGGCCGCAGAGGCGCGGAGGCGCAGAGAAATGCCTTGCAGGCCTTGCTCCTTGGTGGTCGCGCTGCGCGCTCCGAACACGCCGCGCAGAACTAGCTGCTTCACATTCGCGAGCCGGCCCGCAAGCGACCCCACCAAGTCCAGCGGCCGGCGTGGCGAACGCTTAACCTGGCGACCGCGAAGGTTGGAAGATGCTTGGCGCGGCACCTGTGAATACGAACCACGGATGAACACGGATGGACACAGATGAATGCCTGGCGAGCGAAGGGGTGGCCGCAGAGGCGCGGAGGCGCAGAGAAATGCCGGGTGGGCGGGGCTCCTTGTTCACCACAGAGGCACAGAGGGCACAGAGAAATGCCGGGCGGGCCTTGCTCCTTGCTGGTCGCGCTGCGCGCTCCGGTTGAACCGCAGGGGACGCAGAGCACGCTGAGGAATGCCTGGCGGGCGATGCTCCTTGGTGGGCAGCGCTGCGCGCTCCGGTGGAACCGCAGAGAACGCAGAGCACGCAGAGGAATGCCTGGTGGGCGCAGGGTTGGCCGCAGAGGCGCGGAGGCGCAGAGAAATGCCGGGCTCGCGGGGCTCCTCGGTGGTCGCGCAAAGCGCTCCGATGTGCCGAAGAGGGCGCAATGGAACAGAAGGCTGAAGGGTGAGGTGCGCAGGCCATCCATCACACGTTCCACCGAGGAAACGGACAACGAACAACGAAGCACTACGCGCTCCGCCCCTTCCGGTACTTCGCCAGGTTGATCAGCAGCACGCCGCCCAGGATCACCACCAGGCCGGTGAGCTCGCGCCAGCCCAGCTGCTCGTTGCCCACGAACACGCCCAGCAGCACCGCCACCACGGGATTGACGTAGGCGTAGGTGCTCACCTGCGTGGCGGGCCGCACCTGCAGCAGCCACACGTACGCGCTGAAGCCGATGATGGAGCCGAATACGATGAGGTAGGCGATGGAAAGCCAGGCATCGAGCGGCACCGCGGTCCAGTCCATGGTGGTCCACTCGCCGCGGCCGGCGCTCACGAGCAGGAAGAAGAAGGCGCCGGTGAGCATCTGCCACCCGCTGTTCACCAGGTTGGGGATGCGGGCGGGGTTGTACTTGGCGTAGAGCGAGCCGGCGGGCCAGCCCAGGATGCCGAAGAGGAGGATGAAGAGCGCCGAGCCCTCGGCGCTCACCTCGCCGGCGGACCATTGCGCGGCGAGCTTCTCGCTGAAGAGGAGCAGCACGCCCGCGAAGCCTGCCACCACGCCCAGCAGCGTGTTCCAGCTGCGGAAGTTGACGGGCCACTGCGGCCGGTCGAGCACCACGAAGCTGAGCGGCGCCACGGAGATGACGATGGCCACCACGCTGCTGGCGATGCTCTGCTCCACCCACACCACCGCGCCGTTGCCCACGAAGCAGAGCAGGAAGCCGGTGATGATGGCCGTGCGCAGGTCGCGGCCGGGGCGGATGCTGACGCCCGTGGCCAGGCTCCACCCGAACAGCATCGCCGCCGCCGTAAGGAAGCGAAGGCCGCCGAGCATGAAGGGCGGGAAGCCCCGCAGCGCCACCTGGATGAAGTAGTAGGTGCTGCCCCAGATGAGGTAGATGGCCGCGAAGGCCAGGTAGATGCGCAGGCGGGAGGGCGTGTCGCTGCTCACTGCTCGGTGGGTGTTGCGGGGCCGGGCAGGATGAGCTGCACGAACACGAGGTCGAGCCAGCGGCCGAACTTGAACGCCACATCCTTGATGCGCGCGCACTCCGCGAAGCCGTAGCGGGCGTGGAAGGCGAGGCTGCCAGTGTTGCCGGCGTCGATGCCGCCGATGAGGGTGCGCAGGCCCAGCGCCTGTGCCTCGGCGATGAGCGCGGTGAGCAGCGCGCTGCCCACGCCGTTGCCGCGGTGCGCGGCGTCCACGTGCACGCTGTGCTCGGCGGAGTACTTGTAGGCCGGCCGCGTGCGGAAGGGACCGATGCTGCCGAAGCCCACCACCTTGCCCTGCAGCTCCGCCACGAGCACGGGCCAGCCACCGGCCCGCTGCGCCGCGAACCACGCCTGGCGGTCCTCCAGGGGAACCGGGGCATAGGCGTAGATGGCCAGGGAGTTGGCGATCACCTCGTTCATGATGGCGAGGATGGCCGGCAGGTCCTGCTCCGTGGCGGGTCGGATGTGGAGTGGCATGGAGGGCCGCAGCTGGGCGCCGCAAACGTACCGCGCCCGCCGCCGATACGGCGAAGGCTGTTCATGCCCGTGTGGGTGCTGGCGATCAAAAGGTCCGCAGAGAACGCAGAGCACGCAGAAAATGCCCAGCTGGGCGAGGCTCCTTGGGGGTCGCGCTGCGCGCTCCGGTGGAACCGCAGAGAACGCAGAGCACGCAGAGGAATGCCTGGCGGGCGAAGGGGTGGCCGCAGAGGCGCGGAGGCGCAGAGAAATGCCTGGCGGGCGGGGCTCCTTGGGGGTCGCGCTGCGCGCTCCGGAGGAACCGCAGAGGACGCAGAGAACGCAGAGGAATGCCTGGCGCGCGGGGCTCTTTGGTGGGCAGCGCTGGGCGCTCCGAATGTGCCGCGCTGAACAAGCTGCTTCACATTCGCGAGCCGGCCTATCGGTGATGCCACTGCGGCCTGCGGCCGGCGTGGCGATCGCTTAGCCTGACGACCGCGAAGCTTGGAA